>NZ_JACBXH010000038.1:0-43268 GCF_041381355.1 Pseudomonas sp. LM13
CACTTCCAGGCTATTCGCTAACTTTCAAAGGTGCTGCGTTTTTTTAGTTTTTCCTTGATATCTCTATCGCTCATTTCACCAAACCCTGCGGCGGCTAGGATTCGATAAAATATGTTTTTTGGGTAAAGTGCATCGGCTACCAGCTCAATCTGCTGTAGCAGCTCCATGAAGTGCTGGGAGTCGGCGAAATAGTTAGGGTACGCTTGCTTTAAATTGTGCACCGAATCAACAGAGATAAGGGCGACAACCGTCTTCTTTCTTTTTTTGCTTTCTTTTTCTAATTTTAGGTACTCGGCGGTCGCGGTGTTGAGCTCTTTTTCAGGAAATTTTGTTATTTCTAGTTTGTTTGTGTCTCGGTGGAGAACTAGAAGGTTGTAGCCGCCCGTCTGTCTTAGTTGCTTTGTTGGGTTTAAATTTTCGACAAGCCTTGAGAACTCATCAAATTTTTCTTTGATTTTCATGTCGCGGTATAAGCTTATGAAAGTTTCTAAACTTTCGCAGGCGTATAATTCTGTGCCGCTTTCTAGCTTTTCGAGTTCAATACTGGCTGCTTTGAAAAATTCTTTCCAGTTGTATTTTCCGTCGTTGGATTTTAGGTTTTGATTGGTAAATAGATCAACAATCTCTACGGCAGTTGACCAGGCATGCTGAGTACGGCTGCGTAGTTGTATTTCTATTTTGTAAGACGTATGGGTTGTGCTTACAGGCCATATGATGTGAATGCCTCTATAGCCATCTTCCTTTGGATTGATAATATAGTTTTTGTATTTTAGTTCGCCGCCTCTGTTGATTTCTTTGTATATGCGGTGAAGGACCTTGTTGTTTCTGATGACCGCGCGGCATCCGCCAATATCTTGCATGTTTCTAAGCTTCATCCCCTCGTGGCGCCGAAGTTTAGAAATAATCGAAGGTGTCCGTTTTAGTCTCTTCGCTATCAGGGCTGTCGGGTCATGCTTATCACACACCCGTTTAAGCATGATAGTGGTGCTTTCTAATGCAGAAGCGTGCGCCGTCCGCCAGTAGGAAAGCGCATCCATACTCTGGTTGTAATCTTCTGAGTCAATATCTGGAGAGCTTGCAAGTATGTCTCCGGCTTTTTCGATTTGTTTTTTTGAATATTTCTTTTCAAGCTCGGACGTGATTGCGACTTCTGTCATGATTTTAAGGGCCGATTAGAATCGGCCCATGCCATCCTTTGCGTCTGTATGTGGTAATGGATTAAGTCAATCCCAGCTCAAAGCCCCACCCGTCTGATATTCAATAACCCGCGTCTCGAAGAAGTTCTTCTCCTTCTTGAGGTCCATGATCTCGCTCATCCACGGGAACGGGTTGGTGGTGCCTGGGTACTCTTCCTTCAACCCGATCTGCGTCAGACGACGGTTGGCGATGAACTTGAGGTAGTCCTCCATCATTGCGGCGTTCATGCCGAGGACGCCACGGGGCATGGTGTCGCGGGCGTATTCGATTTCCAGCTGGGTGCCCTGGAGGATCATCTGGGTCGCTTCGTCCTTCATGTCGGCGTCCCACAGGTGCGGGTTTTCGATCTTGATCTGGTTGATCATGTCGATGCCGAAGTTCAGGTGCATGGATTCGTCGCGCAGGATGTACTGGAACTGCTCGGCGGTGCCGGTCATCTTGTTGCGGCGGCCCATGGAGAGGATCTGGGTGAAGCCGCAGTAGAAGAAGATGCCTTCGAGTACGCAGTAGTAGGCGATGAGGTTGCGCAGGAACTGCTTGTCGGTCTCTGGGGTGCCGGTCTGGAAGGTCGGGTCGGAGATGGAACGGGTGTACTTGAGGCCCCAGCTGGCCTTTTTCGCGACGCTCGGGATCTCGTGGTACATGTTGAAGATCTCGCCTTCGTCCATGCCCAGCGATTCGATGCAGTACTGGTAGGCGTGGGTGTGGATCGCCTCTTCGAAGGCCTGGCGCAGGATGTACTGGCGGCACTCGGGGTTGGTGATCAGGCGGTAGGTGGCCAGCACGAGGTTGTTGGCGACCAGGCTGTCGGCGGTGGAGAAGAAGCCGAGGTTGCGCTTGACGATGCGGCGCTCGTCTTCGCTGAGGCCGTCCTTGCTCTTCCACAGGGCAATGTCGGCGTTCATGTTCACTTCCTGCGGCATCCAGTGGTTGGCGCAACCATCCAGATACTTCTGCCAGGCCCAGTCGTACTTGAAGGGGACGAGCTGGTTGAGGTCGGCGCGGGCGTTGATCATGCGCTTCTCGTCGACGCGCACGCGGGCGGCTTCGCCCTCCAGTTCGTTGAGGCCTTCGCGGATGTCCAGCTCGTCCAGCGCGCGCTTGGCACGGGCGATGGCGTCGGAGTCGTCAGCGGCAACGGCGCGGGCTTCTTCCACGGAGCCGGCGGCTTCGTTGTCCAGCTTGGCGGTGGCCTGGCTTGCCGGCTGCGCGGCAGCGGTGGCCGGCGCGGCGGTGGTGGTGTCTTCTTCGTCGAATTCGTCCCAGCTCAGCATGTGCGATTGCTCCTGATCGGGGACCGGGGCTTGGCCGGTCGGATGTATTTGGGTGGCTTTTGGTTTGCACGCAAAAGCGGTGTCTGGTTTTGGCCGAGGTAGGTCGGGCCTTTTGTATCGTCTGGTGGGGTTGCCCCTCACCCTAACCCTCTCCCCGGAGGGGCGAGGGGACTGGTTCGGCGTTGGCGTCTGGCTTGTTCGATCGGTAGCCACTGCGTTGGCCTTGGGCTCCTGGCGAGCAGGAGCGGGCCGTTCTGTTTCCTTGTTGCAACAGGGTGCGAGCGTGGAGCTGAGCGAGTGGCTGCTAGGCGGCTGCCGAGCCGGAACCCCTGAGCGTACAGCTGTACGTGATGGGGTCCGGTTTGGCGGCCAACGCCGCAGACGCCGCTCAGCTACGCGCGACTTCTATTACTGGCAGGCTTCGCAGTCGGGGTTATCGATACTGCACGCCAGCGGCACCGGAGCCGGCTTCGGCTCTGCAGCCGGCGCGGCGCTGGCGGAGTTCGCCGTCTCGCTGCCACCACTGGACACGGCATTCAGCTTGCCGGTGTTGATGGTGGACTTCTCGGTGCTGGTCGCGGCCAGGGCACGGAGGTAGTAGGTGGTTTTCAGACCACGGTACCAGGCCATGCGGTAGGTCACGTCGAGCTTCTTGCCCGAGGCGCCGGCGATGTAGAGGTTCAGCGACTGGGCCTGGTCGATCCACTTCTGACGGCGGCTGGCGGCGTCGACGATCCAGCGGGTTTCCACTTCGAAGGCGGTGGCGTACAGGTCCTTCAGGTCCTGCGGGATGCGCTCGATCTGCTGTACGGAGCCGTCGTAGTACTTGAGGTCGTTGACCATCACCGGATCCCACAGGCCGCGAGCCTTGAGGTCATGGACCAGGTACGGGTTGATCACGGTGAACTCGCCGGACAGGTTCGATTTGACGTACAGGTTCTGGTACGTCGGCTCGATGGACTGCGACACGCCAACGATGTTGGAGATGGTCGCGGTCGGGGCGATGGCCATGATGTTGGAGTTGCGGATGCCTTTCTTGACGCGCTCGCGGATCGGCGCCCAGTCCAGGGATTCGCTCAGGTCGACGTCGATGTACTTCTGGCCACGGGCCTCGATGAGGATCTGCTGCGAATCCAGCGGCAGGATGCCCTTGGACCACAGCGAGCCTTCGAAGCTGGAGTAGGCGCCGCGCTCGTCGGCCAGGTCACAGGAGGCCTGGATGGCGTAGTAGCTGATGGCTTCCATGGACTTGTCGGCGAAGTCGATGGCGGCATCGGAGCCGTAGGCGATGTGCTGCAGGTACAGGGCGTCCTGGAAGCCCATGATGCCCAGGCCCACCGGACGGTGCTTGAAGTTGGCGTTCTGCGCCTGCGGCACGCTGTAGTAGTTGATGTCGATGACGTTATCGAGCATGCGCACGGCGGTGCGCACGGTGCGCTCCAGCTTGGCCGCGTCCAGCTTGCCGTCGACGATGTGGTTGACCAGGTTGATCGAGCCCAGGTTGCAGACGGCGATCTCGTCCTTGTTGGTGTTCAGGGTGATCTCGGTGCAGAGGTTGGAGCTGTGCACCACGCCGACGTGCTGCTGCGGGCTGCGCAGGTTGCACGGGTCCTTGAAGGTCAGCCACGGGTGGCCGGTCTCGAACAGCATCGAGAGCATTTTGCGCCACAGGTCCTTGGCCGGCAGGGTCTTGAACAGCTTGATCTTGCCGTACTTGGTCAGCTCCTCGTAGTACTCGTAACGCTCCTCGAAGGCGCGGCCGGTGAGGTCGTGCAGGTCCGGTACGTCGGAGGGGGAGAACAGGGTCCACTGGCCGTCGTCGAAGACGCGCTTCATGAACAGGTCCGGAATCCAGTTCGCGGTGTTCATGTCGTGGGTACGGCGACGGTCGTCACCGGTGTTCTTGCGCAGCTCGAGGAATTCCTCGATGTCCAGGTGCCAGGTTTCCAGGTAGGCGCAGACCGCGCCCTTGCGCTTGCCGCCCTGGTTGACCGCGACGGCGGTGTCGTTGACCACTTTCAGGAAGGGCACGACGCCCTGGGATTTGCCGTTGGTGCCCTTGATGTAGGCGCCCAGTGCGCGCACCGGGGTCCAGTCGTTGCCCAGGCCGCCGGCGAACTTGGAGAGCAGGGCGTTATCGCGGATGGCGTCGTAGATGCCGCCCAGATCGTCCGGCACGGTGGTCAGGTAGCAGGACGACAGCTGCGGGCGCAGGGTGCCGGCGTTGAACAGAGTCGGCGTCGAGGCCATGTAGTCGAAGGACGATAGCAGGTTGTAGAACTCGATGGCACGCACTTCCTTCTGCTCTTCCTCGATTGCCAGGCCCATGGCGACGCGCATGAAGAAGATCTGCGGCAGTTCGAAGCGCACGTCATTCTTGTGAATGAAGTAGCGGTCGTAGAGGGTCTGCAGGCCGAGGTAGGTGAACTGCTGGTCGCGCTCGTGGTTCAGCGCGGCGCCCAGCTTGGCCAGGTCGTAGCTCTTGAGCTTGGAATCGAGCAGTTCGAACTCGACGCCTTTCTCGATGTAGGCCGGCAGGGCCTTGGCGTACAGATCGGCCATCTCGTGGTGCGTGGCGGACTCGGCTACGCCGAGGAAGCCCAGGGCTTCGGCACGCAGGGTGTCCATCAGCAGACGCGCGGTGACCTGGCTGTAGTTCGGCTCGCGCTCGACCAGGGTGCGGGCAGTCATCACCAGGGCAGTGTTGACGTCCTTCTCGGCCACGCCGTCGTAGAGGTTCTTCAGGGTTTCACGCTCGATCAGCGCGCCGTCGACCTCGGCCAGGCCTTCGCAGGCTTCACGAATGATGGTCTGCAGGCGGCCCATGTCCAGCGGCTGCTGGCTGCCATCGGCGCGGGTAACACGGATGCTCGGGTGCGGCTGGGCGATGTCGCTGCTGTCGCTGGCGCTCTTGCGCTTGGCGGCCTGGGCTTCGCGGTAGATCACGTAGTCACGGGCGACCTTCTGCTCGCCGGCGCGCATCAGGGCCAGTTCGACCTGGTCCTGGATTTCCTCGATGTGGATGGTGCCGCCCGAAGGCATGCGACGACGGAAAGTGGCGGTGACCTGCTCGGTCAGGCGCGCGACGGTGTCATGGATGCGCGAGGAAGCGGCAGCGTTGCCACCTTCCACTGCGAGAAAGGCCTTGGTGATGGCTACGGTGATCTTGTCGTCGGTGTAGGGGACGACGGTACCGTTGCGCTTGATCACGCGCAGCTGGCCCGGGGCGGTAGCCGCCAGATCCGGTGCATCGGCTGACAGCGGGTTCTCGCGAGTGGATTGGTTTTGCATGGGGGCTCCGGATTCTATTTTTTGATCGCGTTCTGAGTCTGTCTGCGCAGGCCTGGTCGGCCCTCGCGTCGTTATTGCATGAACCTGCCCCGCATGGCGGCGCATGGTGGTATCGCAAGGAAAATAGTCCTGACTCGGCCGCTCACGAGCTAAGTCGTTGCCGGAAGGATAGTCAGGCTGGAAAAACTGTCAACACAATATGTTGTGTTTTGTTATGGGTCAGAGCACAGCTGCTGGTTCTGCGCCTGAAGTCAGGGAGACGACTGTCGAAGGCTTGCATTAATGCTTGACCTGAGGCTGCCGACGGTGTTGCAGAGCAGTGAGACGCGTGGCGATAGCCTAGCGCTCGAAAATGTCTCGATTGTGTCACTTGGCCCGTCTAGGCCCAACATCTAGGGCCTGCGGCGCGCAAGGGCGACAAGATAATGCTGGCTCGAGGCCAATGCAAGGCAGTCTGCCGGGATAACCTGTGGATAAGGTGTGTGCGGTTTGTGGGTGAAAGCTGGGCGTCCGGCCGCAACCCGCATGGCTCCGGCGCTTGGCTGAATGCCGACGAAATACGCGCCGCCGGGCATATTTTGATGATGGTCAATGACACAACATGTTGTGTTTGCCGATGCCCGCTTTTTGTGCATCGTTCGCGTCCGGGCGTTGGGTACAATGCGCGCTGTTCGGTTTGTGGCCTGACGCGTAGACAGGGGGCGGGGATGGAACAAGAGACGTGGCGGATTCTCATCGTCGAGGACGATCGACGGCTGGCCGAGTTGACGCAGGAGTATCTGCACAGCAACGGCGGCTTCGAGGTGTCGATCGAGTCGGACGGCGCCTGCGCGGTCGAGCGTATCATCGAGGAGCGTCCGGACCTGGTGGTGCTCGACCTGATGCTACCCGGGGAGGATGGCCTGTCGATCTGCCGGCGGGTGCGTGACCGCTACGATGGCCCGATCCTCATGCTCACCGCGCGGGCCGACGACCTGGATCAGGTGCTGGGGCTGGAAACCGGCGCCGACGACTATGTCTGCAAGCCGGTGCGGCCGCGTCTGTTGCTGGCGCGCATCCGCGCCTTGCTGCGCCGTCAGCCGCCGGAAACGCCGTCCAATGCCAAGCGCCTGCAGTTCGGCCCGCTGGTGATCGACAGTGCCTTGCGCGAGGCCTGGCTGCGCGAGCACCAGATCGAGCTGACCGGCGCCGAGTTCGACTTGCTCTGGCTGCTGACCTCCAACCCCGGGCGAATTCTCTCGCGCGAAGAAATCTTCGCCGAGCTGCGCGGCATCGAGTACGACGGCCAGGACCGCTCCATCGATGTGCGCATCTCGCGCATTCGGCCAAAGATCGGTGATGACCCGGATCACCCGCGGCTGATCAAGACGGTGCGTGGCAAGGGCTATCTGTTCGTGTCCGAAGCTGCCGTGGCGATGGTGTAGCGCCGCTTTCCATGAACTCGATCTTTCTGCGCATCTACGGCGGCATGCTCGGCGTGCTGGTGCTGGTGGCGCTGCTCGGCGCCGGCGGGCTGCATCTGCTCAACCAGTTTCGCGCGGACGATCACCGCGAGCGCCTGGCCAGCGGCACCTTCCGTCTGATGGCGCACAACATGAGCAGCATGACGCCCATCGAGCGGCGTCAGGCGGCGAACCTGTGGGGGCGGCTGCTGGGTATCCCGCTGCGGGTGCGGACGCTGGATGATGTCAGCCTGGAAAGCAGCCTGGAGGCGCGCCTGCTGCGCGGGCAGGTGCTGGTCGAGCAGATCCGCCCGCAGAGCACCACGGTGTTCAGTCTGGTCAGCGCGCGGGACCGGCTGGTGCTTACCGGCGAGGTGGAGCAGCTCAGCGAGCAGCTGGCGCGCGCCACCATCTATCTGCTGATCGACGAGCTGATCCGTTATCCCGAAGCCGAACAGCCACAGCGCCTTGCCGAGCTGAAGCGGGCGCGCGGCTTCGGCTTCAATCTGGAGCTGCTGACCCGCGACAGCGCCAACCTCGATGATGACCAGCGTCGGCGACTGGACGAGGGCGATACGGTGATGGCGCTCGCCCGCGGCGGTGATGCCGTGCGCGTGTTCGCCGCCGTTGCCGGTACACGCTGGATCATGCAGCTCGGCCCGCTGCATCAGATGAACCCCTATCCGCCGCAGCTGCTGGTGCTGATCGGCGTGCTCGGGCTGTCGTTGATCGGCCTGACGGTCTACCTGCTGGTGCGCCAGCTGGAGCAACGCCTGAGCGTGCTGGAAAGCGCGGCCACGCGCATCGCCGCGGGCAATCTGGAAACTCGCGTGCCGGATGTCGGCACCGACTCGGTCGGGCGGCTGGCGGCGGCCTTCAATGGCATGGCCAAGCACCTGCAGCGCTTGCTGGCGGTGCAGCGGGAGATGGTCAGCGCCGTTGCCCATGAGCTGCGTACGCCGGTGGCACGGCTGCGTTTCGGCCTGGAGATGACCGCCGAGGCACCGACCGACGAGGCCCGGGACAAGTACCTGAAAGGCATGGATGGCGATATTGACGACCTCGATGCGCTGGTGGACGAGATGCTGGTGTATTCGCGGCTGGAACGCGGTTCGCCGAACCTGAGTTTCCAGCGCGTGGAGCTGGGTGCGCTGGTCGATCAGGTGATCGGCGAGCTGGCGCCGTTGCGCCCGGTTGTTGGCGTCGCGCGTGGCGAGTGTGTGCTGGCGGAGGACGGTAGTGGTTGGGCCGACGCCGAGCCGCAGTACCTGCGCCGTGCCCTGAGCAACCTCATCACCAATGCCATGCGCCATGCCGAAAGCCAGGTGCGGGTCAGCTTCGCCATCGGCGGGGAAACGGCACGGCTGGATGTGGACGACGACGGTCCTGGTGTGCCGGAGGCGGATTGGGAGAAGGTCTTCACGCCATTCCTGCGTCTGGACGACAGTCGCACCCGCGCGTCAGGCGGACACGGGCTGGGCCTGTCCATCGTGCGGCGCATCGTCTACTGGCATGGCGGCCGTTCGCAGGTCGGCCACAGCGCATTGGGTGGGGCGCGTTTCAGCCTGGTCTGGCCAAGGCGGCACGCGGATTAAGGTGAGGGCGGCTGCCTGTAGGGTGGGCTTCAGCCCACCTTCGGCCGTGGTGTGGGGGGGCAGTGGCGGGCTAAAGCCCGCCCTACGATGACTTGAGACCGCCTTGATGTAACGCTCGCATGCGTCCGGTTCGCCTCGTGTAGGGTGGGCTTCAGCCCACCGGCAGCGGTGGCGAGGGCTGGTGGGCTGAAGCCCACTCTACGCGAATGCTACGTAGTGCCCGCGCCCCAATCTCCATCAACGAATCCGGCCTTCATCCAGCGTCAGCTCTTCCTTGGCGAAGTCATCCACGTCGATCACCTTGCGGCGCGCCAGCTCGGCCATGCGCAGCTGTTCGGCTTCGGCCGGATCGAGCGCGCCGGCGGTCAGCGCTGCATCGATCGGATGTTCGCCGGGCAACGGCCGCAGCGTGCCGCCTTTCATCGCCTTGGCCAGCTTCTTCGCCGCACCCTGGCTGGCGGCCAGGGCGTCGAAGGCATGCTTCAGCGCCCCCAGAGGCTGCTCGGGGTCCTGCGGGCGATACATGCCGTCGAGGATGCGTTCCAGCGCCGGATCGCCCTCGGGGCGGCCGAGCAGAGCGGCGACTTCCGCATCCAGCACGTCGGACGGCCCCTTATGCCGTGCACCGAAGGGGAACACCAGGGCATGCAGCAGGTGCCCGAGAATGCGGTTGGGGAAGTTGGCCAGCACTTCCTGCAGCGCGCTTTCGGCTTTCTCCAGGCAGTCCTCCAGCGCCCAGCGCAGCAGCGGCTCTTGTTCGGCCGGGTGGCCGAGGTCGTGGAACTGCTTGAGCGCAGCCGAGGCGAGGTAGAGATGACTGAGCACGTCGCCCAGGCGCGCAGACAGCCGCTCGCGGCGCTTGAGCTCGCCGCCCAGCAGCATCATCGACAGATCGGCGAGCATGGCGAAGGCTGCGGCGATGCGGTTGAGCGCGCGGAAGTAGGGCTGCGTCACGGCGGTGCCGGGCACTCGCCCCATCAGGCCGAAGCTCAGCCCCAGCAGCAGGGTGCTGGCGGTGTTGCTGACGGCGAAGCCGATATGCTGCATCAGCAGGTCGTCGAACTTCACCACCGCAGCGTCGCGATCGGGCTCGTGGACCAGCTCCATTTCCTTGAGCACGAACGGATGGCAGCGGATCGCGCCCTGGCCGAAGATCATCAGGTTGCGCGAGAGGATGTTCGCGCCCTCCACGGTGATCGAGATCGGCGCCGACAGCCACATCCGGCCGAGGTAGTTGTTCGGCCCGAGGATGATGCCCTTGCCGCCGTGGATGTCCATGGCGTCGGTGATGCAGGCGCGGCCGCGCTCGGTGAGGTGGTACTTGAGAATGGCAGACAGCACCGAGGGCTTCTCGCCCAGGTCGACGGCATTGGCGGTGAGGATGCGCGCCGCGTCCATCAGCCAGGCGTTACCGCCGATGCGCGCCAGCGGTTCCTGGATGCCTTCGAAGGCGGCGAGCGGTACGTTGAACTGCTCGCGGACCTGCGCGTAGCGGCCGCTCACGTAGCTGCAGACCTTGGCCGCGCTGGTGCCGGTCGCCGGCAGCGAGATCGAGCGGCCGACCGACAGGCAGTTCATCAACATCATCCAGCCTTTGCCGATCATGTCGCGGCCGCCGATGATGGCTTCCAGCGGCACGAAGACATCCTTGCCCCAGTTCGGCCCGTTCATGAAGGCAGCGCCCAGTGGCAGATGGCGACGGCCGATCTCGACGCCGGGCGTGTCGGTGGGGATCAGCGCCAGACTGATGCCGAGTTCTTCCTCATCGCCCAGCAAGTGGTCCGGGTCGTAGGTCTTGAAGGCCACGCCGAGCAGGGTCGCGACCGGCCCGAGGGTGATGTAGCGCTTCTCCCAGTTCAGGCGCAGACCGAGCACTTCTTCGCCCTGCCATTGGCCGCGGCAGATCACGCCGCTGTCGTTCATCGCACCGGCATCGCTGCCCGCGTAGGGGCCGGTCAGGGCAAAGCAGGGAATGTCGGTACCGTTGGCCAGGCGCGGCAGGTAGTGGTTGCGTTGCTCATCGGTGCCGTAGTGCATCAGCAGCTCGGCCGGGCCGAGAGAGTTGGGCACCATCACGGTGCTGGCCAGGTCACCGCTGCGGGTGGCGAGTTTCATCACGATCTGCGAGTGGGCGTAGGCGGAGAAGCCCTTGCCGCCGTACTCCTTGGGGATGATCAGGGCAAAGAAGCCTTCGGCCTTGATGTAGTCCCAGGCGGCGGGCGGCAGGTCCATGCGCTGGGCGATATCCCATTCGCTGACCAGTTCGCAGAGGGTTTCGGTAGGGCCGTCGAGGAAGGCCTGTTCTTCATCCGTCAGGCGCGCCTTCGGATAGCCGAGCAGGGTGTCCCAGTCCGGCCGACCGCTGAACAGCTCGCCGTCCCACCAGACGGTGCCGGCATCGATGGCGTCGCGCTCGGTGGCGGAAATCGGCGGCAGCACCTTCTTGAACCAGTCGAACATCGGGCCGCTGAAGTACTTGCGGCGCACGTCTGCGACCAGCAGTGGCACCGCGATGGCGATCAGGGCGATCCAGAGCAGGAATACCACCACCCCGGAGGTGTCGGCAGCGGTCATGAAGACCAGGTAGGTGGCGACGACCGCCAGCGCCAGACGGGGCGATACGCGCAGGTGGGCGAGAACGGCAATGCCGAGCAGTAGAACCAGCAACCAGAGCAGCGTCATGAGTCTTATCCTTTTGGGTTCGAACAGCTTCCGTCTTCAGCATAGGCGCTTGCGCCGCTGCAGCGAAGGGACGAGGTGTCGCCGCCGGCCAACCGGCGGCGATGGGCATGGCTCAGGTCGGCCGAGCGCCAGGCATGTGCGTGTCGGCGTCGGCGGCGTTCTGGTTGGCTGCCGGCTTTTGCTGCGGCACGCCGGCAACATTGATTTCCGGCAGTTGCCCACCGATGAACTCGATGCTGCGGGTGGGGAAGGCGAACTGCACGTCCATGTCGCGAATACCCTGCAGCAGGGCGAGGTTGATCTCCTGCTGGGTGTCCATGTACTTGTTGTAGTCCGATACCTGCATGATGTAGACGACTTCGAAGGTCAACTGGCTGTCGTCGAACCCCAGGAAATGCGCGCGATCGAACTTGGCCACCTCGATGCCCTCGATGATGCGTTTCACCAGGGCGGCGACTTCCTTCACCTTCTCGGTCGGCGTGTTGTAGGTGATGCCGAACTTGAAGACGATCCGCCGCGTGTTCATGCGCTTGTAGTTGTGCACGATCTGGCGCAGCAGGTCAGCGTTGGCGATCACCACCTGCTCGCCGCTCAGGGCGCGGATGCGGGTGGTCTTCAGGCCGATATGCTCGATGTTGCCGGCCACCTCGCCGAACACCACGAAGTCGCCGATCTCGAAGGGCTTGTCCACGCCGATGGATAGCGAGGCGAAGATGTCGCTGAGCAGCGTCTGCACGGCCAGCGCGATGGCGATACCGCCGACGCCGAGGCTGGCGATCATGGCGGTGATGTCGACGCCCAGGTTGGCCAGGATCGACAGCAGCATCATGGTCCAGACCACGATGCGGATCATGATGCCGATGATGGTGGTGGTCACCGGATTACGCGCCTTGCCGTCGCGGGTCAGGCTCTCCATCCACAGGCGCACGCCGGTATCCATCCACAGCGCGATCTGGAACGCCAGGGCGATGAACCAGCCATGGGACATGGTCGATTCCCAGCGTGGCGACAATTCGACCGTCTTCAGGGCGATGAGCAGTGAGAAAGCCAGGATCAGCAGGTTGCTGGTGCGCGAAAGCAGTTCAGCTGCGATGCCGAGAAACTTGGTCTTGGACCCTGTGGCCAGCTTGTTGAGGCGCCGCGTGACGATCCCGAGGATGGCGCGTAGGACCAGATAGCTGACGATGGTGATGCCCAGCACGATCGCCAGGTTGATCCAGAGAGTCTCGTTGAGCAGGGCGTCCCAGTTCATCCATATCCTCCGATAGGGGTGCGCATGATGCAGCGAAGGCCACGTTTTTCAGTTGCCCTCGCTGCTCATAAGTTCCCTGGTCGGTGGGCGGGCGGAGGCCTGCGACGCCTGCTCTGCGTCAGTCCCGCTGCAGCGCGCTGGCGAGCTGGTCGTAACCGCCGGCGTTGATGACCTGGCTGTAACCGAGCTTCTCGAGCACTTCCTGGGCGGCGGACGAGCGCCTGCCGCTGCGACAGTAGAGCACCACCGGCGTGTCCTTCCGGGGTGCCAGAGCCTCGATATTGCGGGCCAGGTCTGGGGTCTCGATGCGGGTGGCGCCGGGCAGGGCGCCCTCGGCAAACTCCTCTGCCGTACGCACGTCGATCAAGACGACGTCCGGCTGCTGCAGCGCCTGAAGCGCGGAGTCACGGTCGATCCCGCCGGCGGTAGCGGCCATGCTCAGGGTGAGCAGGGCGAAGAGGCTGGTCGTGCGCATCTGGCTACCTCGCGGCGCGCCGTAGCGCGCTCAGCTGAATATACGGGACAGGTTCGGCAGTATCAGGATCACTGCCGTGGCGATGACGATCAGAGTCGCCTGCCGAAATTTCTTCTGCTTGAGCATGACATGGCCTTTTCTTCTTGTGTGCAGCGGATTGTTGCCCGACCAGAAGGTTGTGACGGAATGGCTCGCTCGGTTTTCCTCTTTGCGGCTGCGGAAATGAGACGTGCCGGACATTCACCCCTGGGAAATAATCGCAGCAAGTTTCACACCAGAAACTCACCCCCACTCGTTGAGCAGCGCGTGGCCTTCGGTTGTCACCTATTGAGTGAACTGCCCAAGAGACCACCCATGCACACCGTAAAACTGACCACGTTACTGTTGCTATCCGCAGCTGCGGCTGCCGCGAACGCACAAGAGCGAGACATGACCCTCGAGCAGGAGCGCGACCGAATGGGCGCCCAGATGGAGGAAAATCGCCAACAGATCGGCCGCGATATCAACCGTATCCGCGAACCGGCAACCACGCAGGGCCCTGCACCGACCCTCAACCGTGGTGGCGTTCAGAGCGATGCCTACAACCCGCGTCCCGCCGTACCCGGCAATGCCGGTTCGGCCGCAGGGACCGGGTTGCCGAGCGCCCAGGACAACGAGCGACGGTCGACCGGCGGCACTGGCACCGCACCGGTTCAAGGAACCACCGGGGCGCCGGTGACGCCGAGTGGTGCCAATGGAAACGCCAATCCGGGAGCCGTCACGCCGCCGGGTGGAATCGGAACAGGTAACGGTAACGGCACCGGCGGAGCGGCCATTGGCGGCGCGACCAGCGGGAACCCGACCGGCGGTGCTGCCGGTCAGCGCTAGCAGGACCAAGGCAGGCGATAACGTTCAGGCCTTCAGCTGCTCGAGGCTGGCCGGGTCCGGCTGGCCTCGAAAGAACACCTCCAGCGCCTTGTCGAACAACGCCGGGTCCGGTGCGATGCAGGCGAACAATGTCATGCAGGAATGAAACTTCAGATCGTCCGGGCGGCCAAGAATCTGCAGTGCGCTGTCGCCTGCATGCGCGAGCATCGCTTCGGTACAGGCTTGTAAGCGAGGCCCCAGCAGCGCGTGTTGCAAATAGGCAAGGGCCTCGTCGCGCCCGGAAATGGCATAGCGCTGCGCCATGGCACTACGGCCCAGGTCGCTCAACTGCGGGAAGATGAACCACATCCAGTGCGTACGTTTGCGGCCGGCTCGCAGTTCCTGCAGAGCCCGTTCGTACACATCCTGCTGCGCATCGACAAACCGCTGCAGATCGAAGAGATCGTTCATGGGAACGTTTCGCTGCTCATGACTGGTGCAGCTACGTTGCTACAGGACAATGTCGCTGACAACGGCCATCGGACGTCCGGCAGCAGGCTTCGATGCGCTGGAAGTCCACGGCATCGAGCCAGGTTGGGCAGTAAAGAAGGCGCAACGAAAAAGCCCCCGGCTTCGTATGAAGTCGGGGGCTTTTCTTGAATCTAATCTGGCGGTGAGGGAGGGATTCGAACCCTCGATACGATTTCTCGTATACACACTTTCCAGGCGTGCTCCTTCAACCGCTCGGACACCTCACCGGATCGACGGAGGTTCATGTCCGTCGAGGCGCGCTAATGTAATCGAACGAATGCCCTTTGGCAAAAACTTTTTTAACTTATTCATGTGCTTAACAAATCCGCATCGCTCGGGTGATGAGCTGCACGTTCCGCTAGACTCACCTGCAGCCTCGGCGCTCGCCTGGGTTATGTTGAAGGCAAAGCGAGTGGAGCGAAGCTGTCCCATGAGACTGACAGGTGAGTCAGGCAATCATCCCGATACCTTGTTGGTACCTACCCGACGCCGGGTGGCCGTGGCCAATCTTGAGTTGGGCATGTTCGTCTGCGAGCTGGATCGTCCATGGAGCGAAACGAATTTCGCCTTCCAGGGTTTTCCGTTGCTCACGCCCGACGAAGTGCGTGCCGTGCGCGAGCGCTGCCTGTACGTCTATGTCGACGACACGCGGCGGGTGCGGCTGCAGCACGGTGCAGCGGCCGCCGCCGTGGCGCCACGGCAGCGCAAGGCGCCGCAGCGATCGCGCCATGCGCTGGCCAGTGAGGTGGAAGAGGCCCGAGCGGCCTATCTGGATGGCGCCGGGCTGATCGAGCAGGTTCTCGCCGATGTGCAGCATGGTCGTGTGATCGACACCCGCGCCTGCCACGGCGTGGTCAAGCGCAACCTGGCGAGCATGCTGCGCAATGAAAGCGCGATGCTCTGGCTGATCCGCCTGAAGAGCAAGGACCTCTATACCAGCCTGCATTGCCTGTCCGTTTCGATCATGGCGATGGGCTTCGGCAACCATCTCGGCTTGCCGGATGACAAGCTGCAGCTGCTGGGCATGGCCGGGCTGCTGCATGACGTCGGCAAGATGCGCATCGATCCCGAGATTCTCAACAAGCCGGGCAAGCTCACCGCGGAAGAATTCGAGCTGATCAAGCGGCATCCGGCGTTCGGGCTGGAGGCGCTGAGTGCGCAGCCGGGTGTGCCTGAGGTGGCGCTGCAGGCCGCCTATGGTCATCACGAACGGCTCGATGGTACGGGCTATCCGCTCGGCTCCGGGCCGGCGCAGATTTCGTACATGACGCGCATCATCACCATTGTCGATGCGTTCGACGCCATCACCAGTCATCGCGCCTACGACTACGCGCGGCCGGTGCAGTCGGCGTTCGAGATCCTGCGCAGTGCCAGTGGTGTGCAGTTCGACGAGGAGCTGGTGCGTGAATTCATTCGCTGGCTCGGTGCCTTCCCGGTCGGCACGCTGGTGGAGTTGCATACCGGCGAAGTGGCCGTGGTGGTCGAAAAGCACGAGCGGCTGCAGCTGCGTCCGCGGGTCGTGGTGCTGCGCAACGCGGCGAAGGAGCGCTGCACACCCCGCTATCTGGATCTGGCGCGAATCACCGTGGACGAGGAGGGCACGCCCTATCGCATTTCCGGCGGGCTGCCGGATGGCTCCTTCGGCCTGCATATCGCCGATCCGGAGCTGCAGTCGATCCTGCATCCACAGGCGTTGACCGAGTTCGATCCGGATGCCTGAGCGCTCCAGTCCGAGCGCATGTCGAGACGCAAAGCGTGACCGGCTGGTCGGTCATCGTGCTTTACCTGAACCCGGGTGCTGGGTAACGTCTGCGCACTTCAAGAACAAGGAATCTCGTCATGACTGAGCTGGTCTCCTACCAATTCGAAGACGGCATCGCCACGCTGACGCTGTGCAACGGCAAGGTCAACGCGCTCTCGCCTGCGGTATTCGAGGCGCTCAATGCCGCGCTGGATCGCGCCGAGCAGGACCGCGCCATCGTCATCCTCACCGGCCAGCCCGGCATTCTTTCCGGTGGCTACGACCTCAAGGTCATGACTTCCAGCCCGCAGAATGCCATGGCGCTAGTCGCCACCGGCTCGACGTTCTCCCGCCGCATGCTGGCGCACCCATTCCCGATCATCGTCGCCTGCCCGGGGCACGCTATCGCCAAGGGCGCCTTCCTGCTGTTGTCGTCGGACTACCGCATCGGCGTCGAAGGGCCTTTCCACATCGGCCTCAACGAGGTGCAGATCGGCATGACCATGCACCACGCCGGCATCGAGCTGGCGCGTGATCGCCTTGGCAAGGCAGCGTTCCAGCGCTCGGTGATCAACGGCGAGATGTTCGATCCAGCCGGCGCGGTAAGCGCTGGCTTCCTCGACAAGGTGGTGCCGACGGGCGAACTGCTGGCGGTGGCCAAGGCTGCCGCCGAGCAGCTGAAGAAGATCAACATGGTGGCGCACAAGAACACCAAGCTGAAAGTGCGCAAGGCCCTGCTGGAGACCCTCGACCAGGCGATCGCACTGGACCAGCAGCACTTCGGCTGATCGTCCGCTCGGCTGCACAAGAGAATTTCTGCTCGAGTGCGCACGAGGGCCGGCCCTGCGTTTACACTGCGCGAGTGACGCCCCGCCGATGGCGGGGCGTTTTCATTTCTCATTCAGTGTCGCCTCGCAGGAGAGCCCCGATGTCCGCCCCGCACACCCCGGTAGAACGCGCCGATTTCGACCAGGTCATTGTTCCCACCTTCGCCCCCGCGGCCTTCGTGCCGGTGCGTGGTCTGGGCTCGCGAGTCTGGGATCAGAGCGGTCGAGAACTGGTGGATTTCGCCGGTGGCATCGCGGTCAACGCGCTGGGGCATGCCCATCCGGCCATGGTCGCGGCACTGACCGAGCAGGCCGGCAAGCTCTGGCACATCTCCAACATCTATACCAACGAGCCGGCGCTGCGTCTGGCCAAGAAACTGGTGGCGGCAACCTTCGCCGACCGTGCCTTCTTCTGCAATTCCGGGGCGGAGGCCAACGAGGCGGCGTTCAAGCTGGCCCGTCGTTACGCCCATGACGTCTACGGTCCGCAGAAATTCGAGATCATCTCGGCGCTCAACAGCTTCCACGGCCGCACCCTGTTCACCGTCACGGTGGGCGGGCAGTCGAAGTATTCCGATGGCTTCGGGCCAAAGATCGAAGGCATCAGCCATGTGCCCTACAACGACCTCGAGGCGTTGAAGGCGGCGATCTCCGACAAGACCTGTGCGGTGGTGCTCGAGCCGATCCAGGGCGAGAGCGGTGTCTTGCCAGGCGAACAGGCCTACCTGGAAGGCGCGCGCCAGCTGTGCAACGAGCACAACGCGCTGCTGATCTTCGACGAAGTGCAGTCCGGCATGGGGCGCACCGGCGACCTGTTCGCCTACATGCATTACGGCGTCGAGCCGGACATCCTGACCAACGCCAAGAGCCTGGGCGGCGGCTTCCCCATCGGCGCGATGCTGACCACCAATGAAATCGCCGCGCATCTGAGCGTCGGCACCCACGGCACCACCTACGGCGGCAACCCGCTCGCCTGTGCCGTGGCCGAGACGGTGGTGGACATCATCAATACGCCCGAGGTGCTGGAAGGGGTAAAGGCGCGTCACGAGCATTTCAAGGCTCGTCTCATGCAGATCGGTGAACGTTACGGCGTGTTCAGCCAGGTTCGCGGCCGTGGTCTGCTGATCGGCTGCGTGCTGACCGACGCCTGGAAGGGCAAAGCCGGCGCCTTCTGCGCTGCCGCCGAGAAAGAAGCGCTGATGGTGCTGCAGGCAGGCCCGGACGTGGTTCGCCTGGCGCCGAGCCTGGTCATCGACGAAGCTGACATCAATGAGGGGCTGGATCGTTTCGAGCGCGCCATCGCGACGCTGACCCAAGCCTGATCAATCTTCGCGCGGCGCCATGGGGCGTCGCGCTTCTACCAAACGAGAGCAATTCAATGAGCGATAGCCTGCAACTGGTTCTGGAAGACGTCGATGGAACCCAATTGGAAACCTCTTGCACCCGTTTCGCCGTGGTCTGGCAGGGGCGCGAGGTGTGGATTCAGCAAGTCGGCAACGGTCAGCTGATGATCGGCGTGGACGTCGAGGATGGCGATACCGAGTACGCCAATCTGGTGCTGCGCCCGCTGGCGACCAACCTGGTCAGCCTGCAGCTGGAAATGGAGCCGGTCGAGGCCGATGACGACGAGCACGTCCACGGCCCCGACTGCAACCACTGACCGCAGGCCGGCATGCTCGCCCTCGGCAAGCTGCTGGAGCTGACCCTCGCCGGGCGTGAACCCTGCGAGAAGATCCAGCTCACCCCGCATGGGGTGAAGCTGCACTGGCTGGCCGAGGGCGCGCTGCTCGTTTCTCCGCCCGCCAGCGCCGATCTCGGCCTGGATCTGCTGGTGTCCGCCGGCGTTCATGGCAACGAACTCGTTCCCATCCATGTGCTGGACCGTCTGATCCGGGCGCTTGCCCGTGGCGATGTCAGGCCGCGCGCGCGGCTATTGTTGCTGTTCGCCAACCCGGCAGCGGTGCGCCGGACGCAGCGGCTGGTCGACCATGACCTCAATCGGCTGTTCCGGGGCGCGCATGCCGACGTCTGGGGCAGCGAAGCCATCCGTGCAGCAGAGCTGGAGGCGTTGGTCAGCGGTTTCTTCGGCGACACAGGACGCGTGCGTCGACACTACGATCTGCATTCGGCGATGCGTCCGTCGCGCCTTGCTCAGTTCGCCATCCGCCCCTGGCACGAGGACGAGCAGGCAACTGTCGAGGCGCTGGCCAGGCTGCAAGGGCTGGCCATCGACGCCGTGCTTGTGCAACGCCAGGCAACGAATACCTTCAGCGCGATGACCGCCATGCGCCATGGCGCTGAGGCGTTCACGGTGGAGCTGGCCGAAGGCAAGGGCGGGGCGCTACCGGTTGCCGTCTCGCAGTTCGAGAACGGGCTGATCGCGATGATCGAGGGACGGATATTGCCGGCCAGTACCGGAGCCGAGCTTCAGCTGCTGCAGATTTCCCGCGAGATCATCAAGCGCAGCCCTCGGTTCAGGCTGTGCCTGCCGCCGGATATCGAGAACTTCACGCCTCTGCCGCTCGGCAGCCTGCTGGCGGAGGATGACGGTGCGCGCTGGGTGGTCGACGAACCGGGTGCTCTCATCCTGTTTCCCATGGCCGATGTCGCCGAAGGCCAGCGTGCGGCGCTGATCGTGGTGCCGCTGGAGCAAGCCGAAGCGGGGCGGTGAGGCATTCACTGCGGACATGCGCGGTTGCAATTGGCTGGCGGTGCCCATATCTAGGTCCATTCCCTTCGCGTTGTGTGCACTTCTTATGAGTACTGCTCTGTCCATTCGGCAGTTGACCAAGACCTACGGCAACGGCTTCCAGGCCCTCAAGGGCATTGATCTCGATGTCGCCGAAGGCGACTTCTTCGCCTTGCTCGGGCCCAACGGCGCCGGCAAGTCCACCACAATCGGCATCCTCTCGACCCTGGTGAACAAGAGTGGCGGCACGGTCAACGTGTTCGGCCATGACCTGGATCGCGACCCGTCTGGCCTCAAGCGCTGCCTGGGCGTGGTGCCGCAGGAATTCAACTTCAACCAGTTCGAGAAGGCCTTCGACATCCTGGTCACCCAGGCCGGTTACTACGGCATTCCGGCGAAGGTCGCCAAGGAGCGCGCCGAGCGCTACCTCAACCAGCTGGGGCTGTGGGACAAGCGCGACGTGTCCTCGCGCATGCTCTCCGGCGGCATGAAGCGCCGGCTGATGATCGCCCGCGCGCTGATCCATCAGCCGCGCCTGTTGATTCTCGACGAGCCCACCGCAGGCGTGGATATCGAGCTGCGGCGGTCGATGTGGTCGTTCCTCACCGAGCTCAACCGCGAGGGGATCACCATCATCCTCACCACCCACTACCTGGAAGAGGCCGAACAGCTGTGCCGCAACATCGGCATCATCGACCACGGCCAGATCGTCAAGAACACCAGCATGCGCGAGCTGCTCAAGCAGCTGCACGTGGAAACCTTCCTGCTCGACCTCAAGGAGTCGCAACTGGTGGCGCCCGAGCTGGGCAACTATCCGTCGCGGCTGATCGACCATCACACCCTCGAGGTGCAGGTAGAGAAGAGCCAGGGCGTCACCGAGCTGTTCCGCCTGCTCGGCGCTCAGGGCATCGAGGTGCTGAGCCTGCGCAACAAGACCAACCGGCTGGAGGAGCTGTTCGTGTCGCTGGTGGAGAACAACCTGAAGGTGAAGTCATGAGCGGCGAACTGCGTCCCAACCTGGTCGCGCTGCAGACCATCGTCCAGCGCGAGATCCGTCGCTACACGCGCATCTGGCCACAGACACTACTGCCCCCGGCGATCACCATGGTGCTGTACTTCGTCATCTTCGGCAGCCTGATCGGCGCGCGGATTGGCGACATGGATGGCTTCAGCTACATGGACTACATCGTGCCGGGGCTGATCATGATGTCGGTGATCACCAACTCGTACAGCAACGTGGTATCGAGTTTCTTCAGCACCAAGTTCCAGCGCTCCATCGAGGAGCTGCTGGTCTCGCCGGTGTCGCCCCACGTCATCGTCATAGGCTTCGCCCTGGGCGGCATCACCCGCGGGCTGGCGGTGGCGGTGATCGTGACGCTGCTGTCGATGTTCTTCACCGATCTGCAGGTGCATCACCTGGGCGTGACGGTGCTGGTCATCACTCTGACCGCGAGCATTTTCGCCCTGGGCGGCTTCATCAACGCGGTTTTCGCGCGCAACTTCGACGATATCTCGATCATCCCGACCTTCGTGCTGACGCCGCTGACCTATCTGGGCGGGGTGTTCTATTCGATCAATCTGCTGTCGCCGTTCTGGCAGACGCTGTCGCTGGCCAACCCGGTGCTGCACATGGTCAATGCCTTCCGTTACGGCATCCTCGGCGTCTCGGATATTCGCATCGGTGTGGCGATCAGCTTCATGCTGGTGGCGGTGGCAGTGCTCTATCTGGTGTCCGTGCATTTGCTCAAGAGCGGGCGGGGTATGCGCCAGTAGTCGGCGCTTCGTCCGTCTGCTGCGCCGATGGCGCTGAAAAGAACGCCGCGAAGCGCTAAACTTCGCGGCGTTTTTCGTTCAGGTTCCCTTCCGATGCAGCATCCCGCCGAACATTCCCCGCTGGGCAAGTCCAGTGACTACGTTGCCACCTACAGCCCGCACCTCCTGTTCCCGATTCCGCGGGCACCGAAGTGGGCCGAACTCGGGCTGACCGCCGAGACGCTGCCCTATCAGGGCGTGGACCTGTGGAACTGTTACGAGCTGTCCTGGCTGCTGCCGCCGGGCAAGCCTGTGGTGGCGATCGGCGAATTCGAGATTCCGGCGGACTCGCCGAACATCATCGAGTCCAAGTCGTTCAAGCTCTACCTCAATTCGCTGAACCAATCGGTGTTCGAATCACGGGACGCGTTGCTGGACGTGATGACCGGCGATCTGTCGGCCGCTGCCGGCAAGCCGGTCAGGGTGCGCCTGCGCACGCTGGATGAAGTCGCCGCTGAAGGCGTCGCCACGCTGCCAGGGCGGTGCATCGACGAGCTGGACGTAGCCATCGAGCACTACGACCATCCGCGCCCCGAGCTGCTGGCATGCGATGCCGAGCGGGTGGTCGAGGAATCGCTGCACAGCCACCTGCTCAAATCCAACTGCCCGGTCACCGGTCAGCCGGACTGGGGCAGTGTGGTGGTGGAGTATCGTGGTGCCGCGCTGCAGCCGGAGAGCCTGCTGGCCTATCTGGTGAGCTTCCGCCAGCATGCCGACTTCCACGAGCAGTGTGTGGAGCGCATCTTCCTCGACCTGCAGCGCCTGCTTCAGCCGGAGAAGCTCACCGTCTATGCGCGCTACGTGCGCCGTGGTGGACTGGACATCAATCCGTACCGCAGCACCGAGACGCTAGAGGTGGACAATCGTCGCCTGGTGCGCCAGTGACGCGGCGGGTCGCGTTCATGCCGCGACCCGGGACTTGCTTCAGATGCCCATGTTGGCCAGGGTCTGCATGATGTTGCGCAGGGTCATGGCCATGCTCGGATGGCTGACTTCGAAGCGCTCGACGGCCAGGTTGACGCCATCGACCAGCGAGTCGTTGTATTCGGTGCTGTCTTTGGTCGCCAGACGCGCTTCGATGTCTTGGGCGATCGCCTGCAGCGAGGCGCGCTCCTCGTCGGTCAGCGGCGTGTCCTGGGCCAGTTGATTACGCAGTTCTTCGAGCTGCGACTGCAGATCATGTTCCGGCATCTTGCTTCCCTCTCATGGATTTACGGGCAACGAGCGTTGCTCTCGATACCCGAAGGGTAAACCAGCCGCCTGGCCTTGTCTGTGCCTTTGCGGGGCGAGCCCCGGCTGGATTGACGGCGGACAGGCGGCCTGTCCGGCTAACTGCCGCAAATCGAATGTTCGCTCTATACTGCGCGGTCTGCGTCGGTGCGCCGCGTGCACCAAAACTAGGGAAAACAGCAATGCCCAAGATCGCAACGGCCTGGATCGCCGTGCTCAAGGCCAGTTTCGTCACCGTCGCCATGCTTGGCGCGACCCATGCCCTGGCTGCCGAAGAGGATCCGTGGGAAGGCGTCAACCGCGCGGTGTTCCGCTTCAACGATACCGTTGACACCTACACGCTCAAGCCCTTGGCCAAGGGCTATCAGAAGGTTACGCCGCAGTTCCTCGAAGACGGCATTGGCAATGTCTTCAGCAACCTCGGCGACGTGGTCGTGCTGGCCAACGATCTGCTGCAGGGCAAGGTCCGCGACGCCGGCATCGACACCAGTCGGATCCTGTTCAACACCACCTTTGGCGTGCTCGGCTTCTTAGACGTCGCAACCCCCATGGGGCTGCACAAGAACGACGAGGATTTCGGTCAGACCCTGGGCGTCTGGGGCTTGGGCAGCGGCCCCTACGTGGTGCTGCCCTTGCTGGGGCCGAGCACCGTGCGTGATGCAGCAGGTCGCGTGCCGGATGCGTTTCTCGAACCCTATCCGCACATGGATCACGTGCCGACCCGGAACATCACACGGGGCGTCGATCTGATCGACACCCGCGCCGGCCTGCTTTCCGCCGAGAAGATGATTCGTGGCGATCGTTATATCTTCGTGCGCAACGCCTATCTCCAGAACCGTGAATTCCGGGTCAAGGATGGCGAGGTCGAAGACGACTTCTGAGTTCAACCGCTGGCCGCGCCAGAGCGGCCAGCAACGGGGCAGGGCGGCGTCAGCTCATCGAAAGGATGGCCAGCCCCAGGCTCTGGCGGCCATCATCGAGCTGAATCACGCGCACTACCTCTGTCTGTGCGTCGAGGCCCTTCAGCTCGCTGTGCTCGGATGGGATCAGCACGCGCACCTTGTCGCCCATCTGCAGCTGCGTTCCGGCCAGGACTTGCATGCCGGTACTCGAGAGGTCGATACAGGTGCCGGCGAGTTTTGTATCGCCATGTTCCAGCGTGACGGTGGTTTCCACCCGCATCCTGATGAAATCGCGTTTTTCGCTGTAGTCGCGGTCTTTCTGGCTCATGGTTTCAACCTTTTATATATGGCTCGCTTGGTTCTTATAGCGCCCCTCAATTCGACCTGTAAAGCCGCCGGCCGGTCGGCTTGAAACCCCGATCGTATGGGAGTACCGTCTGCGCCTTGAAACGAACCCATGCCCAGCGTTTGCGCGGGGCCAATGCTTTCGCCAATCATCCTGGCGACACCGCCTGGTAGGAACATGCATAAACCAAGCGCGACGCTGCTGATCATTGATGACGACGATGTGGTTCGGGCCAGTCTGGCCGCCTATCTGGATGACAGCGGTTTTCGTGTCCTGCAGGCTGGCAATGGTCCGCAAGGCATGGAGCTTTTCGAGTCGGAGCAGCCCGATCTGGTCATCTGCGATCTGCGCATGCCGCAGATGGATGGCCTGGAGTTGATCCGTCAGATCAGCGAGCGTCAGCTCGACCTGCCAGTGATCGTGGTATCGGGCGCCGGGGTGATGAGCGATGCGGTGGAGGCGTTGCGCCTGGGCGCCGCCGACTATCTGATCAAGCCTCTCGAAGATCTGGCGATGCTCGAACACTCGGTTCGCCGCGCGCTGGATCGTTCTCGCCTGCGGCTGGAAAACCGCCGCTATCGCGAGCAGCTGGAGACCGCCAACCGCGACCTACAGGCCAGCCTGCATCTGTTGCAGGAGGATCAGGACGCCGGGCGCCAGGTGCAGATGAACATGCTGCCGGTGACCCCTTGGAGCGCCGACGATTTCGATTTCGCCCACCAGATCATTCCCTCGCTTTATCTGTCCGGCGACTTCGTCGACTACTTCCGCGTGGATGAGCGACGCATCGGCTTCTACCTGGCGGACGTGTCCGGTCATGGGGCGTCCTCGGCGTTCGTCACCGTGCTGCTCAAGTTCATGACTACCCGCCTGCTGTACGAATCGCGTCGCGGCGGGACGCTGCGTGAGTTCAAGCCTTCGGAAGTGCTCGACCACATCAACCGCGGGCTAATCAACTGCAAGCTGGGCAAGCACGTCACCATGCTCGGTGGCGTGATCGATCAGGAACGCGATGTACTGCACTACAGCATCGGCGGGCATTTGCCGATGCCGGTGCTGTTCGATGGCGAGAGCTCCCGCTATCTGGAGGGGCGTGGGCTTCCGGTAGGGTTGTTCGCCGAAGCCACCTATCAGGATTTTGAACTGGAGCTGCCGCAGACCTTCAGCCTGACCTTGCTCTCCGATGGCATTCTGGACCTTTTGCCCGGGGAAACACTCAAAGACAAAGAGTCCGCGTTGCCCGGTCTGATTACCGAGGCCGGTGGCACGCTGGATGGATTACGCCGAGTCTTCGGGTTAGCCGAACTGGCTGACATGCCCGACGATATCGCCTTGCTGGTGTTGAGCAGGAACCTTGCATGAGTACTGGAAGAATCCAGTTCGCCGAGATGGATGGCACCTTTGTTCTGAAGTTCATTGGTGAGATCCGTCTGACGCTCTGTTCGGCGCTGGATGCAACGATCGAGAAGATCTTCTCGTCGCTCAATTTCTCATCCATCGTCATCGATCTGACCGAGAGCCGTAGCATCGACAGCACCACCCTCGGCCTGCTGGCCAAGCTGTCGATTCTGTCGCGGCAGAAGGTCGGCATGTTGCCGACGCTGGTCACGACCCACCCGGATATCACTCGACTGTTGCAGTCGATGGGCTTCGATCAGGTGTTCAACATCGTCGATACTCCGCTGCCTTGTCCGGAGTGTCTGGCCGATCTGCCTTCACAGGATCAGTCGGAGGAGGTGGTGAAGGCCAAGGTGCTGGAGGCTCACCGCATCCTGATGAGCCTTAACGAGTCCAACCGCGAGGCCTTCCATGACCTCGTCACCGCCCTGGAGCGCTCCTGATCGGAACTCAGGCCAGTTCTGCCAGTAGCGCTTCGAGTTTTTCCTGATCCCTGGCGAACTGACGGATGCCTTCGGCGAGTTTTTCGGTCGCCATCTCGTCTTCGTTCAGCCCCCAGCGGAAGCTGTTCTCATCCAGGTTGATGCGCGGCTCGGAGGCGCGGCCCGGCTCCAGCTTGCGCTCCAGCGTGCCGCTGGCTTCGGCGAGCTGGCCGAGCAGTTCCGGGCTGATGGTCAGGCGATCGCAGCCGGCCAGCGCCTCGATCTGGCCGACGTTGCGGAAGCTCGCGCCCATCACCACCGTCTCGTAGCCGTGCGCCTTGTAGTAGTCGTAGATGCGGCTGACCGATTGCACACCGGGGTCTTCCGCGCCCTGGTAATCGCGGCCTTCGTGCTTCTTGTACCAGTCGTAAATGCGGCCAACGAACGGGGAGATCAGGAACACGCCCGCCTCGGCGCAGGCCACCGCCTGGGTGAAGGAGAACAGCAGGGTGAGGTTGGTCTGGATGCCGGCCTTTTCCAGCTGCTCGGCGGCGCGGATGCCTTCCCAGGTGGAGGCGATCTTGATCAGCACGCGCTCGCGGTTGATGCCGGCCTGCTCGTAGAGCCCGATCAGCCGCTCGCCGCGCTGGACCATCGCCTGGGTGTCGAACGAAAGGCGTGCATCCACCTCGGTGGAGATGCGTCCGGGGATCAATTCGAGGATCTGCTTTCCCACCGCCACGGCGAACAGGTCACAGGCCAGGCCGATATCGCCCTGGCACTGCTTCATGGCGTTGCCCAGGTGCTCGGCATAGCGCGGCATCGCAGCCGCCTTGAGCAGCAGTGATGGGTTGGTGGTGGCGTCCACCGGCTTCAGGCGGGCAATGGCGTCGATATCACCGGTATCGGCAACGACGGTGGTGAACTGCTTGAGTTGTTCCAGCTTGGAAGTCATGTAAGAGGGGGCTCCGTCCTGTGAATGGCACGACCTTACCCGAGCCCGTTCACCCGCTCAACGAGTGGATGGGCGCGGGTGCGCCAGCCTTTGATCCGATTGCTCTGCCTGCGTTCCTTGGCCGCGAAGTCGTTAGTGGCCTTCGAGCAACGCCACCGCCTGATCGAGCAGCGCCAGCGGCTCGCCGGTCTTGTGAATGTCCACCGAAAGCAGCTGACGGAAGCGCCGCGCGCCGGGGAAACCCTGGCCCAGGCCGAGCACGTGGCGGGTGACATGGTGCATGGCGCCGCCCTCGGCAAGATGCCGTTCGATGTATGGGCGCATGTTGCGTAACGCCTGCGCACGGCTGATGGCTGGCGCGTCGCTGCCGAACAGGCTGCTGTCGACCTGCGCCAGCAGGTAGGGGTTGTGGTAGGCCTCGCGGCCGAGCATGACACCATCGAACGTCTGCAGATGCGCACGGCACTCTTCCAGCGTTTTGATGCCGCCGTTGAGGATGATCTCGAGGTCCGGGAAATCCTGCTTGAGCTGCGCGGCGATGTCGTAGCGTAGCGGGGGGACCTCGCGATTCTGCTTCGGTGACAGTCCTTCGAGGATGGCGATGCGCGCGTGCACGGTGAAGCTGCGGCAGCCGGCGTCGCGCACCTGGCCGACGAAATCGCACAGCTCGGCATAGCTGTCGCGGCCGTTGATGCCGATACGGTGCTTGACGGTGACCTCGATGCCCACCGCATCGCGCATGGCCCTCACGCAATCGGCGACCAGTTGCGGGTGGCCCATGAGGCAGGCGCCGATCATGTTGTTCTGCACCCGATCGCTGGGGCAACCAACGTTGAGATTCACCTCGTCATAACCCGCGGCTTCGGCGAGCTTTGCGCACGCAGCCAGATCGCCCGGCATGCTGCCGCCCAGCTGCAGCGCCAGCGGATGCTCGCTCACGTCGTGGCGCAGAAACCGTGCCGCATCGCCGTGCAGCAGCGCACCGGTAGTAACCATCTCGGTGTAGAGCAGGGCGTGCCTGGAAAGCTGGCGCAGGAAGTAGCGACAATGGCGATCCGTCCAGTCCATCATCGGTGCGACGGAGAAGCGGCGGGAAAGAGCGGCGTGAGCAGTGGTTTGGGAATCTGGAAGCATCAGGTTAGTTCAGTCGCGGTGGTCCGGCACGCCGCGGCGGGCCGCCGGAAATCAAGCGGCCTTCGGGGGGCGCGCCGGGCCGCGTAGTCTACAGCAAATACACCGTACCAATGGCGCGCCTGCCTAACTGCATCAATGCTGCACGGCTGGCCAGGTCAGTTTAAAGGCGTCGTTTGCGGCCGGTTCCAGATAGCTGCCGAAGTGCTCCGAGTCACGGTTGACGACGTTCAACAGCCAGTCGCGCTCGTCGCTCGAAGGGCGGTTCAGGCGGAGCCTGGAGCGTTTGATCGGGCAGAGCTCCAATGCGGCGAGGCTGCCGTCTGGTTTCAGGCTGGCGAAATACAGCAGCCCCAGATCGCTTCGGTAGCTTTCGTAACCGTCGATGCCTTCATAGTCATTCAACAGGTCGCCGCAGCCATAGGCGATCAGCCGCCCCCCGGTAGACCTCGAGCGCTTTGACGTGGTGCGAGGAGTGTCCGTGGATTAGATCAACGCCTGCTTCGTCGATCAGATCACGGGCGAAGCGAGTCTGGGCTTCGTATAGCGAGAAATCCCAGTTGCCGCCCCAATGCAGCGACACGACCACCAAGTCGCCAGGGCGCTTGCTGGCACAGATGCGCTGCGCAACGTGACGCAGGGACGTGGACGATAGGTCGGGCAGCCAGGCAACGCCCGGCTTGCCGGGGCCGGCAGAGCATTCCGCATCCACACCGCTGTCGGTGGTGGCATAGGCGAACACCAGCATGCGTTTGCCACTGGGCAACGGCAGGATCGCCGGTGCTTCGGCTTCAGCGGCATCCAAGCCTGCACCGCTGCGATGGATGCCATGCTTGTCCAGGACCTCCAGCGTGTCGCGAAGCCCTGCTTCGCCCCAGTCGAAGACATGGTTGTTGGCCAGCGAGCAGCAATCGATTTCGGCCACCTTGAGGATGCCCATGTTGGCCGGATTCATTCGATAGTGCAGCCCATGCGGCCGTGGCTCGCCGCGACAGGTCAGTGAGGTTTCCAGGTTGACCAGGCGGACGTGTGGCCGTCGCTCCGCAAGCGCCGCCAGGGCAACGCCCCAGGGATAGGAGTAATCGACCGTAGTGGGGATCTTGCCGTTTTTCTGTTCGGCAAGGCGCACGTAATCGCCGGCGTGCTGTGCATAAGCCTCATGGATGGCTGGGTCGCCGCGCTGCGGTAACACCTGGTCGATGCCGCGGCCGCACATCAGGTCTCCAGCGAAAAATAGCTTCGTGAGCATGTTCGATCCCTCGCAGATGCCGGGGTGGGCAAGAGAGGCTGAGCGGCTGGTTGCGGTACAGCCTGCTAAACATAGTAGAGATACCCGGAGGGCTCATGACCGTTGATCCGTTGCGACTTGCCTCGCCTGGCGCGTTGTTCACAGACCTTTATCAACTGACCATGTTGCAGGCGTATTTCGACCAGCGCATGGATGCAATGGCCGTTTTCGAGTTCTTTTGTCGCGGCCTGCCGAGCGGGCGCAGCTATTACCTCGCCGCCGGGCTGGAGCAGGTGCTGGCTTACCTCGAGTCACTGTGCTTTTCCCCCGCTGAGCTGGATTGGTTGTCGAAGCAGCAGCTGTTCCGTCCGGACTTCCTCGCGCATCTGGGTGAACTGCGTTTCACCGGTGACGTACATGCGATGCCGGAAGGAACGCCGTTTTTCGCGCATGAACCCATTCTGCGTATCACGGCAGCGCTGCCGCAGGCGCAGCTGGTCGAGTCCCGTGTGGTCAACCTGCTGCATTTCCAGACGCTGATCGCCAGCAAGGCGGCGCGCATGGTGAGCGTGGCAGACGGGCGACGTCTGGTGGATTTCGGCATGCGCCGCGCTCACGGCGCCGAGGCTGGCGTGCTCGCAGCGCGTGCCAGCTACCTGGCGGGTTTCGATGCAACCGCTACGGTGCTCGCCGGTGCCCAGTTCGACATTCCAGTAGCCGGAACCATGGCGCATTCGTTCGTCCAGGCGCATCTGGATGAACGGGAGGCGTTCGAGCATTTCGCCCGCAGTCTGCCTCAGACGGCGACCCTGCTGATCGACACCTATGACACCGAAGCCGCCGCGCACAAGGTTGTCCAGTTGGCGAGAGAAGGGATGCGCGTCAAGGCGGTGCGGCTGGACAGCGGTGACCTCGCCGAGCACGCGCGACGGGTGCGGAGGATTCTCGATCAGGGCCGGCTGGGCGACGTGGAGATATTTGCCAGCGGCAACATCGATGAGCATTTGATCCAGCATCTCCTGAACCAGGGGGCGCCCATCGATGGGTTCGGTGTCGGTACCCAGTTGGATGTCTCGGCGGATGTACCGGCGTTCGATTGTGCCTACAAGCTTCAGGAGTATGCCGGGCTGCCGCGACGCAAGCGCTCGGAAGGGAAGGCGACCTTGCCTGGTCGCAAGCAGGTCTATCGGCGCTACGATGCCGATGGCAGGCGCTGCGGCGATATCCTGACCCTGGAGGATGATGTGCATGAAGGGCGGGCGCTGATCCAGCCGGTCATGCGCCGGGGCGTCGTGTCGCGGTGGCTCCGAGTCTCCAGCAGATCCGGCGTTATGCACACGAACAGCTGCAGCGGCTACCGGCATCCCTCACGGCGCTGGAGCCGAGCGGAGTCGGCTATCCGGTCGAGATCGCCGAGTCAGTGCTTGAACTGGCCGCACAGGCAGATCGGCTGCATCGCTGATCAAGATTCCTTCAGCGAATCTCTACGCCCGCAGCGCCCATTCGAGCCAGCGCCTCGCTCAGCGAGCCCTGAACGTCCAGGCCGCGACAGGCGTCGGTCAGCACCGTTACGGAAAAACCCTCGCGGCGGGCGTCCAGCGCGCTATAGAGCACGCAGAAATCCAGTGCCAGGCCGCACAGGAACAACCGTTCGAAGCCGCGTTCGCGCAGGTAGCCTCCCAGCCCGGTGGGCGTGGCGCGGTCATTCTCGTAGAACGCCGAGTAGGAATCGATCGACGCACGATAACCCTTGCGCAGCACCAGTTCGGCCCGTTGCGCCATCAGGCGTGGGTGCAGTTCTGCGCCGACGGTGCCTTGCACGCAATACTCCGGCCATAGTGTCTGCAGGCCGTAGGGCACGTTGATTTGCTCGAAAGGATGGCGTCCCGGATGGCTGCTGGCGAAGCTGAGATGATTAGCCGGATGCCAGTCCTGGGTTACCGCAATATGGCCAAAGTGTTCGCACAGCTGGTTGATGACCGGTACTACGGCGTCCGCGTCGGGTACCGCCAGGGCACCGCCGCCGCAGAAGTCGTTCTGCACGTCAATGATCAGCAACAGGTCTCGTTCGCTCACGTCAGGCAGGTACATGGGCATGTCCGCTTGGGTTGGCTATCGGTAGTGCGGTGCCGTTGTCACGTCAGTCTGTCGCGGCTGCTTAGGCACCGTCTGCAGTAGACAGTGGACACGCCAGATGTTGCGCGACGCCGCCGCTGTCGCCGTCATCAATCGAAATACAAAAACCGTTCGGTTACCGGCCGACAGAGGTGCCGCCCTTGGTCGAATCACATACAGTTCGATTAGTCGATATTCTCGCCCTGCCTCGATTTGCTGCGGCGGACCCGAGTTTCGTGCCGGTCAGCTCCACTATAAAAACTATGAGAGTGCCTTGTGATGGACAGACTGCTGAATGAAAAAAGCAGGATCTTCGAGCATGCCGATCCGCATGCCGTGTCGGACTACGTCAATCAGCACGTAGGCGCGCACTGCATTCGTCTGCCCCGCACCGGCACACCCCAGGCCAGCCTCAGCCATTGCAAGTTCGGCAAGCTCGATCTCTGCCAGATCAGCTATGGTGGCAGCGTCCATGTCACCTCACCAGCACTGGAAACCATCTATCACCTACAGCTGCTGCAGCGCGGGCATTGCCTGTGGCGCGGACGGGGGCAGGAACACTACTTCACCCCCGGCGAGCTGCTGCTGATCAACCCGGACGATCCGGTGGATCTGACCTACTCGGACGATTGCGAGAAGTTGATCGTCAAGTTGCCGGCCTCCTTCCTCGAACAGGCTTGCCGCGAGAACCAGTGGCGCGCTCCCTCCGCAGGTATCCGCTTCAGCGCCAATCGCCATGCCCTTGGCGAGCTGGATGGCTTCGACAGCCTGGTCGGGCTGGTCTGCCGCGAGGCGGGCTCCGAGCAGAGCATTCCGCAGATTCAGGAGCAGTACAGTCGCATCATCGCCAGCAAATTGCTCTGCAGCCTGGCCAGCAATATCCAGCGCGACCCCTTCGGTGACAGCTGTCCCTCGTTCGGTCGGCTGACCGACTACATCGACGAGCATCTGAAGAAGGACATCTCCGTCGAGCAGCTGGCCGAACTGGCCAACATGAGCCTGCGCTCGCTGTACCTGCTGTTCGAACGCAAGGTCGGCACCACGCCGAAGTCCTACATTCGTCAGCGCAAGCTGGAGCAGATCCATGGCCGGCTGAGCGACCCTTCGGCCAGGGTGCGTAACATCACCGAGATCGCCATGGACTACGGCTTCATGCATCTGGGACGTTTCTCGGAAAGCTACAAGAGCACCTTCGGCGAGCTGCCCTCGGATACCCTGCGCCGCCATCACTGAGTCCCCTTGAGTCGCTGCCCGTCCGACGGCAGCGGCTCCTTTTCCTACCCATCCTTATCTGCACAGGTTCCCGTGCTCGAACGGGCAGTCGTCGGCCGCGCGTCCGTGCGGCAAACGGTCGCCTTGCATTCTGCAGAAAACGGATAGAGGTCCTGCAGAAAACGGATATTGATGTCGCCGCCCGCGCCTTAGCCTTCATCACGTGGAAACAATAACAATGGAGGCCCCGGCCATGCCCCTGGGAATCGACTACCTTGATTCGCTGCTCGAAGAAGACAAAGAGAAGGGCATCTTTCGCTGCAAGCGCGAGATGTTCACCGACCCTCGGTTGTTCGATCTGGAGATGAAGCACATCTTCGAGGGCAACTGGATTTACCTCGCCCACGAGAGCCAGATCCCCGAGAAGAACGACTACTACACCACCCAGATGGGGCGCCAGCCGATCTTCATCGCGCGCAACAAGGATGGTGAACTCAACGCCTTCATCAATGCCTGCAGCCATCGCGGTGCCATGCTGTGCCGCTTCAAGAGCGGCAACAAGGCGACCTACACCTGTCCGTTCCATGGCTGGACCTTCAACAACTCGGGCAAGCTGCTCAAGGTCAAGGACCCCAAGGAAGCCGGCTATCCCGACAGCTTCAACTGCGACGGCTCGCATGACCTGAAGAAGGTCGCGCGCTTCGAGTCCTATCGCGGCTTCCTCTTCGGCAGCCTGCGCGAGGATGTCGCGCCGCTGGAGGAGTTTCTCGGCGAGTCGAAGAAGATCATCGACATGGTGGTCGACCAGTCTCCGGAAGGCATCGAAGTTCTGCGCGGCTCGTCCACCTATGTCTATGAAGGCAACTGGAAACTGCAGGCCGAGAATGGCGCCGATGGCTACCACGTCACCGCCGTGCACTGGAACTACGCCGCCACCCAGCAGCAGCGCAAGCTCAAGGAAGCCGGCGACGACATCCGCGCCATGAGCGCCGGCGGCTGGGGCAAGAAGGGCGGTGGCTTCTACTCTTTCGAGAATGGCCACCTGCTGCTCTGGACCCGCTGGGACAACCCGGAAGACCGTCCGTTGTACGCCCGCCGCGACGAGATGATCGCCGAGTTCGGCCAGGCCCGTACCGACTGGATGATCGAGAACTCGCGCAACCTCTGCCTCTATCCGAACCTGTACCTGATGGATCAGTTCGGCTCGCAGCTGCGCATCGCCAAGCCGCTGTCGGTGGACAAGACCGAAGTCACCATCTACTGCATCGCGCCCAAGGGCGAGAGCGCCGAGGCGCGTGCGCGGCGCATCCGCCAGTACGAAGACTTCTTCAACGTCAGTGGCATGGCCACCCCGGACGACCTCGAGGAGTTCCGCGCCTGCCAGCAAGGCTTTGCCGGTCGCGCCATGGAGTGGAACGACATGTCCCGCGGCGCCAAGCACTGGATCGACGGCGCCGACGAAGGTGCGCAGGAGATCGACCTGCAACCGCTGATGAGCGGCGCGCGTACCGAGGACGAAGGCCTGTTCGTGCTGCAGCACCACTACTGGCAGCAGCAGATGATCAAGGCGGTGAAGGCCGAGCAGGACCAGCTGATCCACGTGGAGGGCGCGTAAATGAGCATCGCCTATGAAACCGCGCGTGACTTTCTCTACCGCGAAGCACGCTACCTCGACGACAAGGACTGGGACAGCTGGCTGGAGTTGTATGCCGCCGACGCGACGTTCTGGATGCCGGCCTGGGACGACGAGGACAAGCTCACCGAAGACCCGCAAAAGGAAATCTCGCTGATCTGGTACGGCAACCGCAGCGGCCTGGAAGACCGGGTGTTCCGCATCCGCACCGAGCGTTCCAGCGCCACGATCCCGGACACACGCACCTCGCACAACATCAGCAACCTGGAGCTGATCGAGCAGGGCGAGGGCTTCTGCAAGCTGCGCTTCAACTGGCACACGATGAGCTTTCGCTACAAGACCGTCGACCACTTTTACGGTACCAGCTTCTACACGCTCGACACCCGCGGCGAGAGCCCGCTGATCAAGCACAAGAAGGTCGTGCTGAAGAACGACTACATCCGCCAGTTGATCGACGTTTACCACCTGTGAGGGCAAGGCCATGACTCACCAGATCGCATTGAATTTCGAAGACGGGGTGACCCGCTTCATCGAAGCCAACCTCGGCGAAACCGTCGCCGACGCGGCCTACCGCCAGGGCATCAACATCCCGCTGGACTGCCGCGACGGTGCCTGTGGGGCCTGCAAGTGCTTCGCCGAAGCTGGCAGCTACGACCTCGGTGAGGAGTACATCGAGGACGCGCTGAGCGAGGACGAAGCCGCCCAAGGCTTCGTGCTGACCTGCCAGATGCGCGCCGAAAGCGACTGCGTGATTCGCGTGCCGGCCTCCTCGGATGTCTGCAAGACCGCGCAGGCCAGCTACCAGGCGACCATCAGCAACGTGCGTCAGCTGTCGCAGAGCACCATTGCGCTGTCGATCAAGGGCGAGTCGCTGAGCCAGCTGGCCTTCCTGCCCGGGCAGTACGTCAATCTGCAGGTGCCGGGCACCGATCAGACCCGTGCCTACTCCTTCAGCTCGCTGCAGAAGGGGGGTGAGGTCAGCTTCCTGATCCGCAACGTGCCGGGCGGGCTGATGAGCAGTTTCTTGAGCGGCATGGCCAAGGCCGGCGACAGCCTCACCCTGGCCGGCCCGCTGGGCAGCTTTTACCTGCGCGAGATCAAGCGGCCGCTGCTCTTGCTGGCCGGCGGCACGGGCCTGGCGCCGTTCACCGCGATGCTGGAGAAGATCGCCGAGCAGGGCAGTGAGCATCCGCTGCACCTGATCTACGGCGTCTCGAATGATTTCGATCTGGTGGAGATGGACCGGCTCGAAGACTTCGCCGCGCGCATTCCGAACTTCACCTACAGCGCCTGCGTGTCCAGCACCGACAGCCAGTATCCGCACAAGGGCTACGTGACCCAGCACATCGAACCCAAACACCTCAACGATGGCGAGGTGGACATCTACCTGTGCGGCCCGCCGCCCATGGTCGAGTCGGTCAACCAGTTCATTCGTGAGCAAGGCCTGCAACCGGCCAACTTCTATTACGAGAAGTTCGCCGCCAGCGCCTGATCCACCGGTCGCAGGGTGGGCAACTGCGCTGCATTGCCCACCGAATCCTCGCCATTCCAGAGGTTGGGTAGATGAACACACGTTTTCAGGACAAGGTCGCGGTGATCACCGGCGCGGCCCAGGGCATCGGTCGCCGTGTCGCCGAGCGATTCGTCGAGGAAGGCGGCCGGCTGGTGGCCGTGGACCGTTCCGAACTGGTCCATGAACTGGCCGATCAACTGGGGCAGGGCGCCGAAGTCTTGACCCTGACCGCCGATCTCGAGCAGTTCGCCGACTGCCATCGGGTGATGGATGCCGCGAAAGAGCGTTTCGGCCGTCTCGACATTCTCGTCAACAACGTCGGTGGAACCATCTGGGCCAAGCCCTTCGAGCATTACCAGGAACATGAGATCGAGGCCGAGGTGCGTCGCTCGCTGTTCCCCACGCTGTGGTGCTGCCACGCCGCGCTGCCGCACATGCTGGAGCAGGGCGGCGGGGCCATCGTCAACGTCTCATCGATCGCCACGCGCAGCCTCAACCGCGTGCCCTACGGCGCGGCCAAGGGTGGCGTCAATGCGCTGACCGCGTGCCTGGCCTTCGAGAACGCCCAGCGCGGCATCCGCGTCAATGCCACCGCACCCGGCGGCACCGAGGCGCCGCCGCGGCGCATTCCACGCAACGCTGCCGAGCAGAGCGAGCAGGAAAAGACCTGGTACCAGCAGATCGTTGATCAGACCGTCGATTCCTCATTGATGAAGCGCTACGGAACCATCGACGAGCAGGCCGGCGCGATTCTTTTCCTCGCGTCCGACGAGGCCTCCTATATCACCGGCGTGACCCTGCCGGTGGGTGGTGGCGATCTCGGTTGAGCAGTACCCGGGCCGGCTCGACCGGTCAACGCCAAGGCACATCGGCGGCGCGGTGACCCACCGCCGCAGCCGATCCGCGACTAACAAAAACAATAGAGAGTCTTGCCATGCGACAAGTAGATGTTCACGAAATCATCGATAACGCGCGCTTCGGCCGCTTTCACTGGCTCGTCGTGTGCCTCTGCGCACTGCTGCTGATCTTCGACGGCTACGACCTGTTCATCTATGGCGTGGTGCTGCCGGTAATCATGAAGGAGTGGGGGCTCACCCCGCTGGAAGCGGGCGCGCTGGGCAGTTATGCGCTGTTCGGCATGATGTTCGGCGCGCTGGTGTTCGGCACCCTGGCCGACCGCATCGGCCGCAAGAAGGGCATCGCCATCTGCTTCGTGCTGTTCAGCGGCGCCACGGTGCTCAACGGTTTTGCCAGCACACCCACCGAGTTCGGCATTTTCCGCTTCCTCGCCGGGCTCGGCTGCGGCGGGTTGATGCCCAATGTGGTGGCGCTGATGAACGAGTACGCGCCCAAGCGGCGGCGCAGCACGCTGGTGGCCATCATGTTCAGTGGCTATTCGCTGGGCGGCATGCTCTCCGCTGGCCTCGGTATCTACATGCTGCCGCGCTTCGGCTGGGAAGCGATGTTCTTCGCCGCCGCCGTACCGCTGCTGCTGTTGCCGGTGATCCTTTGGTATTTGCCGGAATCGGTTGGCTTCCTGGTTCGCCAGGGCCGGGGCGAGCAGGCCCGGGCGCTGCTGAACAAGGTCGACCCGAGCCGCCAGCTGAGCGCGGCCGACGAGTTGGTAATGACCGATGTGAAGGGCAAGAGTGCCTCGGTGCTGGAGCTGTTCCGCGAAGGCCGTGGCGTGCGCACCTTCTCCCTGTGGCTGGCATTCTTCTGCTGTCTGCTGATGGTCTACGCGCTGGGCTCTTGGTTGCCGAAGCTGATGGCCAACGCCGGCTACAGCCTGGGTTCGAGCCTGTCGTTCCTGCTCGCGCTGAACTTCGGCGGTATGGCCGGCGCCATCCTCGGCGGCTGGCTGGGTGATCGCTTCAACCTGTCGAAAGTGGTGGTGGTGTTCTTCGCCGTGTCGGTGGCCTCCATCAGCCTGCTGGGCTTCAAGACGCCGATGCCGGTCCTCTACACACTGATCTTCATCGCCGGTGCCACCGTGATCGGCACGCAGATTCTGCTGTATGCGACCGCCGCGCAGTTCTACGGCCTGTCGATCCGCTCCACCGGTCTCGGCTGGGCCTCGGGCATCGGCCGCAACGGCGCCATCGTCGGCCCGCTGCTCGGCGGTGCGCTGCTGGGCATCAACCTGCCGCTGCAACTGAACTTCATCGCCTTCGCCGTCCCGGGCGTCATCGCCGCCCTGGCCATGACCGCCTTCGCCATTTCCAGCAAGCGCAGCGGCACTCCCGCGCCGGTGGTGATGGCAGCCGCGGCCAAGGCCTGATCACTGAACCTTCAACACGGATATCGCCATGAGCCCCATCCTGATCGAACGCATCCAGACGATCGTCGTCGACCTGCCGACCATCCGCCCGCACAAGCTGGCGATGCACACCATGCAGCAACAGACGCTGGTGATCATCCGTGTGCAGTGCAGCGACGGCATCGAAGGCATCGGCGAGGCCACCACCATCGGTGGCCTGGCCTACGGCAACGAGAGCCCAGAAAGCATCAAGCAGAACACCGACAGCCACCTCGGCCCGCTGCTGGTGGGCCAGGAGGCCGCCAACATCAACGCCGCCATGCTGCGCCTGGACAAGGCGGCCAAGGGCAATACCTTCGCCAAGTCCGGCATCGAGAGCGCATTGCTCGATGCTCAGGGCAAACGCCTCGGTTTGCCGGTCAGCGAGCTGCTCGGCGGCCGGGTGCGCGACAGTCTGGAGGTGGCCTGGACCCTGGCCAGCGGCAACACCGCGAAAGACATCGAGGAAGCCGAGCGCATGCTCGATATCCGCCGCCATCGCATCTTCAAGCTGAAGATCGGCGCCGGCGAGGTGAATGCCGACCTCAAGCACGTCATCGCCATCAAGCAGGCCCTCGGCGAGCGTGCCAGCGTGCGCGTCGACGTCAATCAGGCCTGGGATGAATCGGTGGCGCTGCGCGCCTGCCGCATCCTCGGCGACAACGGTATCGACCTGATCGAACAGCCGATCTCGCGGGTCAATCGCGGCGGGCAGGTGCGCCTGAATCAGCGCAGCCCGGCACCGATCATGGCCGATGAGTCCATCGAGAGCGTCGAGGATGCCTTCAGTCTTGCGGCCGACGGCGCGGCCAGCATCTTCGCCCTGAAGATCGCCAAGAACGGCGGCCCACGAGCCGTGCTGCGCACCGCGCAGATCGCCGAGGCGGCGGGTATCGCGCTGTACGGCGGCACCATGCTCGAAGGTTCCGTCGGCACACTGGCCTCGGCGCATGCCTTCGTCACCCTCAACAAGCTGACCTGGGCCACCGAGCTGTTCGGCCCGCTGCTGCTCACCGAGGAAATCGTCACCGAGGCGCCGGTCTACCGCGACTTCCAGTTGGAAGTGCCGCGCACACCCGGTCTTGGCCTGACCCTGGATGAAGAGCGCCTGGCGTTCTTCGCCCGCAAGTAAGAGGAGAACCCGAGATGCTCTTCCACGTGAAGATGATCGTGAAACTGCCGGTCGACATGGACCCGACCAAGGCTGCGAGGCTCAAGGCAGACGAGAAGGAGCTGGCGCAGAGCCTGATGCGTGAAGGCAAGTGGCGCCACCTCTGGCGCATCGCCGGCCAGTACGCCAACTACAGCGTGTTCGACGTCGCCAGCGTGCAGGAACTGCACGACACCCTGATGCAGCTGCCGCTGTTCCCCTACATGGAGATCGAGGTCAACGCGCTGTGCCGCCACCCGTCCTCGATTCATGACGACGACCGCTGATCCCGTTTCGAAGCCGGCCCCGCCCGGCTGGTTAACCCGCGTAACGACAATTACAAGACGAGACCTGAGCCATGACTGTGAAAATCTCCCACACCAGCGACGTGCAGCAGTTCTTCAAGGAAGCCAGCGGCTTCAACAATGACGAAGGCAGCAGCCGCATGAAGACGGTGATCAACCGCATCCTGGTCGACACCGCGAAGATCATCGAAGACCTGGAAATCACCCAGGACGAGTTCTGGAAGGCGGTGGACTACCTCAACCGTCTCGGCGGTCGTCACGAAGCTGGCCTGCTGGTCGCCGGACTCGGGCTGGAGCATTATCTCGACCTGCTGCAGGACGCCAAGGACGAACAGGAAGGCTTGGTCGGCGGTACCCCGCGCACCATCGAGGGCCCGCTGTATGTCGCCGGCGCGCCGATCGCGCAGGGCGTCACCCGTATGGATGATGGCAGCGAAGACGACGTCGCGACCGTGATGTTCCTGCAAGGCCGTGTCTTCGATCCGAGCGGCAAGCCGCTGGCCGGTGCGGTGGTCGATCTGTGGCACGCCAACACCAAGGGCAACTATTCCTACTTCGACAAGAGCCAGTCCGAGTACAACCTGCGCCGTCGGATCGTCACCGACGAGAACGGCTATTACCGCGCGCGCAGCATCGTGCCGTCCGGCTATGGCTGCTCGCCCGACGGGCCGACCCAGGAGGTGCTGGACATGCTCGGTCGCCACGGCCAGCGCCCGGCGCACATTCATTTCTTCATCTCCGCGCCCGGTCATCGTCACCTGACCACGCAGATCAACCTGGCGGGCGACAAGTACCTCTGGGACGACTTCGCCTACGCCACGCGCGATGGTCTGGTCGGTGACATCCGCTTCATCGACGATGCCGAAGCCGCACGTGCACGGGGCGTGCAGGGTCGTTTCGCCGAAGTGGATTTCGACTTCCAGCTGCAGAAGGCGCCGGCCCCGCAAGCCGAGCAGCGCAGCAAGCGCCCGCGCGCGCTGCAGCAAGCCTGATGGTTGCCGCGGTGCCCGGTATTAGCCGGGCACTGCGGTGCTGCACCGGTAATGCAGCAGCCTCATTCATAACAAGAGTGATCCGGGCATCGACCACGGATCGCCAGGCCTGTCTTGCGAGGCGACATGAAAGCTCTGATGAAAGACTTCTCGCTCTCCGCCGTGGTCGCCGGTTTCATCGCGACCGTGATTTCCTACGCCGGTCCGTTGGTGATCATCTTCCAAGCCGCCAAAGCCGGGAATTTGCCGCATGACGTGCTCTCGTCCTGGGTCTGGACCATCTCCATCGGTAGCGGCGTGCTCGGCATTCTGCTCAGCGTGCGCTACCGGGTTCCCATCATCATCGCCTGGTCGGCACCGGGCTCGGCGCTGCTGGTAAGCATGTTGCCGGATATCACGCTTAACGAGGCGGTCGGCGCCTATATCGTCAGCAGTGTGGTGGTGCTGCTGGTAGGGCTGTCCGGCGCGTTCGACCGGATCATCAATCGCCTGCCGGCCGCCATCGCCGCGGGCATGCTGGCTGGCATCCTGTTCCGTTTCGGCACCGGGCTGTTCGTCTCGGTCAAGGAACAGCCCTGGCTGGTGTTGGCGATGTTCGGCACCTATCTGCTGTTCAAGCGGGCCTTGCCCCGTTATGCGGTGCTCGCCGTGCTGGTCGTCGGTGTGACGATCACCATCGCCTCGGGTGAGTTGCGCAGTGACGCACTGGTCATCGGGCTGGCGACGCCGGTATGGATCACCCCGGAGTTCAGCTGGCAGGTCATCCTCAATATCACCTTTCCGCTGGTGATGGTGGCGCTGACCGGACAGTTCGTGCCTGGCATGGCGGTTCTGCGCAACGACGGCTACGAGACGCCGGCCAGTCCGCTGATCAGCAGCAGCGCTCTGGGTTCGCTGCTGCTGGCGCCGTTCGGCTGTCACGGATTGAACCTGGCGGCGATCACGGCGGCGATCTGCACGGGCCGGGAGTCGCACGAGGATCCGTCCAAGCGTTACGTCGCAGGAGTGTCGGGTGGCGTCTTCTACCTTGTGCTGGGCATCTTCGGGGCGACGCTGGTTTCGATCTTCAGCGCATTCCCCGCCGCGTTGATCGCCGCGCTGGCCGGCCTGGCGCTGCTCGCGGCCATCGGTGGGGCATTGAGCGCGGCAATGGCCGTGCCCGCCGACCGTGAGGCGGCCTTGATCACCTTTCTGGTCACCGCATCGGGCATGTCCTTCCTCGGGCTGTCGGCGGCGTTCTGGGGCCTGATCTTCGGTATCGCCGCGCATCTGTTGCTGGGCCTGCGCAAACCAATCCCAGCGGTCGCATCGCCCCCGGCTGTTGGCCGCAAGGAACAGCCGGCGCGGTGACCGCCTCGGCAATCGTAACCACTCACCCATGACGAGCTCGTTGCGTTCCCCTCCTGCTGCCGGGGGAGCGGCTGAGTGCACCCTTAAAACAAAAACAAGAGAGTTAGATGATGCAGAAGGTATCCATTTCCCGACTCACCCTGGCTGCCGGCATGACGTCCATGATTCCTCCGGCGTTTGCCGCAGACGCCGGCTTCATCACGGACGCCACGGCAACATTGCAGGCGCGTAACTACTATTTCAGCCGGGACTTCTCCGACATTGTCGGCCCCAATCAGCAATCGAAGGCGGAGGAGTGGGGGCAGGGGTTTATTCTCAACTTCAGGTCGGGCTATACCCCTGGAGCTGTCGGCTTCGGCGCCGACGCCATCGGGCAGCTGGGAATCAAGCTCGACAGCAGCCGTGATCGCAGTGGTACCGGCCTGCTCCCGGTTGGGAGCGATGGCCGCGCGCCGGATGAGTACAGCCGCATGGGGGTGGCACTCAAGGCAAAGGTGTCGAAGACTGAACTGAAGGTGGGTGAACTGCAGCCCAATCTGCCGGTGCTGACCTTCAGCGATATTCGGCTGCTTCCGCCCACCTATCAGGGCGCCAGCATCGTCTCCAGCGAATTTGATGGGTTGACGCTGCAGGCCGGCCGTTTGCGCTCGACCAGCCTGCGCAACGAGGCTGGCGACGACCGGATGCGGGCCATGTTGGGTCGAACGCCTCAGACAGCATTCAGCGATGCCTTCAACTACGCCGGCGGCGATTACGCATTCAATGACAAGCGCACGTCTTTCGGCCTCTGGTATGGGCAGCTCGAGGACATCTATAACCAGCGCTACATAGGCCTGAAGCATAGCGAGCCGCTCGGCGACTGGACCCTGGGCGCCAACCTCGGCTACTACGATTCACAGGCCGACGGCAGCAAGCTGGCCGGCAACGTGGATAATCAGGCTTTCTACTCGCTGCTGTCGGCGAAGCGAGGCGGGCATACCTTCTATATCGGCTATCAGGCCATGTATGGCGACAGTGCTTTTCCCCGCGTCTTCGCCAACGTCACGCCGTTGGGCAACGAGGTGCCCACCTACGAGTTCGCCGAGCGGGACGAGCGTTCCTGGCAGGCTCGCTACGACTACGATTTCGCCGCGCTCGGTTGGCCCGGTCTGGTTGCGACGGTGCGCTATATCACCAGCGATAACGTAAGCACGGGAATGGGTTTCGAAGGTACGGCGCAGGAGCGCGATCTGGACATTGGCTATACCGTGCAGAGCGGTCTGCTCAAGAATGTGGGTATCCGCCTACGCAACGTAGCGGCGCGCTCGAACTACCGCAGCGATATCGACGAGAACCGTCTGATTCTGAGCTATACGTTCACCTTGTTCTGAACTGGTTGCCCGCACCGAGCCGCTCACTCGGTGCGAAGCAATGTGGTCCGCACTAATTTCCGT
>NZ_JACBXH010000039.1:0-41448 GCF_041381355.1 Pseudomonas sp. LM13
AGTAAAGAAAGCCACGTAAGCCTTGCTCCCTTATCTTTAAAGGGGTGCGCTTACGCGCACTCCTTGATGGCAGTTTCAATCCATGCTGGCAGGTTCGCTTTTATAGAACCGTAAGCATCATCTGCCCGGGGGTCGTAAACCCGTGGGCTGTACACCGTTCCGTTAGCCCGCTTGAGCGTCACGTAGTCGAAGGGGTTGAGGCCGTATGCCCCAGTGCCAGCATTTGGACACTTGAGGTTGTGGATACGAACACCAACCACAGGGATGCCCAACTCCCAGGCCTTCATGATCTCGAACTTCACCCATTTGCGTGATGCTGTCTCTTCACCAATCAGTACCACCAGGCAGGTCTTGCGCTTGAGATTCTCGGTGATCCAACGCTTGACCCCCTCCTCCGAACGCTTGATCTCCTCCCAGTGGTTTGGGCTCACGGGTTCATCACCATCGATCACCCCCATGTTGCGAATCTGCTGCACGCGCAACACATCCTTGCCGAAGTGGAAGCTATAAAACACGTTACGCTTCATCGCCTTATACCCCTTCCAGCTTCTTGATGATGGTGAGCACTGCAGCTTCGATGGATTTCGCACCGGCAGCCGGATCGTTCAGATTCTTAAGGCTTTCAGCCAGCCACTGATCATCAGGAGCGTACTTGGCCGGATCAGCCATGACCTTCTCTGCAAGCTCCTTGGCCTTGTACCCCGTAGCACCGATCGGCACCGGAACAACCCCCTGGCGCACAGCAATGTCGAACTCTCGCTCCACACCAGGCGCGCTCACGATCTCCCCGCCTTCAGTCTTGTTGCCGAAGACGAAAAGCGCGATGCCTGAGAGTGCGATCATCCGCTCACGGTATTGCTGCCATAGCACTTTCAGGTCCTGCCCCTGGGAAGCAACCTGCGGGAAGGGCCTCATCACAAGCTGGTCTTCTGAGAACTTCTCAGGGTTGGAGTAGATTGCATCCAGAGCACCGTTGATCACAGCGCTGCCCACCCCCCAGCCGAAGCCGTTCACCACCCGATAACCATGCTTCACCAAACTGGATGAGAGGGAGTGAATGAAATCCAGTGCTTCATCTGCGGATTCCACGCCATCCGGCCACCCAGTCCGCTCTCATCTGGCCAGGCATTCCAGGGCCATCTGGCCACCTGTTCCACGGCCATCCGGCCGGGCAGTCGGAGCGCAGCGACGCAGGGGTGGCATTGTTAGTCCGGGTTGGCTGGCGTCGTCAATTTCTGCGTCCGTTTGCGCATTGATTCACCCTTCAGATTGATCCGGTAAGCGTTGTGCACCAGGCGGTCGAGGATAGCGTCGGCCAGGGTCGGATCGCCGATCAGTTCGTGCCAGTTGTCCACCGGCATCTGGCTGGTAACGATGGTCGAGCGCTGGCCGTAGCGGTCGTCCAGTAGCTCCAGCATGTCGCGCCGCTGTTCGGCGGTGAACGGGGCCAAGCCCCAGTCATCGAGGATCAGCAGGTCGGTCTTGGCGTAGCTGCTCATCAGCTTGGCGAAGCGCCCGTCGCCATGGGCCAGACCCAGTTCTTCCAGCAAACGCGGCAAGCGCAGGTAACGCACGCTGTAGCCTTCTCGGCAGGCCTGGTGGGCCAGGGCGCAGGCCAGCCAGGTTTTACCGACACCGGTGGGGCCGCCGATGATCAGGTTGAGGCCGTCGCGTAGCCACTGGCCGCCGCTCAGTTGCAGGATCAGCGCCTTATCCAGCCCGCGCGGGCTGCGGTAGTCGATGTCTTCGAGGCAGGCGTTGTGCTTGAGCCGGGCCTGGCGCAGGCGGCTGCTCAGGCGCTTGTCGTCGCGTTCAGTCAGCTCGCGGTCGACCAGCAGGCCGAGGCGTTCCTCGAAGCTCAGGCTGTCGATGTCCGGGGTTTTCAGTTGTTCGTTCAGCGCCTTGAGCATGCCGTGCAGGCGCAGGGTTTGCAGCTTGTCCAGGGTCGGATGGGGCAGCATGGTGGGATTCCTTGTGTTCAGTGGTAGTAGCCGGGGCCGCGCAGGTTGGCGTGGTCGTCCGGCAGCAGGGGCAGGTGCTGCTGGGCCAGCGGCAGGTTCTCCAGCCCCTGGCGCAGGATCGATTCGAGGCTCTTGTAGCTGCACGTGCCGAGGCTGATGGCGCGACGGCAGGCCAACTCCAGGCGCACTTCGCCGTGGGTTTTGCCCAGGCGCAGGATGCCCAGGCAGGCCCGGTAGCCCTGCTGCGGATGGATGCGCCGTTCGAGGATGTGCCGGATCACGCCGGCGGTGTTCGGCCCGGTCTGCTCGGCCCAGCGGATCAGCCGTTGTGGCGTCCACTCGGCATGCTCGCGATGGCTCTTGGGCATGTGCTCGGCCTGCGTGCTGTGCCGGCCCTTGTGCATTGAGCGCAGGTGGCTGGCCACTCGCTGGTTGGCGTGGAAACACTCGACGGTGCGCGCCGTCAGGCGCACCTCCAGCTGCTTCTTCACCAGTTGATACGGCACCGAGTAGTAATGCCCATCGACCTCGACGTGGTAGTCGATGTGCACCCGCGCTTTCTTCCACTCGGCGTAGACGTAGGGTTGCTCCGGCAGGGGGCGCAGCGCCGGACGATCCAGGCTGTCGAAGGCCGTCTGGCGCGAGCCCGGCAGCTTCTTGAACGGGCGTTGGTTGAGCCGCTCCAGCAACACGGAGATGGCGCTGTTGAGTTCGTCCAAGGAGAAGAACTGACGGTTGCGCAGGGCCGCGAGGATCCAACGCTCGACCACCTGCACGCCGACTTCGGCCTTGGCCTTGTCGCGCGGTTTGCGTGCCCGCGCCGGCACCACCGCCACTCCGTAGTGCTCGGCAAGGTCGCGGTAGCTGGGGTTGATGTCCGGCTCGTAACGATGGGCCTTGCTCACCGCGCTGCGCAGGTTGTCCGGCACCACGATCTCCGGCACGCCGCCGAGGAAGGCGAAGCAACGGGTATGCGAGCCTAGCCAGTCCGGCAGCTGCTGCGACCAGGTGGCTTCGGCGAAGGTGTAGCTGGACGCGCCGAGCACCGCGACGAACACCTGCGCCTGGCGGATCTCGCCGCTGTGGCGGTCGATAACCGGCACCGTCTGGCCGGCATAGTCGACGAACAGCTTCTCGCCGACGCGGTGCTCCTGACGCATCACCACGTCCAGCTTGCCCTGCCAGGCCCGGTAGTGCTCACAGAACCAGCTGTACTGAAAGCCCTGCGGCTGGCTCAGGCGGTACTCCTGCCAGAGCAGCGCCAGGGTCACCCCGGGGCGGCGCAGTTCGGCATGCACCCATGCCCAATCGGGTAAAGGCCGCTTCTCGCTGGCAACCGCCGGGGCCGGCGGGAACAGTTGCTGCTCCAACTCGGCATCGGACAACGAACAGGGCCAACTGAGACCACTGGCGGCAAAACGATTGAGGTAGTCGCCGACGGTGACACGACCGACCTGCACGCTGACCGCAATCTGGCGAGCTGATAGTCCGACCTCGAACTTGAGACGTAGTACTTCGCGAATCTTACGCATGGATAAACGCTCCACGACGACCTCTCTGCTTCGAAAAAGAGGTCGATGGTAGTGAAGAAATCCTGCGTAGCTGCCTGCCCGGTTGAGTGGCCGGATGGCCGTGGAATCAGTGGCCGGATGCGCGTGGAATGGGTGGCCGGATCAGCGTGGAATCGGTGGTCAGATGCTCATGGAATGGGTGGCCAGATGACCGTGGAATCCGCAATAATACCACCCCTTCAATCGCGAGATCGTTTTCGCACCCTCGGCGTCGCTCCTGGTTAACATGGAGCGGAGGGGGAGGAGGGCATACGGTATAGCCGTAGTGAAGGGGTGGTATTATGAGGAATCCTAGATGACTGACGCAATTGTCTCCGCTTACGAGCGCTTGGTCGAAACCGTTGAGGCTTTCAATGAGAAGTGGCCCGCATTGGTTGTCGGCGGGATGATATGGCGCATCCCGCTCCTCACTGAACAGAGGACGCCATCTCGAATTAACGTCCAGGTACTGACAGGAACTGACGCGATCAAGGCCGCTGTAGAGGCGTTACGCGAGTTTGAGCGCGATCTCGGCCAGGCTCCAGGTACCGTGCTGCGTTTGCCGGGGTACTTTATCCTCTCCGGATCGATACTCGATGAGGGCAGGGCGGTGAACCGCTGCAAGAGCGAGCTGGTGGATGCGATCGAGGCTGAGCGAGTGTTTCGCAACGTTGCCGTCAGCCGCCGTTCCCACATCATGCGCCAGGCCCTGGGGAAAAATTTCTCCCTCAACCAGCTGAAGCGCGCAATCCAGGTTTTTGATGCTGCCCCAAGACAGATCACATTCACCTGGGCCGGTCACACCTCAGGAAAAGAGCGTGTCACTGTTGGCCACGTCCGTGAGGTGCTGCTCGCCGAGGCCCATGAAAAATCTATGGCCACCGGCGAGCCGGTGGTGAATAGCCCCCAGTGGATCGATCTGCGCAGCATTGCGAATATGGCTGAAACCGATATGCTGGATGTGCCAAAGCCCATCGCTCCGCATCCGCGGGCCATGCTGTGGTTTTCCGAGCGCAGCCGGTATGACGCAATGCTGCATGCCAACCTTCCATTCTTCGTACTCGATGGGCAACCCGCTGCAAGGATCGTTGGCCTCAAGAACTTCGATAGAGACTCGCGATCAGTAAAACGACCAGACGTAAAGCAACGGTTGCCGGCACTCCCTGGGGGGCGCTTTTTCGTAGCCTCATCCACTGCGGACCCAGTTGCTCAGGAGCCCGGCGCGCCAGAGACACCTGAGGTGCTATCGACGTACCGAGAGTCAGTAAAAGGCGTCGTTGATCAGTAGACTTACCCTTTATAAACAACAGCTTAGACTTCTTATAATCTTTGTTATGTTAAATTCGGTAGCAGCCTAATAATTAGGATGCGTCCTTTAGCCTCGCGCTTTGATGCTCTACCCAAATAGCTGGTGAACCACGTACGCTCTGCTGAGGCGGCTTGCATTCCGCCAGCTGCCTGAAATGGAGATCGAGAAGATGATGATTGATGGCGTTGAGAAACGAATTGAAGCCGGCGTGAATACGGCCCTGGACATGGTTGAGGTACTGGTTGCAGCTGGCCAGCCCCTCAAAGCTGCGATTGCCACCTCGCGAATACTCACGATGGAAGTTGTCCGCGAGTCTCTGGCAAAGAACCTGGCGAACAAAAGCGGCTCGGTGATTACTCACACCTTGGCCACTACGCCAGCCCATTCTGGTCCGGTACCGGCCCAGCACACTGCAAAAACGAAACAGCATCAGACCGTTGATTGATCATCGAGGCCGGCCGGGAGATCTTCACGATACACCCGGCCAGGCACGCAAAACTCGCTCCCTCACCTCACGCTTCCCGTCAGCACGGGCTGTAACGACCGCACAGCGCCCTGGAGGCTCAGGAAGGGTTAACCTGGCCCTGAAGGCTACAAAACCGCATATCCCCTCCGAACGGCCCTTATCGGCAGTTTCCGGCCCGTTTGAAACCCGCAGCTTCGGCGTCCGCAGCGCTCGCAAACTCTACCCGGTTGCGCGTTCCGACTTTTTCATAGCTCGGACAGCCCACTGGCAGGTGGTAAACATTGCTATTGCGGTTGCCAATCACCGGCGAAAGCGAGCTGGAGGCGTATCCACCAGATACCTGGTGCTGAACTGGTTCGCTCCGAATGGCCTGTGCCATTGTGCCCGCTCCCTTCACTCGCATACCGAGATTCCAGGATCTTTCACCTGTTACGAATGGGTTGCTATGCCCCATTACTCTGGCGATCCGCCGGTCACGCTCCTGTTCCCACGCGCTCACCGGGTATTGACGATCCCAGGCCATCAGCAACTGCTGTTGTGCTCTGCTGGGCTTTTTGCTGTCTTGCCGCGATGAGAAAGTCACCACCTACGCGAGAAGCCTCGGGGTTTAGCCCGAGGTCGAGAGCGTGGGTCGCGCAGCGACCCCTGTAGGGGTGTTGAAATCCTCCGCGACACTGTATATAAAAACAGCATGAAGCACACCAAGACTCTCAAGTTACGCATCAAGGACAAGCACGCGAAAACGCTGCTTGCGATGGCGCGTGAGGTTAATCTGGTGTGGAACTATTGCAACGAAACCAGCCATCGCGCCATACGGGATAAAAGCCAGTGGCTCTCAGGATTCGACCTGCAGAAGTTGACCAACGGCTTGAGTAAATGCGACGGCATCCTCATTGGCTCACCGACCGTGCAACAGGTGTGTGAGGACTACGCCAAAGCCCGCAAACAGTTCAAGCGGTCCAGGCTCCGCTGGCGTGTTTCCAGCAGGCAGTCCAGCAAATACAGCCTGGGCTGGGTGCCGTTCAAGGCTCGCGCCTTGCAGTACAAAAACGGCCAGATTCAGTTTGCCGGCCTCAAGCTTGGACTTTGGGACAGCTACGGCCTGAGCCAATACGCCCTTCGGGCTGGCAGCTTCAGCGAAGATTCGCGTGGCCGCTGGTATCTCAATATCTGCGTCCAGGTTGAGCAGCAGATGCCCACCGGAACGGCTGCGGTAGGCATTGATCTGGGCCTGAAGGCGGCTGCCACGACCTCGGAGGGAGAGGTACTGGTGGGTCGCCAGTACCGCGCCCTGGAGCAGAAGCTGGGCATTGCTCAGAGAGCCGGCAAGAAGGCGCGTGTTCGCGCCCTCCACGACAAGATCAAGAATCAGCGCAAGGATGGCCAGCACAAATTCTCCACTGCGCTGGTTGAGCGCAGCGCCGCTATTTTCGTGGGCGACGTAGCGAGCGGAAAACTCGTCAGGACCAAGATGGCCAAATCCACGCTCGATGCGGGATGGTGCCAACTGAAAACCATGCTGGAGCAGAAATGCCATCGGGCAGGCGTGGTTTTTGAGGTTGTGAACGAGCGCTATACCACCCAAGCCTGTTCGTGCTGCGGAAGCATTTCCGCCAGTAGTCCGAAAGGTAGAGCCGGCTTGCGAATAAGGGAATGGACCTGCGTGGACTGCGGTACAGCCCACGACCGCGATGTGAACGCGGCCCGGAACATCCTCGCGGCGGGACTTCGCCGTCTAGCTGTAGGAATCCCCGCTCTTTAGGGTGGGGAGGAAGTCAATGTTTTTTCTTGCTTTTGATCAACGCGGGGGAAATATATCGACAAGTTTCATGAGGAAACATGTACTTATTTTTTTATTGCCCTAGAATGTCAGACCATCAAGAGCTTGCGACGCATCGTCACATCGACAAGCACCATAACAAGCCGGTCCGACAAGGAGTCCGGTATGCCTGATGTATCCCTGTCCCACAACTGGGGCTTTGCGGTCTTTCTCCTGGGCGTCGCAGCGCTGTGCGCCTTCATGCTCGGCGTGTCCAGCCTGCTTGGCAGCAAGGCCTGGGGCCGCGCCAAGAACGAACCCTTCGAATCCGGCATTCTCCCCACGGGCAACGCGCGGCTGCGTTTCTCCGCAAAATTCTATCTGGTCGCGATACTTTTCGTGATCTTCGACGTTGAAGCCCTGTTTCTCTTCGCCTGGGCGGTCTCGGTGCGCGAAAGCGGCTGGACCGGCCTTGTCGGCGCTACCGTTTTCATAACAATTCTGTTCGCGGGTCTTGTCTACGAGGCCTCGACAGGTGCACTTGACTGGTCACCTGAAGGGCGCCGCAAGCGGCAAGCGAGGCTGAAACAATGAGGCTCTTCACATGCAATACAAACTTACCCGGATCGATCCGGATGCGGTCAATGACCGTTATCCGATCGGCCAGCAGGAGACTGTTGCCGATCCATTAGAAGACCAGGTTCATCGCAACATCTACATGGGCAAGCTGGAAGACGTGCTGAGTGGCGCGGTCAACTGGGGGCGCAAGAATTCCCTCTGGCCGTACAACTTCGGCCTGTCGTGCTGCTATGTGGAGATGACCACGGCCTTCACCGCTCCCCATGACATCGCCCGCTTCGGTGCCGAGGTGATTCGCGCCTCGCCGCGCCAGGCCGACTTCATGGTCATCGCCGGCACCTGCTTCATCAAGATGGCGCCCGTCATCCAGCGCCTGTACGAACAGATGCTCGAACCCAAGTGGGTCATCTCCATGGGTTCGTGCGCCAACTCCGGTGGTATGTACGACATCTACTCGGTCGTTCAGGGGGTCGACAAGTTCCTCCCCGTGGACGTGTACATACCCGGCTGCCCGCCCCGCCCCGAGGCGTTCCTGCAAGGCTTGCAACTGCTGCAGGAATCCATCGGCAAGGAGCGCCGCCCGCTTTCCTGGGTCGTCGGTGATCAAGGCGTCTATCGCGCCGAGATGCCGTCGCAGAAAGAACAGCGACGCGAACAGCGTATCCAGGTCACCAACCTGCGCAGCCCCGACGACGTGTGAATTTCGGCTTTCCCGACCGGAAGGCCTTCGCACACCCAAACGTTGACCGAAAAGCGACCGAGATCATGACTGCAGGCAATGCGCTGTATATCCCGCCCTACAAGGCTGACGACCAGGATATTGTCGTCGAACTGAACGCGCGCTTCGGCGCCGAAACCTTCATGCTGCAACCCAGCCTGACCGGCATGCCGGTGCTCTGGGTGCCCCGCGAAAAGCTCATCGAGGTGCTGGGCTTCCTGCGCCAGGTCAGCAAGCCCTATGTGATGCTCTACGACCTGAGCGCCACCGACGAGCGCCTGCGCACCCAGCGTCGTGGCCTGCCCGCCGCCGATTTCAGCGTGTTCTATCACCTGATGTCGCTGGAGCGTAACAGCGACGTGATGATCAAGGTCGCGCTCAACGAAGGCGATCTCAACCTGCCGACCGCCGTCTCCGTCTGGCCGAACGCCAACTGGTACGAACGCGAAATCTGGGACATGTTCGGCGTCACCTTCGCGGGCCATCCGTTCCTCACCCGCATGCTGATGCCACCCACCTGGGAAGGCCATCCGCTACGCAAGGACTACCCGGCGCGCGCCACCGAGTTCGATCCCTACAGTCTGACCGCCGCCAAGCAGGACCTGGAACAGGAAGCCCTGCGCTTCAAGCCCGAGGACTGGGGCATGAAACGCGGCAGCGAGCACGAGGACTACATGTTCCTCAACCTCGGCCCGAACCACCCCTCGGCCCACGGCGCCTTCCGCATCATCCTGCAGCTGGACGGCGAGGAAATCCTCGATTGCGTGCCGGAAATCGGCTACCACCATCGCGGCGCCGAGAAGATGGCCGAGCGCCAGAGCTGGCACAGCTTCATCCCCTACACCGACCGCATCGACTACCTGGGCGGGGTGATGAACAACCTGCCCTACGTGCTGGCCGTGGAGAAACTGGCCGGCATCACCGTGCCGTCGCGCGTCGACTTTATCCGCGTAATGATGGCCGAGTTCTTCCGCATCCAGAACCACCTGCTGTATCTGGGCACCTACATCCAGGACGTCGGCGCAATGACCCCGGTGTTCTTCACCTTCACCGACCGCCAGCGCGCCTACCAGGTGATCGAGGCCATCACCGGTTTCCGCATGCACCCGGCCTGGTACCGCATCGGTGGCGTCGCCCACGACCTGCCGCGCGGCTGGGACAAACTGGTGCGCGAATTCCTCGACTGGATGCCCAAGCGCCTCAACGAGTACGAAAAGGCCGCGCTGAAGAACAGCATCCTGATCGGGCGTACCAAGGGCGTGGCCGCCTACAACACCAAGGAAGCGCTGGAATGGGGCACCACCGGCGCCGGCCTGCGCGCCACCGGCTGCGACTTCGACATTCGCAAGGCACGCCCCTACTCCGGCTACCAGCATTTCGATTTCGAAGTGCCGCTGGCGGTCAACGGCGACGCCTATGACCGTTGCATGGTCAAGATGGGCGAGATGCGCGAGAGCCTGAAGATCATCGAGCAGTGCCTCAAGCACATGCCCGAAGGCCCCTACAAGGCCGATCACCCGCTGACCACACCGCCGCCGAAAGAGCGCACGCTGCAGCACATCGAAACCCTGATCACGCACTTCCTGCAGGTCTCCTGGGGTCCTGTGATGCCGGCCAACGAGAGCTTCCAGATGATCGAAGCGACCAAGGGCATCAACAGCTACTACCTGACCAGCGACGGCAGCACCATGAGCTACCGCACGCGCATCCGCACGCCCAGTTTCCCGCATCTGCAGCAGATCCCCTCGGTGATTCGCGGCAGCATGATCCCGGACCTGATCGCCTACCTGGGCAGCATCGATTTCGTTATGGCCGACGTGGACCGCTGATATGAGCACTCTGATCAAGACTGACCGTTTCGTCCTCAGCGAAACCGAACGCTCGGCCATCGAGCACGAGATGCACCATTACGAAGACCCGCGCGCGGCGTCTATCGAAGCCCTGAAGATCGTGCAGAAGCAGCGTGGCTGGGTGCCGGATGGCGCCTGCGATGCCATCAGCGAGATTCTCGGTATCCCCGCCAGCGACATCGAAGGCGTGGCCACCTTCTACAGCCAGATTTTCCGCCAGCCGGTGGGCCGCCACATCATCCGCGTCTGCGACAGCATGACCTGCTATATCGGCGGCCACGAGAATGTGCTCGACAGCATCAAGCAAGAGATCGGCATCGAGCCCGGCCAGACCACCGCCGACAACCGCTTCACCCTGATTCCGGTGTGCTGCCTGGGTAACTGCGACAAGGCCCCAGCGCTGATGATCGATGACGATACCTACGGCGATGTGCCTGCCAATGGCGTCGCCGCGCTGCTGGAGGCCTATCCATGAGCGTCATCAAGCAACTGGCATCCTTCGGTCCGGCCAACCGCATCGAACGTCACGAAGAAACCCATCCGATGACCTGGCGTCTGCGCGACGACGGCCAGCCGGTATGGCTCGACGAATACCGCCAGAAGAACGGCTACGCCGCGCTGCGCAAGGCCCTGGCCGAGATGGCCCAGGCCGACATCGTGCAGACGGTCAGGGATTCCGGTCTCAAGGGGCGTGGCGGCGCCGGCTTTCCCACCGGCGTCAAGTGGGGCCTGATGCCCAGCGACGAGTCCATGAACATCCGCTACCTGCTGTGCAACGCGGATGAAATGGAACCCAACACCTGGAAGGACCGGCTGCTGATGGAGCAGCTGCCGCACCTGCTGATCGAAGGCATGATCATCAGCGCGCGCGCGCTCAAGGCCTACCGTGGCTATATCTTCCTGCGCGGCGAATACGTCGATGCGGCGCGCATCCTCAACCGTGCCATCGACGAAGCCAAGGCCGCAGGCCTCCTGGGCAGCAACATCCTGGGCAGCGGCTTCGATTTCGAGCTGTTCGTCCACACCGGCGCCGGGCGCTATATCTGTGGCGAAGAAACCGCGCTGATCAACTCGCTGGAAGGCCGCCGCGCCAACCCGCGCGCCAAGCCGCCGTTCCCGGCTGCGGTGGGCGTCTGGGGCAAGCCGACCTGCGTCAACAACGTCGAGACCCTGTGCAACGTGCCGGCGATCATCGGCAACGGCGTGGCCTGGTACAAATCCCTGGCGCGCGCCGGCAGCGAAGACCACGGCAGCAAGCTGATGGGCTTCTCCGGCAAGGTGAAGAATCCCGGCATCTGGGAACTGCCCTTCGGCATCAGCGCCCGCGAGTTGTTCGAGGACTATGCCGGCGGCATGAAGGATGGCTACACGCTCAAATGCTGGCAGCCTGGCGGGGCCGGCACCGGCTTTCTGCTGCCCGAGCACCTGGAGGCACAGATGTACGCCGGCGGCGTCGCCAAATTCGGCACGCGCATGGGTACCGGTCTGGCGTTGGCCGTGGACCACAGCATCAACATGGTCTCGCTGCTGCGCAATATGGAAGAGTTCTTCGCCCGCGAATCCTGCGGCTGGTGTACGCCGTGCCGCGACGGCCTGCCCTGGAGCGTAAAGACCCTGCGTGCGCTGGAGCGCGGCCAGGGTACACCCCAGGACCTCGACATCCTGCTGCAACTGGTGGACTTCCTCGGCCCCGGCAAGACCTTCTGTGCCCACGCGCCCGGCGCAGTGGAGCCGCTGGGCGCCGCGATCAAGTATTTCCGCCATGAGTTCGAGGCGGGCGTTGCCCAGGCGACAGCCACGCCCCCACAGCCGGCATAACGAATTGAACGACGCCGAAGGCCGAGCCCGGCCCAGTCTTCGGCCTCAAGCAAAAAGATTTCCTATTAGCCAGACCCGCGCAAGCGGATGAGAAGACCTAGAAATGGCCACTATCCACGTAGACGGCAAAGACTACGAAGTCGATGGGGCGGACAACCTGTTACAGGCCTGTCTGTCACTCGGCCTCGATGTTCCCTATTTCTGCTGGCACCCGGCGCTGGGCAGCGTCGGCGCCTGCCGCCAGTGCGCGGTCAAGCAGTACAGCGACGAGAACGACACGCGCGGGCGGCTGGTCATGTCCTGCATGACGCCGGCCACCGACAACAGCTGGATCTCCATCGACGACGAGGAGGCCAAGGCCTTCCGCGCCAGCGTCGTCGAGTGGCTGATGCTCAATCACCCGCACGACTGCCCGGTGTGCGAGGAAGGCGGTCATTGCCATCTGCAGGACATGACGGTGATGACCGGCCACAACAAGCGCCGCTACCGCTTCACCAAACGCACCCACCAGAACCAGGAACTCGGCCCCTTCATCGCTCATGAGATGAACCGCTGCATCGCCTGCTACCGCTGCACGCGCTACTACAAGGATTACGCTGGCGGTACCGACCTGGGCGTGTTCGGCACCCACGACAACGTCTACTTCGGTCGTGTTGAAGACGGCGTGCTGGAAAGCGAGTTCTCCGGCAACCTCACCGAGGTCTGCCCCACCGGCGTCTTCACCGACAAGACCCACTCCGAGCGCTACAACCGCAAGTGGGACATGCAGTTCGCCCCCAGCATCTGCCACGGCTGCTCGCTTGGCTGCAATATCAGCCCCGGCGAACGCTACGGCGAGATCCGCCGTATCGAAAACCGCTTCAATGGTGAGGTGAACCACTATTTTCTCTGCGATCGCGGTCGCTTCGGCTACGGCTACGTCAACCGCGACGACCGCCCGCGCCAGCCGCTGCTGAGCGGTGACACCCTGGGCGTCGATGCCGCCCTCGACGCCGCCGCCGAGCTGCTCAAGGGCAAGCGCCTGATCGGCATCGGCTCGCCGCGCGCCAGCCTGGAAAGCAACCACGCCCTGCGCGAACTGGTCGGCAGGGACAATTTCTACAGCGGCATCGCCGCCGCCGAGCTGGAAAACCTGCTGCTGATCCGCGACATCCTGCGCAACGGCCCGCTGCCGGTGCCCACGCTGCGCGATATCGAAAGCCACGACGCGGTGTTCGTCCTTGGCGAAGACCTGACCCAGACTGCCGCACGCATGGCGCTGGCCCTGCGCCAGTCGGTTAAGGGCCGCGCCACCGAGATCGCCGCCCAGGCGAAGATTCCCGACTGGCATCAGGCGGCGGTGCAGAACGTCGCGCAGGACGCCCGCAGTCCATTGTTCATTGCCAGCGTCACCGCTACCCGCCTCGACGATATCGCCGAGGAATGCGTGCAGGCCGCACCCGAGGATCTGGCCCGCCTCGGCTTCGCCGTCGCCCACGCCATCGACCCCGGCGCCCCGGCAGTGACCGGCCTCGAAGCCGGCGCCGCGCAGCTGGCGCAACGCATCGCCACCGCCCTGCTGGCTGGCAAGCGTCCGTTGATCGTCTCCGGCGCCTCCCTGGGCTTCCGCGCCCTGATCGAAGCGGCGGCGAACATCGCCCAGGCCCTGAAGAACCGCGAGAAAAACGCGTCCATCAGCCTGATCGTGCCTGAAGCCAACAGCATGGGCCTGGCCCTGATGCTCGAAGGCGAAAGCCGTGACCATTCCGCAGACGCCGCCTTGCGCGAACTCGACGCAGGCACCGCCAACGCCGTACTGGTGCTGGAAAACGACCTCTACCGCCGCGCCGAGCGCAGCCAGGTGGATGCCGCATTGACCGCGGCAGAAATCGTGATCGTTGCCGATCACCAGCGTACTGAAACCAGTGCCAAGGCCCATCTACTGCTGCCGGTGGCCAGCTTCGCCGAAGCCGACGGCACCCTGGTCAGCCAGGAAGGGCGTGCGCAACGCTTCTTCCAGGTGTTCGAACCCAGCTACTACGACGGCAAGATTCTCGTGCGCGAAGGCTGGCGCTGGCTGCACGCCCTGCACTGCACCCTGCAGGGCAAGGCCGTGGACTGGACCGATCTGGACCAGGCCAGCGCCGCCTGCGCCGCCGCCAACCCGTCACTGGCCGCCATCGTCGAGGCCGCGCCGCTGGCCTCGTTCCGCATCAAGGGCCTCAAGCTGGCGCGTCAGCCGCTGCGCTACAGCGGTCGCACCGCCATGCGCGCCAACATCAGCGTGCACGAGCCACGTCAGCCGCAGGATCAGGATTCGCCCTTCGCCTACTCCATGGAAGGCTATGGCGGCACCGTCGAGAACCGCCAGCAGGTGCCCTTCGCCTGGTCGCCCGGCTGGAACTCGCCACAGGCCTGGAACAAGCTCCAGGACGAAGTGGGCGGTCATCTGCGCGCGGGCGATCCCGGCGTTCGCCTGATCCAGGCCGGCACTGCGGAACTGCCATGGTTTGCCGCCAATGCCGCCACGGCGCCTCGTCCCGGCCAGTGGCAGGCGGTGCCGCTGCATCACCTGTTCGGCAGTGACGAAACCTCTGCACTCGCCGCGCCGATCCAGCAACGCATTCCCGCACCCTATGTGGCCCTTGGCGAAGAAGAGGCGCAGCGTCTGGCACTGACCGAAGGCATGTTGCTCGGCCTTGAGGTCAAGGGTCAGACCCTGCGTCTGCCGTTGCGCATCCTGCCCGAACTGGCTGACGGCCTGGTCGGCTTGCCGGTCGGTCTGGCCGGCATTCCGGCAGTGATCGCCGGCGCCGCGGTTACTGCACTGAAGGAGATCACGGCATGAGCTGGCTGACGCCCGAAATCCTCGACGTGATCATTCAGGTGATCAAATCCCTCGTCATCATGCTGGCAGTGGTGGTTGCCGGGGCGCTGCTGAGCTTCGTCGAACGGCGCTTGCTGGGCTGGTGGCAGGACCGCCACGGCCCCAACCGGGTCGGGCCGTTCGGCATGTTCCAGCTCGCTGCCGACATGCTGAAGATGTTCTTCAAGGAAGACTGGAACCCGCCGTTCTCCGACCGCCTGATCTTCACCCTGGCACCGGTGGTGGCGATGGGCTCGCTGCTGATCGCCTTCGCCATCGTGCCGATCACGCCGACCTGGGGCGTGGCGGACCTGAACATCGGTCTGCTGTTCTTCTTCGCCATGGCCGGCCTTACGGTGTATGCGGTGCTGTTCGCCGGTTGGGCGAGCAACAACAAGTTCGCCCTGCTCGGCGCCCTGCGCGCCTCGGCGCAGACGGTGTCCTACGAGGTGTTCCTCGGCCTGTCGCTGATGGGCATCGTCGCCCAGGTCGGCTCGTTCAACATGCGCGATATCGTCGACTACCAGCAGCAGAACCTGTGGTTCATCATTCCGCAGTTCTTCGGTTTCTGTACCTTCTTCATCGCTGGCGTCGCGGTCACCCACCGCCACCCCTTCGACCAGCCGGAAGCCGAGCAGGAATTGGCCGACGGCTATCACGTCGAATATGCCGGAATGAAATGGGGCATGTTCTTCGTCGGCGAATACATCGGTATCGTGACCATCTCGGCGCTGTTGACCACGCTGTTCTTCGGTGGCTGGCACGGGCCCTTCCTCGACACCCTGCCCTGGCTGTCGTTCTTCTGGTTCGCGCTCAAGACCGGCTTCTTCATCATGATCTTCATCCTGCTGCGAGCGTCCATCCCCCGGCCACGCTACGACCAGGTAATGTCCTTCGGCTGGAAATTCTGCCTGCCGCTGACCCTGATCAACCTGCTGGTGACCGGCGCACTCGTGCTGGCCGCGGCCCAGTAAGGAGAAAACAGCATGTTCAAATACATTGGCGCGGTGCTGCACGGCACCTACACCCAGTTGCGCAGCCTGGTGATGGTCTTCAGCCACGGCTTTCGCAAGCGCGACACCCTGCAATACCCGGAAGAAGCGGTCTATCTGCCGCCGCGCTATCGCGGTCGCATCGTCCTGACCCGCGACCCCGACGGCGAAGAGCGCTGCGTGGCCTGCAACCTCTGCGCGGTGGCCTGCCCGGTGGGCTGCATCTCGCTGCAAAAGGCCGAGACCGAGGAAGGTCGCTGGTATCCGGAATTCTTCCGCATCAACTTCTCGCGCTGCATTTTCTGCGGCCTCTGCGAGGAAGCCTGCCCGACCAACGCCATCCAGCTCACCCCGGATTTCGAGATGGGCGAATACAAGCGCCAGGACCTGGTGTACGAGAAGGAAGACCTGCTGATTTCCGGCCCCGGCAAGTACCCGGACTACAACTTCTACCGTGTCTCGGGCCTGGCCATCGCCGGCAAGCCCAAGGGCGCCGCGCAGAACGAGGCCGAGCCGATCAACGTCAAGGGGTTGCTGCCATGAGCCCATGCCGATTCGCAGATTTCCCGCTGGCCGGCTTCGCGCCGGCCACCCACCCGTCGAGGACTCGCTGATGGAATTCGCCTTCTACTTTTCCTCCGGCGTGGCCGTGGTGTCCACGCTGCGGGTCATCACCGGCAGCAATCCGGTGCATGCCCTGCTCTACCTGGTCATCTCGCTGCTGGCGGTGGCCATGTGCTTCTTCGCCCTCGGCGCACCCTTCGCCGGCGCGCTGGAAATCATCGTCTACGCCGGCGCCATCATGGTGCTCTTCGTCTTCGTGGTGATGATGCTCAACCTGGGGCACAACACGGTTGCCCAGGAACGCGCCTGGATGGCCCCGCGCCTGTGGATCGGCCCGTCGCTGCTGGCCGCCGCCCTGCTCGCCCAGCTGCTTTATGCACTGTTCAGCGAACCCTCGGGAGCGACGCTGGGGCATACCGAGGTCGGCCCGAAGGAAGTCGGCATCGCTCTGTTCGGCCCCTACCTGCTGATCGTCGAGCTGGCCTCGCTGCTGTTGCTCGGCGCGCTGGTCGCGGCCTTCCACCTGGGCCGTCACGAGGCGAAGGAGTAACCCATGCACGCCATTCCCCTCGAACACGGCCTGGCCGTCGCCGCCCTGCTGTTCAGTCTGGGCCTGGTCGGCCTGATGGTGCGGCGCAACATCCTGTTCATGCTGATGAGCCTGGAAATCATGATGAATTCCGCCGGCCTGGCCTTCGTCGTCGCCGGCAGCCGCTGGGGCCAGCCTGATGGGCAGGTCATGTTCATCCTGGTGATCACCCTGGCCGCCGCCGAAGCCGCCATCGGCCTGGCGATCCTGTTGCAGCTGTACCGCCGCTTCAACACCCTCGATGTCGATGCCGCAAGCGAGATGCACGGATGAACCTACTACTGCTCACCTTCGTCTTTCCGCTGCTGGGCTATCTGCTGTTGGCCTTCTCGCGCGGACGCCTGTCGGAAAACCTTGCCGCGACCATCGGCGTGGGTTCCATCGGTCTGTCGGCGCTGACCAGCGCCTGGATCATCTGGCAGTTCAATACCGCGCCACCGGAAGGCGGCGTCTACACCCAGGTGCTCTGGCAGTGGCTGAACGTGTCCGGCTTCCAGGCTGATTTCGGCCTGCATCTGGATGGCCTGTCGCTGACCATGCTCGGCGTGGTCACCGGCGTCGGTTTTCTGATCCACCTGTTCGCCAGCTGGTACATGCGTGGCGAGGAAGGCTATTCGCGCTTCTTCGCCTACACCAACCTGTTCATCTTCAGCATGGTTCTGCTGGTACTGGGCGACAACCTGCTGTTGCTGTACTTCGGCTGGGAAGGCGTGGGCCTGTGTTCCTATCTGCTGATCGGCTTCTATTTCAAGGAACGCAAGAACGGCAATGCCGCGCTCAAGGCCTTTATCGTCACCCGCGTCGGCGATGTGCTGATGGCTTTCGGCCTGTTCATTCTGTTCGTCCAGCTCGGCACCCTGAATATCCAGGAACTGCTGACCCTGGCGCCGCAGAAGTTCGCCGAAGGCGATCTGTGGATCACCCTGGCGACCCTGGCGTTGCTCGGCGGCGCGGTGGGCAAGTCGGCCCAGTTGCCACTGCAGACCTGGCTGGCCGACGCCATGGCCGGTCCGACGCCGGTCTCGGCGCTGATCCACGCCGCGACCATGGTCACTGCCGGTGTCTACCTCATCGCCCGTACCCACGGCCTGTTTCTGCTCGCACCGGATGTGCATGAACTGGTCGGTATCGTCGGTGGCGTAACCCTGGTGCTGGCTGGCTGCGCCGCGCTGGTGCAGACCGACATCAAGCGCATCCTCGCCTACTCGACCATGAGCCAGATCGGCTATATGTTCCTGGCCCTGGGCGTGGGCGCCTGGGACGCGGCGATCTTCCACCTGATGACCCATGCCTTCTTCAAGGCCCTGCTGTTCCTCGCCTCCGGCTCGGTGATCCACGCCTGCCACCACGAGCAGAACATCTTCAGGATGGGTGGCCTGTGGAAGAAGTTGCCGCTGGCCTACGCCAGCTTCATCGTCGGTGGTGCGGCCCTGGCGGCGCTGCCGCTGATCACCGCCGGCTTCTATTCCAAGGATGAAATCCTCTGGGAAGCCTTCGCCAGCGGTCACAGCGGCCTGCTCTATGCGGGCCTGATCGGTGCCTTCCTGACCTCGCTGTACACCTTCCGACTGATCTTCATCGCCTTCCACGGCGAGGCGAAGACCGAAGCCCATGCCGGTCGTGGCCTCGCCCACAACCTGCCGCTGGTGGTGCTGATCGTCCTCTCCACCTTTATCGGCGCGCTGATCGTGCCGCCGCTGGCCAGCGTGCTGCCGCAAAGCGTCGGCCATGCCGGTGGCGACGGCAGAATCGGCCTGGAGATATTCTCCGGCGCCATCGCCGTGGCCGGTATCCTGCTCGCCGCGCTGCTGTTCCTTGGCAAGCGCAGCCTGGTCACGAGCATCGCGCAGAGTGCGCCGGGGCGTCTGCTGAGCGCCTGGTGGTTCGCTGCCTGGGGCTTCGACTGGGTCTACGACAAGCTCTTCGTGCAGCCCTACCTGCTGATCTGCCGGCTGCTCGCCCGTGACCCCATCGACGCCGGCATCGGCCTGATTCCACGCACTGCACGGGGCAGTCATGTCCTGCTGAGCCGCAGCGAAACCGGCCAGTTGCGCTGGTACGCCCTGTCCATCGTTGGCGGAGCCGTGCTGTTGCTCGGCGTCGTTCTGCTCTGACTTGCCCAAGGATTCGATATCGTGATTCTGCCCTGGCTAATCCTGATTCCCTTCATCGGCGGCTTGCTCTGCTGGATCGTCGAGCATTTCGACCAGACCCTGCCGCGCTGGATCGCCCTGTTCACCATGAGCCTGCTGCTCGGCCTGGGCCTCTGGCTGTGGAGCACCGGCGACTACAGTCTGGCGCCCTCGCCCGACGCGGCTTCAATCTGGGCCATGGAGTTCAAGCACGTCTGGATCGAGCGCTTCGGCATCAACCTGCACCTGGCGCTCGATGGCCTGTCGCTGCTGATGATCCTGCTCACCGGCCTGCTCGGCGTAATCTCGGTGCTCTGCTCGTGGAAGGAAATCCAGCGCCATGTCGGCTTCTTCCACCTCAACCTGATGTGGATTCTCGGCGGCGTGGTCGGGGTGTTTCTCGCCCTGGACCTGTTCCTGTTCTTCTTCTTCTGGGAAATGATGCTGGTGCCGATGTACTTCCTCATCGCGCTCTGGGGTCACAGTTCCAGCGAAGGCAAGCGCTCACGGATCAATGCCGCCACCAAGTTCTTCATCTACACCCAGGCCAGCGGTCTGATCATGCTGGTGGCGATTCTCGCCCTGGTGCTGGTGAACTACCACAACACCGGCGTGCTGACCTTCGACTACGAACTGCTGCTCAACGCACAGCTGGACCCAGCCATCGAGTGGCTGCTGATGCTGGGTTTCTTCATCGCCTTCGCGGTGAAATTCCCCATCGTGCCGCTGCACTCCTGGCTGCCGGACGCCCACGCCCAGGCGCCCACTGCCGGCTCGGTCGACCTGGCCGGGATCCTGCTGAAAACCGCGGCCTACGGCATGATTCGCTTCGCCCTGCCGCTGTTTCCCAACGCCTCGGCGGAATTCGCGCCGATTGCCATGGCGCTGGGCCTGATCGGCATTTTCTACGGCGCCCTCCTGGCCTTCGCCCAGACCGACATCAAGCGCCTGGTGGCCTATTCGAGCATCTCGCACATGGGCTTCGTGCTGATCGGCATCTACGCCGGCAGCGAACTGGCCCTGCAGGGCGCGGTGGTGCTGATGATCGCCCACGGCATCTCCGCCGCCGGGCTGTTCATCCTCTGCGGCCAGCTCTACGAACGCCTGCATACCCGTGACATGCGCGAAATGGGCGGGCTCTGGTCGTGCCTGCCCTGGCTGCCGGCACTGAGCCTGTTCTTCGCCGCCGCCTCCCTCGGGCTGCCGGGCACCGGCAACTTCGTCGGCGAGTTCGTGGTGCTGTTCGGCGCCTTCGCCAACTGGCCATGGGTCGTGGTGGTCGCCACCTTCGGCCTGGTGTTCTCCTCGGTCTACTCACTGATCATGGTCCACCGCGCCCACTTCGGACCGCACCGAGTCGAAGGTGCACTGAAAGGGCTGGATGCCCGCGAAGTCGGCATGATCCTGCTGCTGGCACTGCTGCTGGTTCTGCTCGGCGTCTACCCGCAGCCGGTGTTCGACACCTCGCTGGCGACCATGAGCGGCGTGCAGCAGTGGATCGGCGCCGCCCTCTCCCCATTCGCCTCAGTCCGGTAGTCGCACCATGGAATTCACTCAACAACACTTCATCGCCCTGCTGCCGCTGCTGATCCTCTGCACCACCGCCATCGTGGTGATGCTGGCGATCGCCTGGCGGCGCAATCACGAGCAGAGTTTCATCCTCAGCGCCATCGGCCTGATTCTCGCACTGCTGTCGATTCCACTGGCGCACCAGCCCGGCGGCCTCGACGTCACCGCGCTGCTGCGGCTGGACAACTTCGCCTACTTCTATACGGCGCTGATCCTGATCGCGACTCTGGCCTGCGTCACCCTGGCCCACGTCTACCTGGGCGAGAGCTCGACGGGCAATGGCTTCCCTGGCAATCGCGAAGAACTGTACCTGCTGATGCTGCTGTCAGCAGCCGGTGGCCTGGTGCTGGTCAGCGCGCAGCATCTGGCCAGCCTGTTCATCGGTCTGGAACTGCTCTCGGTGCCGGTCTACGGGCTGGTGGCCTATGCCTTCTTCAATCGGCGCTCACTGGAAGCCGGCATCAAGTACATGGTGCTGTCCGCTGCCGGCAGCGCCTTCCTGCTGTTCGGCATCGCCCTGCTCTATGCCGAATCCGGCAGCCTGATATTCAGCGAAATCGGCGCCAGCCTGGCCACCCAGGGCTCATCGGTGCTGGTGCAGGCCGGGATCGGCATGATGCTGGTCGGCCTGGGCTTCAAGCTGTCGCTGGTGCCCTTCCACCTGTGGACCCCGGATGTCTACGAAGGCGCCCCCGCACCAGTGGCCGCCTTCCTCGCCACCGCCAGCAAGGTCGCGGTATTCGTGGTGCTGTTGCGGCTCTACCAGCTGTCACCGGCCACCGGCGGCGGCTGGCTCGACGATGCCCTGAGCCTGATCGCCATCGTCTCGATCCTGGCCGGCAACCTGCTGGCGCTGAACCAGAACAATCTCAAGCGTCTGCTGGGTTATTCCTCAATCGCCCACTTCGGCTACCTGCTGGTGGCACTGATCGCCAGCGATGGTCTGGCGGTGGAAGCCGTCGGGGTTTATCTGGCGGCTTACGTGCTGACCAGCCTCGGCGCCTTCGGCGTGATCAGCCTGATGTCCAGTCCCTTCAAGGGCCGCGATGCGGATGCGCTGTATGAATACCGGGGACTGTTCTGGCGCCGTCCCTACCTGACGGCGGTACTCGCGACGATGATGCTGTCGCTGGCCGGCATCCCGCTGACAGCGGGCTTTATCGGCAAGTTCTACGTGGTCGCCAGCGGGGTTCAGTCGCAGCTGTGGTGGCTGCTGGGCACACTGATCATCGGCAGCGCCATCGGCCTGTACTACTACCTGCGGGTGATGGTCACCCTGTTCCTGCTCGAACCCGGACTGCATCGCCACGATGCGCCGTTCGACTGGGGCCAGCGCGCGGGGGGGATCATGCTGCTGGTCATCGCTGTATTGGTGTTCCTGCTGGGTGTTTATCCGCAACCGTTGCTGGAGGTGGTGCAGCAGGCGGGACTTTCCGTCGGCTAAGTCTATCGGCAAACAGACAGAACGCCCCGCATGCGGGGCGTTCTGCTTTCTGTGAACAATCAAGCGACTCTCTTTATCGACTCGACAGGCGGGGGTAAGGTCGTTCGCGATGTTACGCCCCGCATCGTCGTATATGGACTCCTCCCGGTTTGCCAGTAAAAACCAGTGCTTCTGAACCCAAGTACGACTGCTACCGTATATCCGGCTTCTGGATGAAGTGATTCGTCACTTCGAGCCTTGATGAAGTAGTCGCTCATGTGTGGCTGATCGGATTAGCGGCCTTGTCATACAGTGGGCCTTCGACGTTGTAAGCCTTCACACATGCCGGTTCGACCGGTTCGTCATCACTGTCTGTCACTGTGCAATCGTGGTGGATCTTCTACGGAATTGCGCTTGCTGCGGTGTTGCCTGTTGCTCGGTTACTGCGTTCAGCACGCAGGCAGCGATCATTACCATGTGCGCCAGTGCTTCTGTATCAGTACCAGCAGCTGCATTCATCGCAGCCTCGGACACGGCCTCACGCAGCGCCTGCAGGCCAGCGAATGTCAGGCTATTTAGCTCACTGACTCGCCCGCGCAGAACATCGAAAAGCTCCTGCCCCTCAAACTCTTCCCGGTACTTGCTCTCGTAATCGTCCTGCCAGAGAATCAGATCGACCTGTTCATCCTGGGTTAGCTGCACAACCACATGGGCATCCAGGCTGCGATTGGTTTCGACATAGCTCGCGGCGCGCTCATCGGCAGGATCAATGGCAGCGTAAAAGCGCCCGGCAAGGAATGGTCCATTTGCTGCCGTCTTGGTGCCCATGATGGGGCGCGCTGCATTCATCAGCAGCCAGCCTTTCGGTGCCCCAGCAATCTCCCAAAGTCCTTCCTCGGTTGTAACCCGCGCCTGCAGATGACCCGCAAGGTCAATCAGCGGGCCTGAGCTTTGCCCTACTCGTCCTCTTGCGCCAGCACGCTCAGGCTCTTGGTCAGTTCCTCGATCAGAATCTCCCGCGCCGACTGCTTGCTGTGGTTCTGCCAGCTCGCCCGCTGCAGGTAGTTCGCCGCCACCGGCAGTGGGTTCTTGCTGCGCCACTCCTTCTCCAGCTTGCGGGCCTCGCCCGACAAGCTCTCCTGCTGATTCTTCAGGTAGCTCTCCAGCTTGTTCTCCGTCGCCAGCCTGGTGAGCATCGCTGGATGCGTAATCCGCAATCTATATTGGCAGCAGCTGGCAGCAGCTGGCAGCAGCTGGCAGTGGCTGCCATCAGCCAGCACTCCATAAAAAGGCGTTCAGCATGTGATACACCGATATTGACTGGCAGCAGCTGGCAGCAGCTGGCAGTGGCTGCCATCTACTGCCATCAGCCAGCACTCCATAAAAAGGCGTTCAGCATGTGATACACCGATATTGACTGGCAGCGACTGGCAGTGACTGCCTCACAGCAAACACATCAGACGCTCAGGCCTTGGTGCTCGCACCTTTTGCTGAGCACTAGACCCGGCCCTACAAAACAGCCGTCACATCCCCCGCCTGATGAAAAGGCGCAGTGCGCAAGCACCCAGTAGTGTGGGATGCAAATAAAGTTTCATCCTTAGAAATAAAGTGTCATCCCGAGCAATCGGGTTCTGGCCTTGTCCGCCCCTGGAACCCCCAATGATTGCGGCCTGCAAGGCCGCAATCAGGGAGGAAATTAGCAAGATCACAATAGAAATCAACGACTTACGATTTCAGGTAAGGATGACACTTTATTCGCATGGCTCCGGGGTTTTCCGACCATTTGAAGGCCGCTGCGAGGCATTAGGATGAGACTTTAGGTACAGGTCGGGCAGTGAGCTTCCCAGCCAGCCCAGCAAATCGTTCCCGTTAGGATGAAACTTTATTTGCATCCCACAAGTAGCGTCATTTCTCTTGTCTATCCCAACCGGGCGAAGCATCCACGCCGGCAGCCACACCACACGCTGAAATAGCCCTCTAAGGCTACAAATTCACACGGTATTGAATTGCTGTATCACATGATGAACGGGTACGCTGTATCACATGCTGAACGCCTGCTGTGTATCACATGGTGAACGCTTAAAAATCAGTGCGAGACTATTACGGGTAGGGTGTTTGGGGTGATACACCAAACGCCGTGCCCGCCTCGACACCGGGGATGATTCGCCCCCTGGATCAGTCTTTTCCGACGCCATGAATCCCTGAAACCCAGACCAGATTCCAAGCCACCTACACACCGTACCTGACGACCTGGAGGACTGATGCAAACCAACGAATTGATCAAGGACCGGGCGATAGGTCTGTTGCAAACATACCGACGAGAATCTACGGAACCGCAGACTGATGTTGTGGACGTGGGTGACGTTCTTTGTTGGCTTAACCGTAGGGTTCGAGAACATGGATTGAGCATGACTGTTGCTGGCCTCGGCTTCGCGCTCGATCAGCGTTAGGCATTGCTCCAGGGCCTGGCGCTCCTCGTCAGCATGGAGGTCGTGCTTGATAGCCTTGTGGCGGGCTTTAACGCTGGCGGCTGTGAGCTTGCCCTTGTCGTTTTTTCCTTCGGCCAGTGGGCCGTCTTCACCGCCCTGCTCTTCGTCTAGCTCTTCCAGCTCGCGGCTAATGGCGTCGCGCTTTGCTTCCAGCTCGGTGATGGCGGCAGCCTCGGCGGTGTAGTAGCGGCGCACAATTAGATCGGGTGGCAGCAGGTCGGTATTGGGTTCATCTTTGTTCGGGCCGCTGGTGATCAGCGGCTGCCAGCCATCGATCACCAGTTGGTACACGTCATCCTGCAAGGTGGCGTACCAGTAGTCCTGTAAGTGCTGGTAAACATCGTAGGCATCCAGCAGCGGCGCGGCCTCGAAGCGATGCAGCAGATCTTCAGCCAGGGTATTGAGTAGCGTCTTGGGTCGGTCGCCGATGGCGATGCCTTGCAGGCGTGGGCGGTGTTCGGTACGCCAGGCATCGAACAGACCACTGATGGTCTGGTTAAAGGCGGTGAACTCAGGGTGGGCAAAGATGCTGGACTTGATCTCGGTCTGCGGCACCTTGAGTTGCAGGTAGCCGGGGCGCTGCGGGGCGAACAGTGCGCTGCGCAGGTTGGGCATCACTTCCCAGTAAGCTTGTAGGGCATCCACATCGCGCTCGGGGATGCCACCGTGCAGGTGGGCGTCGATATCTTGCAGGTCTTCCGCTGCGCTGGTGTCGATATAGCGCGGGATATTCAGGTTGAAATCGTTGGCCTCGATTTCGGCCAGCGGCACCAGCCGCGAGAACTTGGGTAGCTCGCGTTGCTGGGTGCAGGCATCGACGATCTTGTGGATGTCCTGCTCGCGAAGACGGTTCTTGTTGCCGTCTTTGATAAAGCTCTCATCGGCGTCGTAGCGTAAGGGTTTGTCGAAGCTGCGGCCTTGATCGTGCAAACGCTGCTCGATGACCGCTTCGTAGTCCGAATCCAGCGGAATCCATCGTTCGCTCACCACCATCAGGGCCAGCTCGATGACATCGGCCGTCGTCGCATTTCCCTGGCGGGGGGCGATCTGGGCAATGGCGATGACACGGCTGTCGCGCTTCCAGGCAGAAATCTCCCGCTCGAAACGCTTGGCCGCTGTGCTCCAGGTAGCCGGTGGCAGATTGAGCATTGGCATGCCGAACGGGCCGGAGATGGGCAATTTGACGAGCACGCCTTCATGGCGCTCGGGGTTGTACCGGGCCAACGGCGATACCGCGATCAGACGCAGGCCACGGGTCGAGGGGTTCAGCGCGGTGCCCTGGTTGCGTGATGACTCGCGGCTGTCCTTCGAGGCGGCCAGCATCATCACTTCGCTGAGCTTCAGCCGACTGGCCAAGATCCGCACCGCCGTTTCACGCAGGACATGGTTCACGATCCCGGCAGTGCGCTTGCCCTCCATGGCCGGATACCAGGTTGTCAGCCTCGATTCCGACCAGAGCAGATGCAACAGGCCCAGCAGCGTCATCGCCGGCTTGCTCACCCCAGGGCGAGTCGGAGCCAGAGCATCGGTGGCTTCTTCGGCCGGCGGGCTGGCGTCCTGCATACGGATACCCCGTGCCAGCCGAATCCGCAGGCTGCCGTAATCACCCTCTTCCACCACGCCCGGCTCGTAACCCTGCATTCCGGATCGGTCTGGCGCAGGCGCGTAGTACCGGCAGTCGTTGGCGTGCTGGCAGCCGGTACCGGCGAAGCGGGCCAAGTGGAAATCATCGCTCTCGTCGCGGCGCTTGATCGCGAGCTTGCGCGACCCCTTGCCCGGGCAGAGGCAGACCGTATGGTCGCCATAGGCTTTCTCAAGGACTGACTTCCAGCCTTTGGCAAAGTCGGGTTCGGTCTGAAATTCAGGTGAAAACCTTTTCCCTGAAACCAGGACCGGGTATCGGCAGTTGAGCATGCGTTTCTCCTCGTCCGGGCATCACCACCGAGCCCGATGGGCTTCCCCTCGTAGACCACGATGGTAACGGCCGATGCGGGTCGCTTGATGCGAATTGCCGCCGGAATCTGTTCGAGAATCACCACCTGCTTGGGATTTAGGCGGGAGACAATAGCGTGTAGGGAAACAAACCCTCCGCGACCCCGCTCATGAGCCAGAAAACGCCCAACAGCATCGTCTCCGATCGCCTAATTGATGCGGCGCATGGCTTCCAGGACTTCGATGTTGAAGGCTACGCCGACTTGCGCCGCGTCTGTGTCCCGTTCGGTATCAAAAAAGGCGAGAGCTTCAACGTCTACCACGGGGAAAACAGCAAACCTGGCGCTGTTTGGACAGGCGATCTGATGAGTTTCCACAGCCAATTTGCGAGCGCCAGAGCATGACAAGGCAGCGGTTCACGATCGTTTCGAGCAATTACACCAGCGTGGTCGCTGCATGGCCTGGCTCTGCTGCCGAAAACAAGCAGTACCTGCTCAATCGCCGCGTCATAGCGGAGGTGACGGCTGAGGACAGCGATGCGGCGATGCGTATATGGCGAAGATCGCTGGGAGACAACCAGCCGTCGTGCCTGCTTGAACCGTGCTGAATACAAACTTTTCCGCTACAGGTCCGATGAGGCCTGCAGCAAACCGAATCCGACCGTTGGCCCGCAAGCGGCGCCACGATCTGATGCAGAGCACTTGAGATGCTCAACAACACTTACGTCACAAAGGACGCATCATGGTAGGTAAACGGATTTCATCGCTTGGTCTGCTGGCCATGGCCATGGCCTTGGCACGTTTCTTGGGATTTCCCGCCCCTGGCGTACCTTGAAGGTACTGGCATTACGGCGTTCTCAAGCAAGGAGCTTGGCCATGCACCTGTTCGACCCACCCCTGTTCTCGACACCCTCCAGCAGCCGGTTGAGCGGCGCCGCGCTGACGTCTGAGTTGGAGGCAGCTATCCAGCAGGAGAACCGTATCCGCATCCGCTGATGCGCTCGATCAGCATGATATTAGACGGAGACATATCATGCAAATAGACGGATATCTATCAGGCAATTAGTCGGTCAGTTATGATGCAGTTGGACGGAGTGCGGCAGCGCTCTGCCGGCCCTTAAGTCATTACCCCCGCCAGGTAGCCCCGTGACCACCCCACATCACCCGCGATACCTGCGGCAGCAGGTACTGGATGCCCTCAGCGATACCCCAGTCGTCTGCATTCTTGGGCCGCGACAGGTCGGCAAGACCACCTTGGCCCGCCTGCTGCAGCCGGAGCGTACCTATGTCTCCTTCGACGACGCTACGCTGCTTGCGGCCGCCCGCTATGACCCGGTGGGCTTCGTCGCCGGTCTCCCTGAGCAGGTGATCCTCGATGAGGTGCAGCGGGTGCCCGAACTGTTGCCCGTCATCAAACTGTCGGTAGACAACGACCGGCGCCCTGGGCGCTTCATCCTCACCGGCTCGGCCAACCTGCTGCTGTTGCCCGGCGTGCAGGAATCGCTGGCTGGCCGGATGGAAGTGATCTACCTCAACCCGCTGTCCGAGCAGGAAAAGCGTCACGGCCGCCACTCCCTGCTCGAATCCCTGCTGTCCGGCCAGCTCAGGCCGGCAATCAGCGGCTTGCAACCGCCCGTTGCCGGAGTGGCCGAGGCTGTTGTGAGGGGCGGTTATCCAGAGCCCAACACGCGGACAGAGCCGCGTGCCCGGCAGTGGTTCCGTCAGTACCTCAACGCCATTATCCAGCGTGACGTGCAAGACATCGCCAACATCCGTGACGGTGACGAGCTGCTGCGCCTGCTACAGCTCATCGCCCTGCGTACCGGCAACCTGATCAACGTCAGCAACCTGGCACAGGACATCGGCCTGCAGCGCGACACCATCGGTCGCTACCTGACGGTACTGGAGCGCCTGTTCCTGATCCGCACGCTGCCCGCCTGGCATCGCAACGCCGCCAAGCGTCTGATCAAGGCACCGAAAATCCACATCGTCGATTCCGGACTGGGCTGCGCTTTGGCCAACCTGAAAGCCGCCGACTGGCCCCGGCCCGACAATGCCTTTGGCGGCATGCTGGAGAGCTTCGTCGTCCAGCAACTGATCTGCCAGGCCGGCTGGGTCGACAACGAACTGCGCTTCTCCCACTACCGCGACAAGGACCAGCTCGAAGTGGATCTGGTCATCGAACAAGACGACCGCCTGTGGGGCGTGGAAGTGAAAAAGGCCGCTTCGGTGCAGAGCAAGGACGGCCGCGGCCTGGCGCGTCTGGCTGAGCAGGCCGGGCCCAGCTGGCAGGGGGGCATCCTGCTTTACACCGGCACCAACACCCTCCCGCTGGCAGACCTACCCAATGCTTTTGCTGTTCCCATGGACAAGCTGTGGAACAAGGACATCCGATAAACACCAACGCCATAGCGTGTAGGGAAACAAGTCCTTCGCTCCTGGTCCTTCATCAGAACCCATTGCAAAAGATCTCCCTGGATTGGAATGCCGAAGGCGTTGGGGCAATGCTGGGAGATGCCGGAGATGCCCCTGCTCTGCCGCGCTTGGGATTCCCCGAGGCCCCGGTACTGTCGAAACATCACTCACCGCGACCTCAAATGACCGCACCGATGCTCATCAGCCTGCAAACCGCCAAAGCCGCCGGAGTCCAACTCAAGAACCTTCGCTCCTGCCAGTCCAGAGACGGCGAAGCGTGGAGCGCATCCGTCTATTTTCAAGGCAAGAAAGTCGGCTCCGTATGCGATCAGGGATGCGGCGGCCCCGTTGACTGCGATGTACCGGATTCGGTTTTGCAGACGATTCGTACCGCGGGTCATGCCGAGATGAAGGGAAAATTCACTCACTTCGCTCGTAACGTGTTGATGCCAAGAGAATTTACCAAATAGACCGCACAGCCTCTGATCGTGGACTATCTTTTCTGACTCCTCAGAAAAGGAGTTCCTATGGCTTCATTAGAGCGTACGGCGTATCCCACTCTGCCAAAGGCGTATTCAAAAGCTGAGCTGCAGCGAGATTTTTCGTTCTCAGATGATGAGATTAAATGGGTACGAAGCAAGTCCAAGGCCCCTTTTCACCTCAATCTCGCCGTTCTCCTCAAGACCTTTCAGGTGCTCCGGTATTTTCCTGATATCACCGACGTACCTGATCAACTGGTGGATTTCATTCGCGGAGAGTTGGGTCAGCGTAGCAAGGTGAAACTCGCGGAATACAAGTGGTTCCAGCAATATCGCCACATGAACGCGATCCGAGTTCGCCTCGGTGTGACGAGGGTAGCGCATGTCGGCACGCCCAATGTATTCGAGCGTAGAATTCACCTATGGATCAAAAGGTTAGAGAGGAAGTGAGTGAAATTTTCCCTTATCTCGGCACGCACCCTAGACCGGGATCGGCCGAGCGGGTGTGGTGACGGCATCTCGCGCCGCTTGGGTGGTCGGCACGCTGCTCGGCGCAGCGTGGTTGGCGCAACCAGTGAGTGTTGCCATTAGAAGTGCGTAAGCAGTGAGTCGCTTCTGGTAGCAGTGCACAGCAATTTCCTTGATGCCGATTGACTGCAGATAGCTTGCCCCTGGTAGGGAAAATCCCAAGGCCCTCATGCGCGCCGCTTACTCTTCGCACGCCTTACGTTGTAGCCCTTGACCCATTGCTGCATCGGCTCGCCTGGCGGCACCGACGCAACCGTGTTCACCCACTCGCGCTGGATTGGCTCAGCCATGAACGCCTGATAGGCGCCTTGCGCCCACATGGGACTTTTGCCTTTCATCTGGGCATACCCCAGCAGCTCTGCGTAAGCGTGTTGCTTCGTGTTCGGGGCCAGCTTGGTCTTGCGGTCTGCCAATTTAACCAGAACGCCAGCTGCTACCTCCACGCCGGCGTCGATCTTGATCTCGAACCCGCAGCGGGGACAGATCAAGCCGGTCATCACATAGCTGCAGGTTGGGCACGGCTTGGTCTTAGCTTCCTTGTCAGGGTTGTTATCCGGCTTGGCCCGATCTACCGGGTCACCGTCACCCATGTCGAGCCGGTCTGGTAGCGGGTCAGTGGGGAGCCCGTTACGCAGAAGATTCCCCGCATGATCGATGATGATGCCGTTGGTCTTGCCTTCGAATATCCGCAAAACCCGTCCCAGGATCTGGTAGTGCAACATCAGGCTCTTGGTCGGGCGGGCGATCACGATGCACGAGGTCCGGGGGTCGTCGAACCCTTTGGCTAGCATCCCGACTGAAACCAGCACCTTAATCTTGCCAGACTTGTAGAGCCGAATAATCTCGTCGGATTCGTCAGAGTGCATGTATCCGTCGATGTGCGCGGCCATTACGCCCGCATTGAAGAACGACTCGGCAAGTTGCTTGGCGTGATGGACATTGCAGGCAAAGACCAGTGTTTGCCGGTTCTCGCCCAGCTGCTTCCAGTGGCTTACGACATCCCCGAGGATATCGGCGCCGCCCATGACGCGGGCTAGCTCATCTTCAGCCCAGTCACCGCCAGTCGATGTTCCTACACCTTTCAGGTCAGGCACATGCGGGGCGTAACACTCGGCAGGGACTAGGAAGCCTTGGTCTGTCAGCTGCTTAGTGCTGATGCGATTGACCAGACGGTCATAGATTTTGCCGAGCCCCCGCTTGAACGGCGTCGCGCTCAATCCGATCACCGGCACCTTGTTCTTGCGGCACCACTGGATCAGATCCTGATGCGCCTTGAACAGGACGTGCGCCTCATCGATCACCACCAGCTTGGGCGGCTGAGTTCGCAGCAACCAGTCCAGGCGCGGCCCGAGTGACTGAACCGTTGCCACCTGAACCACTTTCGAGTAGTCGGTGCACGGGTGATTCGACTGAATAGCGCCGGCATATATGCCATCGGCGTGGAAGCGCGCAAGCGTCTGATCAAGCAGTTTGACGCTATCGACTATGAACCAGACCTTGTTCTGCTTTGCCGCCGCATTGGCGATGACGTATTTCGCGACCTCGGTCTTGCCCGAGCCGGTAGGGCTCATGAGCATCTGCACGAGGAATTGCTGGCGGATTCCCTCGCGCAAATCTGAAACCAGATCGTTCTGGTAAGCCCTGAGCTGCATGGTGCCTCCCTGAAGTGCTGACATCAGGAGAACACCGCTTCTGGGAAACCCAAGCCCGGCCGGCTGAGGAGTGCCGGCACACCATTTCTCGGGTTCGCTGCCCACGGCTGGTCCCCGGCGCGACGGGCACCTCTATGGGCTGTATCGGCAATTCGCGAGATCTGCGGCGCCTACCTGAGCACTGGGCTCGCCCCACGCCGGCCCCGCATACGCGTCTGCGATAAGTGCACGAGCAAAGCCAGATCAGCAACCCGCCCTGCAGTAGCACGGCTGTGTTTCATCACCTCATAAAATCACGGCATAGATAACGTTATGTGGTATCATGTTATTCGTTATCTGTTATTACGTTTCGGAGCACACCATGGCCAACATCACACCGGATAGGGTTTTCGCTGCAGCAGATGCCCTTGAGGCCTCAGGCAACCGCGTCTCTGTGCGCTCCGTGCGCGATCACCTTGGTGGGGGCTCCCCAAACCAGATCACCCCACTGCTCGCCAGCTGGCGTGCACGCAAGCCTTCAGTGGCGGCGCCGGAGATCCAGCTGGACCCTCGCATCGTCCAGCTCATTGCCGAGCAAGTCCGCGCAGCAGCCGGCGAAGCCGCTGTTCGCGCCGATGAGCGCGCAAACGAGGCCGAGGACACCCTGACACTGTGCCAGCAGGAAAACAGCGAGCTGGCCGAGCAGCTGGCCACGACCCTCCGCGCCCTGGACGAAGCCCGCGCCAAGGTCGAGCAGCAGGCAGGGACCATCAGCGAGATCCGCGAGGAAATCGAGCGCGTGCGCAGTGAAGCCGAGGAAGAGGTGGAGGCAGCCGACACCAGGGCAAACCGTGAGCGAGAAGTGGCAGAGACGGCGCAGCACGCCCTGGCCCGCGCCGAACTGCGGCTCGAATCCATGCCTCGCCTGGAAGGGGAAGTGGAACGGCTCCGCACCGCGCTCGACGAGGCACTGTCCGGTAAGCAGTCGGCAGAGCAACAAGCGGCAGTCGCCGCCGCCAAGCTCGATGCCGCTATCCAGCGTGTGTCGGCAGCAGAAGAGCGCGAGCGTGAGGCACGCCAGCAGCAGGCAGCAGCTCAGGAGGCAGCCGCCCGTGCCAATGGCGATGCCCACCAGGCCCAAATCACTCTGCAGGCCGTGCAGGCGCGGCTTGAGTCCACCAGCAGAGAACTGGAAACCGCCAGGGGCAGCTTGAGCGAGCTGAAGGAAGAGCTGAAGGAGCTTCGCGCTGAGAAGAAGCCAGCAAAGAACGGTGAGCAGGGCTAGGCGCCCTCAGCAGCGCGCTTGGGGTAATTCCTGCCAGGAGGTGGTGTAGGACGGGCTCAGAAGCCTCTGCCGCATCACCCATCCGCCGCCCTCATGATCGCTGCCGAGGCGAATAGCTCCCCTGCCCTGTCTGGCATTGATCGCATCCATCACCTGCATGACAGCCTTGCTTCCGCTGCGCGGCGCCGGTGCGAAGAGGTCGCCGGTGATGGCACCCCGCTCGACGAACTGACTTAGGATCACACCGGCCTTGGCATAAGCCACACCTTCACGAAACATCGCGCCGAGCCCTTGCTGCGCTGCTGCAACCAGATCGCGTGTGTCATCGGTCGGGTACGGCAGCGCCATGATCCGCGTTCCGCTGAAGCGCTCGCCGGGGGCAAAGGCACTGCTTTGAGCGAAGACCTGAATGCAGTTTGCCAAACTCCCCTGGGCGCGCAGCTTGGCAGCAGCAACCGAGGTGTAATGCGCCACGGCGCTACGCAGGGATTCCAAGCGGTAAATCTTCTCCCCGAATGTCCGTGAGCTGATGATCTGCTGCTTGCGCTCCGGCCCTGTGTCGCCAAAGGGAAAACATGGGATACCGCACAGCTCGCGCGCGGTACGCTCGACGTTGACGCTGAAGTAGCGGCGCAGTAGCTTCGGATCGGCGTTGGCCAGCTGCCAGGCGGTCTTGATGCTCAGCTCCGATTCAAGTCTCGCGCTCAACCTCCGGCCAATCCCCCAAACCTCTCCAACCGGCGCATAGCGGAGTAGCTTTTCCTGTCGCGAAGGGTCGGTCAGCAGCACCACGCATCCCGTCTTGGCCTTCCATCTCTTCGCCGCCCAGTTGGCCAGCTTGGCGAGCGTCTTGGTGGGGCCGATGCCAACACCCACCGGCAAGCCAATGCGCCGCATCACTTGTGCCTGCGCCTGCCGGCCCCAGGCCTCCGGGTCGGCAATACCATCGAGCCACGAAAAACATTCGTCGATTGAGTACGGGGAGATTCGAGGCGAATGCTCCTCCAGGATGGCCATCATGCGATTGCTGAGCGATTGGTAGAGCGAGTAGTTCGAGGAGAAAATCTTCACCTGATTTCGGGCTTCGAGGTCGCGCAGCTCGAATACCGGCTGGCCCATTTTTATGCCGAGCGCCTTGGCCGGGTCATTACGACTGACCACACATCCATCCCCGTTGCTGGCGACCACCACCGCAGAGTCACGCAGCCACGGCTCGAACAGGATCTGCGCCGAGCAGTAGAAGGCGTTCGCGTCGATCAAGGCGATAGTCATGGCAGCCAGCCAGCGGGGTCAGTCCTGATCATCGTCCAGCAAAACCCGCCGCAGGTAGCTTTGCAAGGCGCCGTCCTCAATGCTCCAACTGCCGTGGTCGAGGTTACCGATCAGTTCGGCTCGCTGCAGGCGTTTGAGCGCTGACTGCACCTGAGTCGTCGTAGGCGCTATTCCGCTGGGGAGTTCATCACCGAGCCTCTTGCGGTATTCAGCCGAGAACAAGGATTCCCCAGTGAGAATGCCCACAAGCAATGCCTGATCCAGCGGAGCCAAGCTCTCGATCAGGGTGGCGAACTGGCCTTCGTCGAGCATGGAAGCCCAGACGATTTTATCCGCCTCAACTACGGGCAGGTTCTGCGTCAGGCTCAGGTTGTAAATCTCGCGCAAATGCTTGGGCATCATTCCGCGCCGCACGTACAACGAGAACGCCTCGGCAGCTTCCCAGGTTCGGCCGGTGGCCTCGAAATACAAGGCGGCAAGGTGCTGCGCGAATTCCATACCCAGCTCCGGGAAACTGACCTCCGAACCGTACTGGTAGAAAGGGGCTTTGCTGCGCCGGAACATGCGCGCCAGACCATGCTGAGAAGAGCCGGTAAACACGGCATAGACCTTACCTTGCGCGCCCTGCAGTAGCGTGCGCAGCGTGGCGGTGAACGTCTCGAATTCCTTGCGCGTGGCGAGGTGCTGAACCTCGTCGATGATCAGCAGCGCCTTGCCTTTGCCGAGCTGGCTGAATCGTTCGAACAGCTCGGGCAGGACAAGCCCCGCGTCGTCCGCCAGATCGAGGCCAATGGATACTCCGTCCGCCCCGGCACCGGCGTTCACGCCACTGATCACCTGACCGGGCCTCGTAAACCGTAGCAAGGTGCGCCGGACAAAGCCGGTGCCATGAATGGCCTCCTGCAATGCCCGCGCGATAACTCGCTCCGGGTGATCCTTGTCCAGCCATAGGTCAGCGGTCGCAACAAGAAACCCCTTGTCTCTGGCCATCGGAATGAGATCGTTGCGCACGAACGTGGTCTTGCCTTTTCGACGCGGAGCGAAAATGGTCGTGGCAGTCTGGATGTTGTTCTCGAAGCCCAGCAAAATGGACTCGGCCAGCGCGTGCCGGGGGAAGTGCAGACGATCCTTGGTGGTCATGAATATGCACCTTTATGCGATTCTGGATAATTATTCATTTTTGCATAATCCAGCATAAACCTAACACCCCGCAACTCATCTGGCGGCGCCCATCTGGCGCAGCACCCAGATGCACACGCCCCAAACCTCCAAGGTTTCTGCCTCGCCCAGCACAATCGGCGGATACGCCGGGTTCGTGGCCACGAGGGAGAAATTGCCTTGTTCATCCTTGGCCAGCTCCTTGACGGTGAACTCGCATCCGATGATGGCCAGCACTACATCGCCGACCTTGGCCTCCTTCGCCTTATCCACCACCAGGATGTCGCCGTCGCGGATGCCGGTCCCGAGCATCGAGTCTCCTGACGCGCGAAAGAGGAAAATCGAGCCGGTCGGCCTGATACCCACCAGCTCATCGAGCGATAGATCCGGTACCGCGTAGTCGGCCGCTGGCGAGGGGAACCCGCAGCTCACAGGCCCAGCCAGGGGGAGTGGTTGACTAGAGGCATTGGGCGAGAGCTTGGCAGAGAGCTGGATCATGATGCGAAACCAATACTGTACATATGGACAGTATTCTAGTGCGACACCCTGAATCCTGAAACGAGTTTTTCCCCTGGGAATTCCAGTGATTGCTCGCCTTGGGTTTCGACGGCTCCATGCAAGCCTGTTCTGGCGGGGATTGGCCCCGCAAATAATCACAGCGGAGTCGCTAATGGACGAGGTTGGAAAAGCACGCGGTCGCAAATTTGCGGCCCAAATTGAGAGCGCTGGGTGGGTGCTTGACGCCGGTCAGGAAGATGTTACGTCCTCGGGAGGCTTCTGGCTCTATTCCTACAGCATTCCGCAGGGCTCGCGTCTGGTGGCTCAGCTGACACCCGAGGGGTATCGCGCTATGTGCTCGGGCGAAATGCTGAAACATGCTGCCGGCCTGAGCCCTGTTGATGTCCTCGCAGGCGCCTTGGCCCATTACGATACGTTGCGCCCAGAAAAGCGGGATCGGACATCTTCTCGTGATCTGGCTCTGGCTTTGGCTCTGTATGCCAGCCATACCCAAACGCTCAAGGCTTTGCCAAGGCTTCAAGGTGGGCTCTCGCTGCACTTCATGGTTTTCGATTGGCATACCGCTCAGGGCACCCGCATTTTGAAGCCAGGTGCAACACCTCACCCCTCCCCCATTACACCCGCCGAACTGGAAGGTTTTTCCGCGCGCGTGCTGTTCGAGCACTTGATCAAGAACCCGAGTGAGCGGCCTGCATAGCACCGGTTCCAGGAGGAATTTTCTTCTGGGTTTTGTAGGCATGTACGGCCCTCGCTGCCGGTAGCTAAGCAAAGGCGCGCCGGCTCAGCTTGGGTTTCTTTGGCTCAGCGATAGCCTGGAAGCAATCCAAACAGCGAGGACACCCGTATGCAACCCCTCAACTTTTCATTGATCTTCAGCGGCACCGTCAACCCGAATGGTGGTGATGAGGAGGCCACTGGGATCGCCATGCAACGAGGCGAGTTGTACGCCAATCTTGAGCAGGTCGTTTGCGATATCACTGGCAAGGGCCTGGTCACTGGTGACACTCCCGCCACTCTCGAAGATCACTCTCACCGCGTCCGTATCACTGAAGGCCGGTTCGACATGATGGCGATGCCCGTTATCTCGACTGCGCACCTGGACCAGCCTACTGCTCAAGCGCTGAGTGATAAGCCGGACGCCTGTAGCTGGGCCATCGTCGCCAATTACGGAGCGGGCATGTTCATCCGCTTCTTGGAGCAAGAGGGGCTGGAAACAGAGGTGCCGCAGTGTGCCGCCGATATTCGCCAGTGGCTCAAGCGTCAGGCGCTCGATGGCTGGGTGCGGCTGGATCGGGACTGGGATGCCGTTGATGGCCTGAAGACCTACGAGTGGTAGTGCCAGTGGCTCTTGAACGATTTCATTTGCTCGGGCGGCGTACCAGTGCCGCCTCCCTTGTACTGCGGGGATGCTTCCAAGGAAAAGAGGTGGTCGAGGTTGCGCCTTGGTCCGGTGAACAAACGGACCATTGGCAGACCACTGTCCAGCTGCGCTCGGAAGGGATCACCGCCATCGTTGAGTTCAACCTGTTTTTCCCGGATGGCGGGGAAGATCCTAACCGTGTGGATCTGATCCGACTGCCGAACAAGGAAGCATCGAGATGACGATTGAGCGTGTTAGTGGGCAGCGGCCATACGTGGCGAGCTGGCAGGCGTATGGCGGACACATGATGTATGTCGGTGTCTTCCCGTCACATGTCTGCGGTCAGGTGCTGTTGGCAACCGCGAAGTCCTCCGAAGCGGCTGGGTTTGTGTCCGGTGAAGCTTGCGCTGCCGCACTAATGGCCTTCGGCTTCAAGGTTGACGGCGAAACGTGGATTGATATCGCTCCGATGTGCGGTCAGTTGGCGCTGTTCTGACCGCCCGACTCTGCTTGGGGCTGGAATTCTGATTTCGCTGGGAACCCGCATGCAAAGCAGCATTATTCAGCAGCAACTGGAAACGGGCAAAAGCCCGCGTCCAACACATCCATCACCGCATCGCCAACGTGCGCCGTGACTATCTGCACAAGGCTTCCACAACCATCAGCAAAAACCACGCGATGGTCTGTATCGAAGACTTGAAGGTCAGCAACATGAGTGCATCGGCAGCCGGCACGGCTGAGCAACCAGGACGCAACGTGAAGGCCAAGTCGGGCCTGAACAAAGCGATCCTGGATCAGGGATGGTTCGAGTTCCGTCGCCAGCTCGACTACAAGCTGGCCTGGAATGGTGGTTGGCTGATCGCGGTGCCCGCCCGCAATACCAGCCGAACTTGCCCGATCTGTGATGATGTCAGCCCGGACAATCGCAAGACACAGGCGCAGTTCCTGTGCGTTCAGTGTGGCTATGCGCAAAACGCGGATGTGGTGGGCGCAATCAACGTGCTTCGCCGGAGCGAAGCTCTACTGAGCAACGAAGGGCCGGACTTGGCCCGGTTAGCCTGTGAAGTGAACGGCGCGGTAAGGCCGTCAGCAGCAGGAACCTGTTGGCCGAGCAATCGGCTTAACGCCTGAAAAGGAATCCCCTTCCTGAGCAGCTGCGAAGGTGGGGGAGGATGTCAAAGTTGCCTGATCTGAGGTGCTGAGCTGCCAGGTCCGCTCTTCCCCTGGTAGGGATGCCCTGTCGCTGCTAGCTGGCAAAGTTGGTTCGCAGGAGGTGGGAGTCGTGGGATCAGGTCCCAGGCCGGGGCTCGATCCCGCCTTGTCCACAACCACCTGCCCTTTTAAATCTTTTTTTCTTGTTTTATGGCTTGTTTTTAAAAGCTTTATCGGAACGCTCCAGCCCTTCTACCATGCGGGTTTCAGAAGGGTCATGACTACAGATTCCCACCTTCATGACTACAGATTCCATGTCTCATGCCTACAGATTCCATTCCTCATGACTACGGATTCCATGCTTCGTGCTACAGATTCCATGCGCTATCCACAGGCAGGTGAGAACGCGGGATGAAGGGGCGAAGTCAGGGCTACAACAAAACAACCAATTTGTAAGGCTCAATCTTACGCATTTGTTGTAGGTTTAAGCTTCCGGCACCTCTGAAGGCCGCTAAATCATTGATCTGCAACCAGTTTTCCTTTTATCGGAACCTTGAGCTACTTCCGATTGTCCCGCTGGCCTCACAGCTACAAATTCCATGCTGTGAGCATGATCAATGTCACGATTTTGAGCCGCAGATCGGCCGATGGGTGCGGCCTAATGACTACAAATTCCATGTTAAGCAGCGCTCCGAACGGGCTCATGACTACAGATTCCATGTCGTAAGCCAGGCTTTGGAGCCCTCATGACTACAAATTCCATGCTTCATGACTACAGATTCCAGGTGGAAAACCTCCCTCTCTCGGCGTCATGACTACAGATTCCATGCGAAACGAGCGGATCGGAACGCCTCATGACTACAAATTCCATGTTCCCAACCAGGGCGGCGTGGCCTTATGACTACAGATTCCATGCTGAAATGACCTCAGGAAATCCTCATGCCTACAGATTCCAGGTCGAGAAGATCACCCGCATCAAGCTGTCATGACTACAGATTCCATCACCTGCCGGCACGGTGCGAGATATCTGCAGGATGGTCGGTTGGGGTTTCCGGGAAAGGCCTTTATGCTCAACACCCTGAATGACTTTTGACCGGGATTGAGGCATGGGAGACATCATCACGACTGATAGCGTCGCCACTGAGCCAGACAGCGACACCAGCAATGAAACGATGATTTCGCCTCACGTTGTCTCCAAGCACAACGATCTGGTGGGCGCGTCCTATCGCTTGTCCGTGGCTGAGCAGCGGCTGATCTTGCTGGCCATTGCCAAGATCGATTCGCGCAAGCCCATGCCCAACGGGATCGTAGTCACCGCGCACGACTTCATGAGCCGGTACACGGTCAACAAGAGCGATGCCTACACCCAGCTCCAGGACGCCGCCAAGCAGCTGTTCAACGCCAAGATCACCTCCATCACCGGGACTGGCAAAGGCCGGGCGATCCACGAGGTCCGCTGGGTCGAGCGCTGCACCTATGTCAAAGGCGAAGGCCGGGTAGAGCTTCTTTTCTCCACGACCGTTAAGCCATATCTCTCCAGGCTGATCGGCCATTACACGTCCTACGACCTTTGGCGTGTTTCCGGCATCGAATCAACCTATAGCTTTCGACTCTTTGAGATGTTGATGCAGTACAAGTCGAAAGGATGGCTTTACATCACAGTTGAGGAGCTGCGCCGGCGCCTTCAGCTCGGCGAGGCCTATGAGCGCTTTAGTAATCTGCGCAGTCGTGTTATCGATGCTTCAGTTAAAGAGCTGCGCAATAAATGCAGCATGGAACTGGACTACGAGTTAATAAAAGAGCATCGGACAGTTAAGGCAATTAAATTCAACTTTAGGTTGCTCGATCAAATGACGCTCCAGTTCCAGAGCGGGAGTTTTCCTCCTGAGGATCTTGAGCAAGACATGAACGATATCATTGCAGAGCCCGAAGGTTAGGCAGCGCTGATTTGGGTATTTAAGGTTACGCGGGACAATTTGGTCATTTCCTTATAGGTGATGACCATGTTGAGCAACATACCCGCAACAGAGCCAGAAGTAATCCCTGCCGATATTATAGACACGTTCTATGCTCCGGTCGCTTTCGACCGATTCTCCTCCCTTGTCTCTGCTTATGAGACAACCAAGAAAAAGATATTGGACGTGCATGCTATCTACACCCAAGAGAATGTCTCGGGTGTTATGCACTACTTTTTCAATGGGAACAGTAAAGACAAGTATGGCCACTCGGCAAGTCTTCGCCACACAACCTCGTTCTCCGAGATTTTCCAACTCCAAGGCGCCCTGTTTGAGCTGGAAGCCACATACTGGGATAAAGCGCTGCGGGAAACAGACCTGATGGACTATATGCCGCAGGAGCGCCGTAATCAGTGGAATGAAATCCTGAACGCCTGGCGTGACCATAATTATGTAAAGGGCCAGAACCCAGAACGTGATATGCCGGATTTTAATATCGACAATCTTCGGAGCACGATAACTTCTTTGCAGGCTCGGAGAGCCGAGTTCTTGGCTGAGCGGGTAGATGGAATATTCAAGGGACTATCGCGTCAGCACGTAACGAATGTTCCAGAGGGATTCTCCAAGCGCATGATCATGAGTGGCGTGTTCAACGAGTGGGGAAGCACGTCGCATGATCGCGAGGGGTATATCCACGACCTGCGGATGGTGATCGCGAAATTCATGGGTCGCGACGATCCCTGCCGATCTTCAACGGGACGACTACTGCAGACCGCACGCGCGGCGTCTGGAGAGTGGATCGAAGCGGACGCCGGCGCATTTCGGGTGAAGGCGTTCAAGGTGGGCACAGCTCACCTGGATGTGCATCCTGAGATGGCGTATCGGCTCAATAGCATCCTTGCTTATCTGCACCCTGCAGCCATACCTGAATCGTTCCGCAAGCGGCCGAAGCGGGCACCTACAGGCACATTCAAGAACAGGCCACTGTTTGATCGGCCGTTCTCAAATGCGGTTGGGGCTCTGCTGGCCCAGATCGAGCCTTTCAGGAAGATGGTTAAGTCTAAAAGCTTCCGTCGCGATTACGACTGGCGGTTGCAGGAGCTGAGTGCAACACGGTTATTGAATTGAAGCCGGAGCATCATGCCGCATT
>NZ_JACBXH010000040.1:0-36695 GCF_041381355.1 Pseudomonas sp. LM13
CTAGTCATCGCCTACCCGCCCGGCACGGGTGCGGCCGTAGCCGGCGTACAGACTCAGCGTGCGCTCGGCGTGGCCGGGCATGATCCACACAGGACCGACAATCACCTGCTGGCCCAGCGTGACCCGTACCACGTCGCCGTTGGAAAGCCGCTGCTCCTCGGCGAGCTTTGGCGCAACACCGATGACGTTGTCCCAGGTCAGCTTGGTGATCGGCTTGGGCAGCTCCTGCAGCCAGCCGAGGTTGGCCAGTCGACCGTCCCACACGCAGGGGTCGGGCAGAAAGCGCAGGGACAGGCCTTCGGCCGCGGCGGGCGGCGCGCCCCAAGCCAGCGGCCGTGCATCGACCTTCACCGGCGGCAGTTCCGAGTCGGACAGAAAGCCGCGTTCCAGGGCTTGGCGCCAGGCGCTTTCGTCGAGCGATTGCCAGGTCTTGCGCAGCTCGGCGCGGCCGCTCGGGTCGAGATCGCCCTGCAGCAGCGCGAGGATCTCCGACAGCGTGCGGCTGCTGTAGAAGGTGCGCACCAGCGGCTGGCCGAGGCAAACGCTGCCATCCGCGGCGCGGCCGTCGTGCCAGCCGTCGAGGTCGTGGGTCAACGGCAGGTGCCAGTGGCTGAAGGCAGCGGTCTCGTCGTAATAGAGCCCGGCATGGATGCGCAACGGGACACGGTCGAGCGCATCGGCGAACGCGAGGTCGGCCGGCGCCGTGTTCACCGGGTTGCAGTCGAGCATCAGCAGCGTCTCGACCTGGCCGGCATGCATCGCCTCGACCAGCGTCGGCAGCTCGGCCAGACGTTGCCCGCCGGCCTCCAACCAGAGCACCGGCTCACTGTAATCGAGGGTATGGCCGACATTGCCGAGCCGCGCGTTGAGCCGGTGCACGGCGGCCTGCACGTCCAGCGGGGTCCGCTCGCCAGCGGTGATCAAGCAACGGCCGCGCCGCGCCTCGAGCCCGCGGGCGACGGCCTCGATCCAGCGCTGACGTTCGGCCGGCAATGGCTCGGCGGGACCGCGCCCCTCGCCGAGGGCGGCCGCCAGTGTCTGCAGGTAACGCGGCAGCTCGTCGGGTTCGATGCGCTTGCGCTCGCTGGCCCTGGCGCCGGTCAGCGTCGGCACCGATTCGACGATCAGCAGCCGCGCCTCGCCCTCCCCCTTCGCTGCGGTGCGCTTGCGTTCACCCCAGCGCACGGCGTGCGGTAGCTCGCGCGGCCCCGTGCCGAGCCAATCGTGCTCGAAGCTCAGCACCCACTCGGCCGCATCGAAGCGGTAATGGGTTTCCAGCGGCCGGCCGAAGGCACGCTCGGCGGCAAGGTAGCCGTCGCCTTCGAAGGGCTCGAAGCGATACAGACGGGCGTCGGGCCAGCGCTGCAAGAGGTCGCCGAGCTGGCGTTGCAAGGTCGGGGAACTGCTGGCGCCGAGCAGCAGATGCAGGCCACGGCCGCGCTGGTGATCGAGGCGCTCGGCAGCGCCGCTGGCCTCTTGCAGAAAGCTGTCCCAAGTGGTGTCGACACCCTTGAAGCGTGGCACCTGCGAGCGGTCCGGGTCATACAGCTGAAGAATCATCGCCTGGATGATGGCGGTACTGGCGCCGCGGCTGACCGGGTGCTGCGGGTTGCCTTCGAGCTTGGTCGGACGGCCGACGTGGGTACGCCCGAGCACCGGCTGTGCGTAGCCGGCGAAGGCTACCGAACTGGCATACCACTGCGCCTCGCCGGGGATGAGTTTTTCCGGTTGGCGGACGTAGGGCACGCCCTTCTCCGGCTTGCCACAGCCGGCCAGGCCGGCCATTGCCAGCGAGGCGCCCATCACCTGGAGGAAGCGGCGACGGTCCATCTGCGGCGCAACCGAGGGAAACTCGGTCTCGACGAATTCGGCGAAGGCCGGCTCGTCGGCCAACTGTTCGAGGCTGCGCCAGTAGCGCGGACCGCGCTCGTTTTCCAGACGCGCACGGATGGCCGTCCAGTCGAGTGGTGTGCGGTGCTGCGGGTTGGCGTCGTCTCGAATGTCCATGGCTTACCGGTGGCAGGTGTAGCAGTGGGTCAGGTCGCCTTCGGCGATGCGTCGCTTGCGCATCAGCGCCTCACCGAGGGCGCGCCGGTCACCAGCGTAGTGCCAGCTCATGTCGGTCACTGCGGCGCGCGGTCGTAGCCGCGGCGCCGGGTCCTGATGACAGTCCAAGCACCAGCTCATGCTGAACGGCTCGGCCTTGCGCATCAGCGGCATGCTGTCGACCTGCCCATGGCATTCGGCGCAGCCGACGCCGGCGTTCACGTGCACACCGTGGTGGAAGAACACGTAGTCCGGCAGCTCGTTGACCCGGTTCCAGTGCAGCGGCTCGCCCTGCAAGAGGCTCTGGCGCACCGGCGCGAGCATCTCGGCGCCGGTCCACAACTGCGAATGGCAGCTCATGCAGGTGTGCGTCGATGGCAGGCCGGCCACGGCGCTCGTCTCGACATTGTCGTGGCAGTAGCGGCAATCGATCTGTAGCGCGCCGGCGTGGTGTTCGTGGCTGAAGGGCACAGGCTGATCCACCGTCAGCCCCACGCCGGTGACATAGGACGAACGCGACAGTATGACGAACGCGACGAAACCCCCGACCAGCCCCAGGAACAGCAGGAGCAGGACCAGGCGCAGCCACATGTCGGCAGAACGCGGGAAGAGCTGGGCCATCAGACGAACGGCATCCGGGTCGTTTGGTTTTTGTATCCGTCTGTTTCTGGACCGTGCGCACGGCATGAGTTCAACGCCACGGCCAAATCCATACAAATCGGCGGGGAACGTTTCCGGAGGCCGGTCAGTCAGCTATGGACAACAGCTAGCCTCGACCGCCCACCCACGGCGGAACGAGTGCCCACAGGAAGCGCCGGACCGTGCCGGCAACAGGCCAGGGAACGCCGGCCCGCCCCACCACCGCGACAAGACGGAGGCCTGATGAGCGACTGCACGATCCATTACGACGGCAAAGCCCTGGTCGGTAAGGCCGACACCCCGCTGATCGACTTTCTCGCCAAGCATGGCATCGACCTGCCGCACGTCTGCTACCACAGGGCGCTCGGCTCACCGCAAACCTGCGACGTGTGCTGGGTCCAGGTCGACGGCGAACTGGTGCGCGGCTGCACGCTCAAGGCACGCGACGGCCTGCAGGTGACCAGCGAGATCGCCGAGGCGAAGGCCGCACGCGAGGAAGGCATGGACCGGCTGGTGGCCAAGCACGAGCTGTACTGCACGCTGTGCGAGCACAACACCGGCGACTGCACGCTGCACAACACCTACGCGCAGATCAATCCGCCGATCCAGCGCTACGAATTCAAGCGCAAGCCGTACGAGAAGGACCACTCCAACCCCTTCTACACCTACGATCCGGACCAGTGCATTCTCTGCGGGCGCTGCGTCGAGGCCTGCCAGAACGTCGAGGTCAACGAGACCTTGTCGATCGACTTCACCATGGAGCACCCCCGCGTGCTGTGGGACGGCGGCAAGCCGATCGACCAGTCGAGCTGCGTCAGCTGCGGCCACTGCGTCACCGTATGCCCGTGCAACGCGCTGCTGGAAAAGACCATGCAACCCGACGCCGGCCCCTTCACCGCGCTGCCGCAGGACGTCAAGCGGCCGATGATCGACATGGTCAAGACGCTCGAGGAAACCATCGGCGCGCGGCCGATCACCGCCCTCTCGAAGATGGACATGCACTGGCGCCAGCCGGAGATCAAGCGCACCAAGACCGTGTGCACCTACTGTGGCGTGGGCTGCTCGTTCGAGATGTGGACGCGCGACCGGCACATCCTCAAGGTGCAGCCGGTGGTCGACGCCCCGGCCAACGGCATTTCTACCTGCATCAAGGGCAAGTTTGCCTGGGACTTCGTCAACGACCCGAAACGCCTGACCACGCCGCTGATCCGCGAGAACGGCCAGTTCCGCGAAGCGAGCTGGGATGAGGCGCTGGACCTGGTCGCCCATCGCCTGTTGCAGATCCGCGACACCCACGGGCCGGACGCCATCGGCTTCATCGGCTCGAGCAAGGCGAGCAACGAAGAGGCCTATCTGACACAGAAGATCGCCCGCGCGATCATCGGCACCCACAGCGTCGACAACTCATCGCGCTACTGCCAGAACCCGGCGACCAAGGGCCTGTTCCGCACCGTCGGCTACGGCGGCGACTCGGGCACCATCGCGGACATGGAAAAGGCCGACCTGATCGTCATCGTCGGCAGCAATCTGTCCGAGAACCACCCGGTAATCGCCTCCAAACTGAAGGCGCAGAAGAAGCATCGTGGGCAGAAGCTAGTGGTGTTCGACCCACGCCGCCACGAGATGGCTGAGCGTGCCGACCTGCACCTGCGGCCCAACTCGAGCACCGACCTGGTCTGGGCCTCGGCGCTGGCGCGCTATATGTTCGATCACGGATACGCCGACCTCGATTTCCTCGACAGCCGGGTCAATCAGGTCGAGGAATACAGAAAATCGCTCGAGCCTTTCACCATGGACTTCGCTGCCGAGGTCACCGGCATCGCCAAGGACAAGCTGATCGAGGCCGCCGAGCTGATCGGCCAGGCCGACTCGGTCTGCCTGCTCTGGGCCATGGGCATCACCCAGCACAGCCACGGTTCGGACACCAGCACGGCGTTATCCAACCTCTTGCTGGTCACCGGCAATTACGGCCGGCCCGGCACCGGCGGCTACCCGATGCGCGGCCACAACAACGTGCAAGGCGCCAGCGATTTCGGCTGCCTGAAAAACATGTATCCCGGTTACGAGAAAGTCACCGAGGAGAAATACCGCGACAAGTGGGCCAAGGCCTGGGGCGTGCCAAAGGAGCGGCTGCCGCTGGAGAAGGGCAACGACAACTTCACCATGGTGCAGAAAGCCCGCGAGGGCTCGGTGAAGGCCATGTACATCATCGGCGAGGAGACCGCCTTCTCCGATGCCAACAGCCGCAACGTGCATAGCGGCTTCGAAAATCTGGACTTCATGGTGGTGCAGGACATCTTCATGAGCCGCACCGCCGAATTCGCCGACGTGGTGCTACCAGCCTGCCCCTCGGTAGAGAAGGACGGCACCTTCACCAACACCGAGCGGCGCATCCAGCGCTTCTACCAGGTGCTGCCGCCGCTGGGGAACAGCCGCCCAGACTGGCAGATCTTCACCGACCTGGCCAAACGCATGGGGCATGACTGGGGCTATAGCCACCCGAGCCAGATCATGGACGAGGCGGCCGGCATCGCCACCATGTTCCAGGGCATCAGCTACGAGCGGCTCGAAGGCTGGCAATCGCTGTTCTGGCCCATGCAGAGCGACGGCAGCACCACACCGCTGCTCTACACCGAGCGCTTCCACACCGACGACGGCAAGGCCGTGCTGTTCCCGCTGGAATGGAAGGAGCCGGCCGAAGCCGCCGACGACGAGTACGACATCATGCTCGATAACGGCCGCATGCTCGAGCAGTTCCAGGCCACCAATCAGACCGGGCGCGGCCCACGCATCTGGTCGCAGGCACCGAACTGGTTCGTCGAGGTCAGCCCGGAACTGGCCGCCGAGCGCGGCATCGAGGACGGCACCTGGCTGAAGATCAGCTCCCGCCGCGGCTCGGTGGAGGTGCGTGCCACCGTGACCGAGCGAGTCGCCGGCAAGACGCTGTTCATGCCCATCCACCAAGGAAAGCCTGGCCTCAACCTGCTGACCGGCGAGCACCACGATCCCGACGTGAACACGCCGGCCTACAAGGAAACCGCGGTGAAGCTGGAAGTGCTGGCCGAAAAAGGCGAACCGCCATTGCCGTCCAACAGCTTCCGCCACGCCAAGCGCACCCCCAACGAAGGTGTGCCCGTCGAGGTGAAGTGGTACCGCGACGACTACGTCGCCCCGCCCACCCAAGCCCCGCATCCGGAGAGATTCTGATGGCCCAGCGAATCAACTACGACGTCAAGCCGACGCCGATCGGCCCCAGCGCGCGCGAGGAACTCGATACCCTGCTCGAAACCCTGCACCAGCGTGGCGTGCTGCGCTTTGCCAACGACCTGGCGGGCTCGCATGACCGCGTGCTCAAGGTACTGGTCGATGGGATGAGCAAGGAAGGCTCGCTCAATGCCGTGCAGAACCTGTCAATCCTCGGCATGGCGCTGTCGCGCATCGAGCCCGCGCAATTTTGCAAAGTGGTGTTTGCCTTCCAAGAAGCCTTCCATGCCGTCGGGCATTACAAACCCGACGGCAAGCACGACGAGGCGCCAGGCGTTACCGGCGCCTACAAGATGCTCCACGACGACGAACTGTGGGCGGCGCTGATGCCCATCATCGAGGGGCTCAAGAGCTTCGCGGGCGGTCTGGACAAGGACGCGGAAAAACCGATCACCAGGTTCAGTGGCAAGCAAACCGAGCAATGAGGCAAAGCGGCTATGGCCGTTACCGGTCGTTACCGCTCGAACACAAGCGAGCAGCCGGTGCTTGGGGAACTCCGGCTGCTCGTTGCAGGTATGGAGGGCTGGCGTTGGTACCGATCGCGGGCTCGCATCGGTCAGGGGCTGGTACAGCGATACCAGCCACGGTAACCGACGTGCAGGCCCTGCTCCAGCTCGAACAGCATGTCGGCCTCACGCTGTTCGGCCGGCCTTGAATCGCCCCCTTCGCCCGCTGGCTCGATTCTGACCGACATACCGTCACCACTCAGTGTGAAACCACCGACTTCAGCCTCATGCCCCGCAAGCTTTACCAATCGGCCATGGATCTTCACCACCCCTTGGCCGGCGTTATCGCCAGTCACCTGAAAAACAGCCACGGGCTTGCTTTCCGCTGTGTAGGCGAAAGCACACCGCGGGCCTACACCCAGCACCTTCTCGATTTCGGCAGCGTCAAGCGTCTGCGGATCGATGGTTGGGATGTCGGGCATGCCCACCGCTTCACGCGCACCGACCATCTTCGGTGACGGGTCGCTCATCAGCGGCTTTTCAACACCCTCTCCAGGCGCGGGATCGCCACAGGCGGCCAGCGACAGAACCGCGAAAGGCGCAAGCAATTTACAAGCGAGCGAACCCTGGCCGCTCCGGTGCAGATGAAGACGCATCAGTCGACCCTCTCAAGTTCATTGATCAGATACTTCATTTCCGATATTTCACGACGCTGAGCCGCAATGATCTCATCGGCCAGTTTGCGAACCCGCGGGTCGGTAATTTGCGCGCGCTCGCTGGTCATGATCGCAATCGAATGATGGGGGATCATGGCTTTCATATATTCGGCATCACCAACGGTAGCCTGGCTACGGACCAGCCAGAGCGTCAGGGCAAATACAACGAGGCTGCCGATATATATAGCGATATTGATCCGCTTTTTCTGATACATGCTCAGCATGAAACTCAGCATGATTACGGCCATGACAGCCCCCATCAACAGCGCCATCCAGGCGCGGGTCTCGCTCCAAAATACATGTTCGAATGCGTAAGTATTTAAATACATCAAGCCGAACATGGCGACTGTAGAAGTTGCGATCATGGCGGCGAAGCGCCAATAAGACATCTGCATCATCGTTTTCCTTTCAGTTCCCGTGCGTACCTGATTGCTGACCTAGCGCGGCATATTCGCTGGCAGACATACCAGGCAGCTGTTTCACGAAAGCGGCGATATTCCAGAGCTCTCCATCGTCATGCGTTTCGCCGAAAGCCGGCATCGCCGACATACGCACGCCATGCTTGATCAGCCAGAACACCTCGTTCGGCTGCCAATGTGCGGCCTCCTCGACGAGATGCGGTGGTTGCGGTAAAAGGCCTCGAGCCCACTCGGCGCGTTCCACGCCTGGGCCTGCATGGCAGTGCTGACACATCGCCTTGTAATGCTCTGCACCGGCAGCGATCTGCTCCTCGGAGAGTTCCGGCACGTCCAGGTCCTCCGCTCTGGCTGCCACTGAGTTCTCCATGGTGGTGGTCGACACCCAGCGAACAAAGGGTGAGTGATCCTGAGAAGCGGCAACGTTGTATGCGCCGGTATACGCAACTAGCAAAACCAGCAAAAAAACAAACAAAGCGGCCAATACAAGCCCAACCACTAAGCCTTTTAGCAAGGAGCTCTGAGTTTTTTGCATAAGTGATTATGCCTCCAGGTTAATCAGCGGCGCCTGAGGCATAGACAAAACAACACGGCGCATAGTTGCCAACAAATAGTTACCTTACAAAAAAGTAATCTAGGCAGGTGAGGCAAAACGCTATTGGTCAGTTCTAACCGATCTTCTAGTTAGTCGGCTACCTATATTCTTGAATTATGTGCAGACTAATCGCTGTAGGGACTGTATTGTCTGATCGAGCGAGAGCCGGTGGCGCCTTTGGCCGCACGCTATAACCGGTGAGACTGCGATCTTTCAGAGCCAAGACGGACGGACTGGATCATGCGTGTGCTGTTGACGACAGACGCACCATCCATCGAACTGAGCGCTTCTCAAACCGATTTTGTGGAGCACAGGCTGTCCGCAGGCAGCGGCAGCGGCAGCGGCATCGATAGCGCGCTCGGTAGCTAAGCTGGATTTTTGGTAGCCGCGGGCAGCCACTTCGAGCGCAACGATGGTTACACGCTGGCCCTGATGGCCATACGCCGCAGACGCGAGCACTGACGATAAAAAAGATCTGCCGCAAGAATTACGCAAGGGCCAAACAGCGGACACAAAAAAAGCTGCCCTAGGGCAGCTTTTCTTGTCTCATCACGTCCATAGGAAGTGAACTGAGTAATATGGCGCAGCGGACGGGACTCGAACCCGCGACCCCCGGCGTGACAGGCCGGTATTCTAACCGACTGAACTACCGCTGCGCGTCGGCCGGACTTTCGTCCGAAATCTCACAAAGGTTGGTGGCTGATGACGGGATCGAACCGCCGACCCCCTGCGTGTGATGCAGGTGCTCTCCCAGCTGAGCTAATCAGCCGATCGCCTTGCGAGGCGCGCAATTTACTCACCCCCCTAAGCTAAGTCAACAGCAGCATTGAATTTTTTTTACCAAAGCGTGGTCAACTGAGACTGCCGCATCGCTTTGTAACTTTGTTCGGGCACCATCCGCTCACCCGGATTGTCTGAAATTTCGGCTGCGGTATCGTCAAAAGTGATCTAGAAATGCTGTAACGCCTGACAACAGCCCCGCGCCCAGGGAACCTACAACAAGAGCGCCACGGAGTATTTCGCTTGCCATTGCCGGGAAAACTGCGCAATTACCGTCAACACGTCCCACTGCTTGCCAGCATCGTGCTCCTTTGTATCTACGCCGTTTATCTGGCCACCCGGCTCGAGCAGTGGCTGGATCTGAGCCGTGCACCAGCGCCGGCAGACATCTATGAGCAGAACGTCGGCGGAGCGAGCGGACCAGACATGCAGCGGCTGGAGATCCTGTTCGGCTCGGCCGCGCCCTCCGACGCCTATGCGCCTTCGGCAGCCGCCAGCGGTTTCACCCTGCGTGGCAGCTTCGTGCACATCGAGCCAGAGCGATCGAGCGCCATCGTCCAGGTCGATGGGCAGCCACCGAAGCTGTACTGGCAGGGACAGGACCTGCAGGATGGCGTGAGCCTGCATAAGGTCTATCCCAACCATGTGGAATTGCTGCGCAACGGCACCGTAGAGGTGCTGCATTTTCCCGAAACTCGATCGCCAGCCTACGTTCCGAACGAGCCGACCTATCCGGAAGAAACAGCCAATAGCGAACTCGCGACGGACGAGTCGCAGCTGATGCAGCAACAGATGGACGCTTTGCGCCAGCAGCTGGAAGAAGCCGTCATCCAGCCTGACGCCGCACCCTCCAACGACCAGCCCATGGAAGACGATTGACCGATGCCGAAGCCTTTCTCGCGCTCACTGCTTGCCCTGCTAGCCACCGGCCTGCTGGCCGCCCCGCTGCCCTTGATCGCAGCCGAACCGGGTATCGAACCGAGTCCGAATCAGCAAGACGGCTGGACCATCAACCTCAAGGACGCCGACATCCGCGCGTTCATTGATCAGATCAGCCAGCTCAGCGGCCAGACGTTCATCGTCGATCCGCGAGTGAAGGGCCAGGTCAGCGTGGTATCCAACGCGACCCTGTCGCTGAGCGAGGTCTATCAGCTGTTCCTTTCGGTAATGGCGACGCATGGATTCAGCGTACTGACTCAAGGTGATGTCGCGCGGGTCATACCGAACGCCGAAGCCAAGGCGGAAGCCGGTGGTGGGCCGACCGGTGGCGACCAGTTGGAGACCCGGGTAATCCAGGTGCAACACACTTCCGCCGCCGAGCTGATTCCGCTGATCCGCCCACTGGTTCCGCAGTACGGTCATCTCGCAGCCGTTTCATCGGCCAACGCGCTGATCATCAGCGACCGCAGCGCCAATATCGCGCGCATACAGAATCTGGTGGACCAGCTCGACCAGGCCGAAAGCAACGACTACAGCGTGCTCAACCTGCGCCATGGCTGGGCGGTCGATATTGCCGAAGTCCTACGTAACGCGATGATCCGCGGCGAAGCGAAAAGTGCACCGGGCGTGCAGATCATTGCCGATTCGCGCACCAATCGACTGATCTTCATCGGCCCAAGCGAGGCACGGGGCAAACTCGCCGCACTGGCTCAGTCACTCGACACGCCAGCCACCCGTTCGGCCAATACTCGCGTCATCCGCTTGCGCCACAACGATGCGAAATCCCTTGCCGAAACACTTGGCGACATCTCCGAAGGCCTGCAGAACCCGGACACTGGCGAGGCTGGCAGCGGTACCGGGCGGTCGCAGAACATCCTGATTCGTGCCGATGAAAGCCTGAATGCGCTGGTGCTGCTGGCCGATCCCGAGCTGATCGGTACGCTGGAAAGCATCGTCAGGCAGCTGGACGTTCCGCGCGCGCAAGTCATGGTCGAGGCGGCCATCGTCGAAGTTTCGGGCGACATCACCGATGCGCTCGGCGTGCAGTGGGCCATTGACGCTCGCGGCAGTACTGGCGGCGCCGGCGGCGTAAGCTTCGGCAACACCGGCATTTCGGTCGGAAGCGTACTGAATGCGATCAATGAGAACGAAATCCCCAGCGAGCTGCCAGACGGTGCGATCATCGGCGTCGGTACGCGCAGTTTTGGCGCCCTGATCACCGCACTGTCCTCCAACAGCAAGAGCAATCTGCTGTCGACACCCAGCCTGCTGACCCTCGACAACCAGGAAGCGGAGATCCTGGTCGGCCAGAACGTGCCATTCCAGACCGGCTCCTACACCACCGACTCGGCTGGAGCGAACAACCCGTTCACCACCATCGAGCGCCAGGACATCGGTGTGACGCTCAAGGTCACACCCCACATCAACGAGGGGGCCACCCTGCGCCTGCAGATCGAGCAGGAAATATCGTCCATCGCCCCAAGTGCCAGTTTGACGGCACAGGCCGTCGACCTGGTGACCAACAAGCGCTCGATCAAGAGCACCATCCTCGCCGAGGATGGCCAGGTTATCGTCCTCGGGGGCCTGATCCAGGACGACGTGACGCGGACCAACGCCAAGGTACCGCTGCTCGGCGATATCCCCCTGCTCGGCGCGTTATTCCGTTCCACACAGGAGACTCACGTCAAACGCAACCTGATGGTCTTCCTGCGGCCGACGGTGATACGCGATCGCGCCGGGCTCGCCGCGCTGTCCGGGAAGAAGTACAGCGATATCCGGGTGATCGAGACCGATTCGGCCAGTCCGACCATCCTTCCGGCCAATCCTACGCAGCTGTTTGATGGCCGAGGCGAACCCGCACCGGCCATTGATCTACGTCAGTAAACGACGGCACCTGGCGGCGTTGCGTGTTCAGCGGGGGATGAGGCAACCAACCCCACAGCGGCAGTCGAACGGCGCCGCCATGGGATGGTGCGGTGGCTCAGAGTGCCGCCAACCCGCGAGCCAGGTCGGCCTTGAGATCGTCCACGTCCTCCAGCCCCACCGCAACGCGGATCAGGCTGTCGCTGATGCCCGCGGTCGCGCGATCCTCGGCCGACAGCCGACCATGGGTGGTCGAGCCGGGATGGGTGATGGTGGTCTTGCTGTCGCCCAGGTTGGCAGTGATCGAGATCAGCCGGGTGGCGTCGATGAATCGCCAGGCGCCCGCCTTGCCTCCGGTCACTTCGAAACTCAGCACCGCGCCGAAGCCCTTCTGCTGACGCTTGGCCAGCTCATGCTGGGGATGGCTCGGTAACCCAGCGTAGTACACGCGCTCCACACCCGGCTGCTGCTCCAGCCACTCGGCAAGCGTCTGAGCACTGGCGCAATGGGCCTGCATGCGCAGGCGCAATGTTTCCAGCCCCTTGAGGAACACCCAGGCGTTGAATGGACTGAGCGTCGGCCCGGCCGTGCGCAGAAAGCCGACCACTTCCTTCATCTGCTCGCTGCGCCCGGCTACCACGCCGCCCAGGCAGCGACCCTGCCCGTCGATGTATTTGGTTGCCGAGTGAATGACGATATCCGCGCCCAGCGTCAACGGCTGCTGCAGCACCGGCGTGCAGAAGCAATTATCCACCGCCAACATGGCGCCCTTGTCATGGCAGAGCTGCGCCAACGCAGCGATATCCACCAGCTCCGCCAACGGGTTGGACGGCGATTCGACGAACACCAGCCTGGTGTTCTCCTTGAAGGCGGATTCCCATGCAGCGAAATCGGTGAGCGGCACATAATCGACCTGCACACCGAAGCGCTTGAAGTACTTCTCGAACAGCGAGACGGTGGCGCCGAACACGCTGCGCGAAACCAGTACATGGTCACCAGCCGAGCATAGGCTCATCACGGTGGCGAGGATCGCTGCCATCCCGGAAGCGGTGGCGACGGCCTGCTCGGCGCCCTCCAGCGCGGCGATACGCTCCTCGAATGCCCGCACGGTCGGATTGGTGTAGCGCGAGTAGACGTTGCCCGGCACATCGCCGGCGAAGCGAGCAGCCGCGTCGGCGGCGCTGCGGAACACGTAACTGGAGGTGAAGAACAACGGCTCACCATGCTCGGCCTCCGGCGTGCGGCGCTGGCCGGCGCGCACTGCGAGAGTATCGAGTCCGACCCCTTCGAGATCGCTATCGAGCCGTCCGGCTTCCCATTCAATGGTCATAGTCTTGCCTCAGCCGGCGCAGCTTTGCCGCGTCCGGCATGGATCAATTGTTGTACAGATCGATGATCGCGCTGACCGCATTGGTCTTGGCCTTGCTCAGATCGTTGCGTGCCTGCTCGATCTTCTGCAGGTAGACCTCGTCGATATCGCCAGTGATGTAGTTGCCGTCGAACACCGCGCAATCGAAGTTCTCGATCTTGACCTTGCCGCCGCCTACCGCATCGATCAGGTCCTCCAGATCCTGGTAGACCAGCCAGTCGGCACCGATCAGTTCGGCCACTTCCTCGGTGGTGCGGTTGTGCGCGATCAGCTCGTGGGCACTGGGCATGTCGATGCCGTATACGTTGGGGTAGCGCACCGCCGGCGCCGCCGAGCAGAAGTAGACATTCTTCGCCCCGGCTTCGCGGGCCATCTGGATGATCTGCTTGCAGGTGGTCCCACGCACGATGGAATCGTCCACCAGCATGACGTTCTTGCCGCGGAACTCCAGATCGATGGCATTGAGCTTCTGGCGCACCGACTTCTTGCGTGCAGCCTGGCCGGGCATGATGAAAGTACGGCCGATGTAGCGGTTCTTGACGAATCCTTCGCGGAACTTCACGCCGAGCCGGTTGGCCAGCTCCAGCGCCGCGGTGCGGCTGGTGTCCGGAATTGGAATGACCACATCAATGTCGTGATCGGGACGCTCGCGCAGGATCTTGTCGGCCAGCTTCTCGCCCATACGCAGACGCGCCTTGTACACCGACACGCCGTCCATCAGGGAGTCGGAACGCGCCAGGTAGACGTACTCGAAGATGCATGGCGCGAGCTTCGGCGCGTCCGCGCACTGGCGGGTGAACAGTTTGCCGTCAGTGGTAATGTACACCGCCTCACCCGGCGCCAGGTCGCGAATCAGGGTGAAGCCGAGCACATCGAGTGACACGCTTTCCGAAGCGATCATGTACTCGACGCCTTCGTCGGTGTGGCGCTGGCCGAAGACGATCGGGCGAATTGCATTCGGGTCGCGGAAACCGACGATGCCATAACCGGTCACCATCGCCACCACGGCGTAACCACCGCGGCAACGCTCGTGGACCTTGCTGACGGCGGCGAAGACGTCTTCTTCGGTCGGCTGCAGCTTGCCGCGCACGGCCAGTTCGTGGGCGAACACGTTGAGCAGCACCTCGGAATCTGAGCTGGTGTTCACGTGGCGCAGATCCGACTCGTAGATCTCCTTGGTCAGCTGGTCGACATTGGTCAGGTTGCCGTTGTGCGCCAGGGTGATGCCGTACGGCGAGTTCACATAGAACGGCTGGGCTTCGGCCGAACTGGAGCTGCCGGCTGTGGGGTAACGGATATGGCCGATGCCCATGTTGCCAACCAGGCGCTGCATGTGGCGCTGCTGGAATACGTCGCGCACCAGGCCGTTGTCCTTGCGCAGAAACAGGCGACCGTCGTGGCTGGTCACGATACCGGCTGCATCCTGGCCGCGGTGCTGCAGTACGGTAAGCGCGTCATACAGCGCCTGATTGACGTTCGACTTACCGACGATGCCGACAATGCCACACATGCAAGGAACCCCTCAGTTATTACAAGCTGGCCGAATGCGCAGGCAAACCGAGCATCCGGGAAAAATACTCAACCGGCCGGGTTGAGCGAACCGGCGACCCACTGGCCGCTGAACCCGAGAATCAGGTTCTTCGACCAATCGGCGATCAGTAGAAAATGCGGCAGCAATGCCGATTCGCGCCACCAGGCATCCTGCTGGACCGGTGCCAGGCTGAGCAGCCCTGCAAGCACCACCACCAACAGACCACCTCGTGCGGCGCCAAATACCATTCCGAGAAAACGATCGGTCCCTGACAGCCCCGTCACCCTGATCAGCTCGCCGATCAGGAAATTCACCAGCGCGCCCACCAGCAGGGTCGCCACGAACAACAGGGCACACGCTGCGATAACCTGCACCGAGGGCGTGCTGATGAACTCGGCCAGATGGTGAGACAAGGCGCCGCCGAACATCCAGGCGATCACGCCGGCAACGATCCAGGTGACCAGCGATAGCGCTTCCTTGACGAAACCACGCTTGAGACTGATCAGACTGGAAACAGCGATGACGGCAATGATGGTCCAATCGACCCAGGTGAATGCCACGATGTCTTCTACAAAGGGGGAAAGGCCGCGCATTTTAGCAGAGCGCAGGCGCCACGGGTACGCACTGGTTGCGTCAACGCTGGTGTGCTGATCGCGACACCGATCAAACGGCGACAGGCGGCCCTACAGGTCAACCCTCTTCGGGCTTGAAGCGCACCACGAAGCCATCGAGTTTCTGCTGACGCTGCAGCACATCGCGAAGGCGGTTCGCCTCGCTGCGCTCAACCAGCGGCCCGACGAAGACGCGATTCATCCCGTCAGCGGTGCGGATATAGGCGTTGTAGCCTTGCGAACGCAACGTCTGCTGCAGGCTTTCCGCACTCGCGCGATTGGATAGGCTTGCCAGCTGAATCGACCAGCTGACCGGCAGGTTATTGTTGTCCAGCCGCGGCTCCGGCTTCTGCGGCTCCGCTGGTGCCGATGGTGCCGATGGCGCAGTAGCTGGAGCAGGATCAGCCGGAGCAAGCGGCTCGACGGGAGCAGGCACCGGGTCTTCAGCCGTGGCGGCAGTCGCGTCGCCCCCCTCCTCGATGATTTCAAAGCCCTCGGGGGCCGATTTCGCCTCTGGCACCTCGACCGGCTGCATTTCGATATCGGCGACAACCGGTGCGGCAGGAATGCTGGGCGCATCGACCGTGACATGGCGAAGGTCGTCCTGCCGATTGAACAGCATCGGCACGAAAATGACCGCTATGGCGATCAGCACCAACGCGCCAACCATGCGTTGCAGCAATCCCTTATCCAGCAATGCCATGCCCACTTTCCCCTGCCTGTTGTTCCAGCCATTCGAGCGCCGCAGCGACACAGAAGAACGATCCGAAGACCAGCACTTCGTCGGCAGAATCAGCCTTACTGCACTGCGCGACGAGAGCCTGTTCGATGCTCTCATACTGACTGACCGAAGCACCACGCTCAACCAGTGCCGCAGCCAGCTGTGCCGCTGGCCGCGAACGGGTGGTAGGCAGCGGCGCGACCGCCCATTGTGCGATCTGCGGACTCAGGGCATCGAGCACGCCAGCCAGATCCTTGTCTGCAAGAAGGCCGAACACAGCCAACCGCTGCCCCGTGATCGGTCGCTGCCCGAGCCGCTGAGCGAGAAAGCCGGCAGCGTGTGGGTTGTGTCCTACGTCCAGCAATAGCGAGATGCGCTGGCCGTTCTGCATGACGTACCGCCGGTCCAAGCGCCCCGTCACATGCGTTCGTTGCAGCGCACCAGCAATGCGCTCGGCATCCCAGGACAGCCCCAGCAAGGCAAACGCCTGTAGCGCAAGCGCCGCGTTCTCCATGGGTAACGACAGCTGCGGCAACCCGTGCAACTCTAGCGGCTTGCCCGCTGCATCCACGCCGCGCCAATGCCAGGTCCGGGCATCGATCGCCAGATCGAAATCACGCCCGCGCAAGAACAACGGCGCCATCAGCTCCTTGGCGCGCTCAAGCAATGGTGTTGGAACCTCAAGATCGCCACACAGCGCTGGTTTACCTTCGCGCAGAATCCCGGCTTTCTCGTACGCCACGCTTTCACGACTATCACCCAGCCAGTCGGCATGATCGAGACCAATATTGGTAATCACCGCCAGGTCGGCATCGATGATGTTGACCGCGTCCAGTCGGCCACCAAGGCCGACTTCCAGTACCACCGCGTCCAGCCCTGCCCGCCCGAAGAGCCAGAATGCCGCCAGAGTCCCGACTTCGAAGTAGGTAAGCGATATGTCGCCACGGGCGCCATCCACAGCGGCAAAGGCTTCGCAGAGCTGCTCATCGCTCGCATTCACGCCTCCGAGCTGTACGCGCTCGTTGTAGCGCAGCAGATGCGGTGAGCTGTAAACGCCGACTTCGAGACCCTCGCTGCGAAGCAGCGACGCGAGGAAGGCACAAGTGGAGCCCTTGCCATTGGTGCCGGTAACGGTAATTACCAGCGGAGCCGGCCGCGTCAGACCAAGCCGCGCTGCCACCGCACGAACCCTGTCGAGGCCCATGTCGATGGCAGTGGGATGCAGTTGCTCAAGATAGGCGAGCCAGTCGGCCAGGCTCCGGGTGGTCATGCAGTAGCCGCTACCTGGGCAGGTTCGCTCGGTGACGGCAGTTTCTGCATCTGCGCCAACAGGCGCGACAGACGAGCACGCAACTCGGAACGCGGAATGATCAGATCGATAGCGCCGTGATCCAGCAGGAACTCGCTACGCTGGAAGCCTTCCGGCAGCTTTTCGCGCACGGTCTGTTCGATTACCCGCGGGCCAGCGAAGCCGATCAGGGCCTTCGGCTCTGCGACGATCACATCACCCAGCATGGCCAGACTGGCAGAAACGCCGCCGTAGACCGGATCAGTCAGGACGGAGATGAAAGGCAGGCCTTCCTCGCGCATGCGAGCCAGGACTGCAGAGGTCTTGGCCATCTGCATCAGCGAGATCAGCGCCTCCTGCATCCGGGCGCCGCCGGATGCGGAGAAGCAGATCAGCGGGCAGCGTTTTTCCAGCGCCACGTTGGCGGCACGAACGAAACGCTCGCCGACGATCGCACCCATCGAGCCGCCCATGAAAGAGAACTCGAAGGCGCAGGCTACCACAGGGACATTGACCACTTTGCCACTCATGGCGACCAGGGCGTCCTTTTCACCAGTCTGCTTCTGAGCGGCGGTCAGGCGATCCTTGTACTTCTTGCTGTCACGAAACTTGAGACGGTCGACCGGTTCGAGATCGGCGGCAATCTCTTCACGCCCCTCGGTATCGAGGAAGATGTCCAGACGAGTACGGGCATCGATGCGCATGTGATGCTGGCACTTGGGGCATACATCAAGCGTCTTTTCCAGTTCGGGACGATACAGAACCGCCTCGCAGGATGGGCATTTGTGCCAGAGGCCTTCGGGCACCGAACTCTTCTGCGACTCCGAGCGCATGATCGAAGGGATCAGCTTGTCTACCAGCCAGTTGCTCATGCTCTTGTTCTCCAAAGCTTCATTCCTGCCGCGCACCCGCGCCACAGGTAGATTCATCGTTGCGACCGGAGCATGCAAACGCTCGCCAGACGCGTAAGCGATGCGCATGAGCGCAACCGCCATATTCGATCTCTTCCTGCCGGAAGAGATCACCACCAATCGGTGCGCTGGGCTCACCAGCGACTCGTTACTGGACGGTCACGACCATCCAGGCGTCACATAGTCGACCGCACACGCTCGATAAAGGCTGCAACCTTGGCCGCATCCTTGATGCCCTTGCCCTGCTCCACACCGCCACTGACGTCCACCGCATATGGCCGGACCTGGGCTATTGCCTGCTGGACATTCTCTACGGTCAGCCCTCCAGCAAGAATCAACGGCTTGGGCAATGAAGGGGGGATAAGTGACCAGTCGAAGCGCTCGCCCGTTCCGCCCGGCACGCCAGCCACGAACGTATCCAGAAGGATGCCGCTAGCATTGCCGTAGCGAGCAATCTGAGCAGCGACATCCTCGCCGTTACCGACTCGCAGCGCCTTGAACCACGGGCGGTGAAAGCCTTCGCATGCGCCCGGTGATTCGTCCCCATGGAACTGCAGCATATCCAGTGGAACCGCATCGAGCGTCTCGTTGATCTCGCAGCGACTGGCATTGACGAACAGCCCGACCGTCGTAACAAAAGGAGGCAAGGCTGCGATGATCTCGCGCGCCCGTTGCAGGCTGACCGCCCGTGGACTCTTGGGATAAAAGACCAGGCCGATGGCATCAGCGCCCGCCGCCGCAGCGGCCAGGGCGTCCTCGATACGGGTGATGCCACATATCTTGCTGCGAACGATTGGCAACGGAACTCTACCTGTCAACGGGAAAAAAGGATGGTAACAAAAGCCATGTCAGCTGCAAGCGAATCGCCACGGGCATTCGTCAGCATCGAACGTCTGGCAGGCCGGAAAGAAAATGCGGCCCGAGATAGCGCTTCGGTAGCTCGAACTCGTCCGGGTAGTCCACTTCGACCAGATAGAGACCATATGGATGTGCCGTTACCCCACCGGTGCGGCGAACTCGCGACTCAAGCACTTGCGACGCCCACTCCACCGGACGCTCACCGGCACCGATGGTCATGAGCACACCGGCAAAATTGCGCACCATGTGATGGAGAAAGGCATTGGCCCTGACATCGATGACGATCAGCCGGCCGTATTCGAGCAGCTCCAGATGATGAATTGTCTTGATCGGCGACTTGGCCTGGCACTGCCTCGCGCGGAATGCACTGAAGTCGTGCGTCCCCACCAGGGCAACGGCAGCTGCACGCATCCGCTCGATGTCCAGCGGACGGTGATTCCAAGTAACTTCTTCTGCCAGATGCGCTGGACGGATCTGATCGTTGTAGATCACGTAGCGGTATCGACGCGCCATGGCACTGAAGCGCGCATCGAAATGCAGCGGCATCTCCTTTGCCCAGGTAACGCTTATGTCCGGAGGCAGGTTCATGTTCGCGCCCATGACCCATGCATGCATGGTGCGCGAAACGGGTGTATCGAAATGCACTACCTGACCGCTGGCGTGGACCAGCGCATCCGTACGCCCCGCGCAGCTGAGCGTGACGCGGTGGCCACCCGCGACCTTGGTCAGCGCTGTCTCGAGTGACTCTTGAATGGACGGCACACCGGCACGCTGGCGCTGGAAGCCGCGATATCGGGCCCCCTTGTATTCAACGCCGAGAGCGATTCTGGAAACGCCGACGGCAGCCATTTCGGCTGCCGCTTCGGGTACTGCTTGGTTCATAGGATCAGGCGAGTTTGGCGAGCATGTCGCGCGCCTCCTGCTGCTGAACATCGCTACCCTCGGACATCACCTCATCGAGGATATCGCGGGCACCTTCAGCATCCCCCATGTCAATGTAGGCCCTGGCAAGATCCAGCTTGGTGGTGGTCTCGTCGGTATCGGAGAAGAAGTCGAAATCCTCGTCCAGCTCCGCGGCGGGGTGGACATCGCCCTGTTCGGCTACTGGTACCGGCGTCGGCTCGTCTAGATCCTTCGATAGATCTTCGATGTCCGCCTCAACTTCATCCAGCTGCGCTGCAAAGTTGTCCGATCGAGCGCCTTGCTCCTGCTCTGGCTCCTCCAGGGAAATATCGAAGCCTTCTGGCAGCGTCTCGGTCTCGGCAGCAGCTTCTTCAGTCAGCTCGAAATCAAGCTCATCGCTATCGAATTCAACCGACGTACCGGCGGGTGTTTCGTCTTCGAGACTCAGCGAAAAACCATCTTCTTCAACCGAGTTGTCCGCAGCGCTTTCAGTGCCGAAGGAGAAGTCGGTCAGTTCCTCCTGCTCGGGCTTCGAAGGCTGCTCGTCCTCTTCCAGCCCCAGGCTGAAGTCGTTGATTGCAGGCTGCTCCGTGGACTTAACCTCCAACTCTTCGTCCAACATCAGATCGTCAAAATTCAACGAATCATCCGCAGGCAAGGAGGCCGGACGCTCGTCATTCAGATCGATATCCAGATCATCCAGGCTAAGATCGAACTCATCATTCAGGTTCTTGCTGGCAGCGGGAACTGCCGGCTCATCAAACTGGAAATCGTTCAGATCGAGGCTGTTCATGTCCACCTGCGCTGCGGCCATGCCCGCTGCAGCACCGCCCACGGCTGCGGCCATCGACGGATACTTGTGCTTCAGCTGCTCGATTTCCGCATTGGCGCCACCGATCTCACGCAACTCGGCCTCTTCACGGGCGAAACCCTCGCGATTCCCCAGCTCCGCATAGACTTCCATGAGTTTCAGGCGGAGATCGCTGCGATGAGGCTCATCGTTGAGTGCTTTCTGCAGAAGCTCTGCAGCCTGGTTGAAGCGACCATAGGCGATGTAGATGTCCGCCTCCGCTAGCGCATCACCAGTTGCGGGGGTCAGTTCGTTGCCAGCAGGTGCCGGCGTGTTGACGGGCTGAAAGACCGTTTCCTGGGGTCGCTCCTGACCAACGTCGACGAACCCGGACGTGCCAAGCTGCAGATCATCCACCGCGCTCTCCGCCAGAAGACTTTCCTGCAACTCGGCTTCCCGCATAGCATTTCGACGTGAAAGAGCCATCAGGCCGACCAGCAGCAACAGCAGCGCGCTTCCGCCCAACACACCGAGCAGCAGAGTGTTTGACATCAGATCATCGATCAGGCCCCGCTGCTCCGGCTCGACTGTAGGTGCAGCGGGCTTGGCAGGCTGCGGGGCAGGCTTGGCGGCCTGGGGCTGAGCTGGAGATCGAGCCACAGCCGGAGTCGACTCTGCTGCGCTCGCACCGGCATCAGCCTGAGCGTCATCTTGCGGGGCGTTTGCAGCCTTCTGCTCAAGGGGTGCTGTATCGCCATCGACCGCTGCCGACGGGGTCGCAGCGCCTGTCGGAGCCGCCTCGCTCGTCTCAGCGGCCTGCCCCTCTGCGCCCAACTGCGCTTGGAGCTTGGCCAACTGGTCATCCTTCAGCTGCATCAGACGCTGCAACTTCTCCAACTGCCCCTGCAGATCGTTCAGGCGATCTTTCAGCTCATCGTTTTCACGGCGACTGGAATCCAGGCTTTCCTGAGTTACCGCGAGCTTGTCGCGCAACGCTTTGCCACCATCGCCAGCCCCGGTATCGGACCCTTCGGTCGACTTGCCGGCATCGGCTGCGACGAGGCGCAGGCTATCTCCAGAATCGCTACGCGACGGCGTGGCGCCGGCCTCGGTACGACGCGTTGCATCCAGCTGGCGCGCAGCTGCCACTGCGCCGCTTCGACCCTGACGCCAAGCGGCGTTCTGCTCGGCAACCTGGCTGATCGCCTCCGCCTGCGAGCGGCTGGATATCTGCCCCGCGTCAGGAAGGCGCAGCACCTGCCCGCTTTTCATTCGATTGATGTTGCCATCGATAAAGGCATTCGGGTTCAGGTCCTGAATGGCCAGCATCGTCTGATGGACCGTGCCCTCACCCCGGTTACGCTCGGCGATATCCCAAAGCGTATCGCGTGCAGAGGTGCGATATTCATTACCCGATTGCGCAGCATTCGCGACGGATACCGGCGCGGAAGGCGCGGCCGCCTGACGAATCGGGGCCGCGCGCAGCGGCTCGGCGCCCCGGGCCGGGGCGGAGGAAATGGGCAGCTGGGGAGCCGCGGCTGCGGCCGTTTCCGGCGAGTAGAGTGGCGGATCGAGAAGCAGGGTGTACTCGCGAAGCAGGCGCCCGTTTGGCCACAACACTTCTACGAGAAAATTCAGGTAAGGCTCACGCACCGGCTTGCTGGAGGAAACCTGAATGACGCTCTTTCCGTTTGGCCTCAGTACCGGGGTGAATTTCAGGTCCGTCAGAAAGTACTGACGATCAATACCCGCTCGATTGAAATCCTCCAGGGACGCAAGCACTGGTATGACTTCGCCGGGAGCCAGGTTCTTGGCATCGAGCAGTTCGATCTCTGCGATCAGCGGTTGATTCAATGACGACTGAAGCGTGACCTCTCCCAGCCCAAGCGCATGGGCCATTTCTGTAGTCAGCGCGGTAGCAGCCGCGATTGCCAGCACCAGATTGCGAACCCGAACCATTATTTAATCCCTTGTTTATCTTTTTCTCGTACTACGAGAGGGTCTTATGTCACTGCCCGCGCCACCTGGCGGTGGCTCCCCATCAGCGATAAGCCGTTCAGCGCACCGGCTAGAATTAATCTTTGAATTACCAGTAAGTATCTTTTACAGATAGTCTTTTATCAACAACTCACCAGACTGCACAGCATTCAGCGCTGCGCCTTTTCGCACGTTATCAGACACAATCCACAAATTGACTTCCCGTGGATCACAGATGCCTCGACGAACTCTTCCGACATAGATCACATCCTGCCCGACCGCGTCACCAACCGCTGTCGGATAATCGTCCGACTCCACCAGCTCAACCCCTTGCGCCGCTTCAAGGGCTGCGGACAGCGCCTGCATATCGGCCTCGACCCGCCCCTGCAACGAGACGACGAGGCTCTCTCCGAAGAACACCGGAGCCTGAACGAACGTAACAGAGACGGCGAGTTCCGGCATATCCAGGAGCTGACGAAGCTCCTCAACCAGACGCCGCTCCTGCAATCCATATCCTTGCGCGTCGACCGCCTCGGCTTGTGCGAGCATATTGAAAGCCACCTGCCGACCGAATACCCGCGGCTCCAAAGGTCGTGCATTGAGCAATTCGGAGGTCTGTCGGGCAAGCTCCCTCACACCTGCCGAGCCATGGCTGGACACGGGTAGACAGGCCGTAACAGTCACCCGATGCAACTCCAGCTGTTGCTGGATCGGTTTCAATGCGATGGCCAGGGCGACCGATTCAGGCAGTGGACTTGCAATGGCGCACTGTTCCGGCAACGCGTCGAGCAGCACGCCGTTGATCTCTGGCACCACGCACAGCTGCTGCTCGACGGGAATCGAGGCTGACAGATCGACGATTCGGCAGCCGGCCGCTAACGCCTTGACGCGGCACTCGCTCAGCAATGCAGAGGTACCAACCAAAAACACCAGTTGCGCTCGATTGAATTCGAAGCGATCCACCTCGCCTACACGCAGATTTCGGCCTTTGAATGGCACCGTATGCCCGACACTCTCGGTGCCATCCAACAGATGCAGCTCGGCGACCGGAAATGCCCTTTCCTCGAGCACCTCGACCAGCGCTTCGCCTACCAAGCTAACCGCACCTACGACCGCAACACCGACACCTGTGGGCATCGTCACCTCCACGCATTAAGGACCGGCACTGTAGCGAAATGGCAGACCACTGCAAGCGGCACTGCCGAGCGGCACATCGCACAAACGAAAACGCCGCGAGCAAGTCGCGGCGTCTGGCACGTCATCGAGCGCCTATCAGCGCTCCAGCAGGATACGCAGCATGCGCCGCAGTGGCTCGGCAGCCCCCCACAGCAGCTGATCACCGACAGTGAACGCCCCCAGGTAATGCGAGCCCATGTTCAGCTTGCGCAGACGTCCGACCGGTACGCTCAGCGTCCCGGTCACAGCCGCCGGGCTCAGCTCCTGCATGCTGGCATCGCGGTGATTCGGCACCAGCTTGACCCAGGGATTGTGCTGGCTGATCAGCCCTTCGATATCGGAGATCGGCACATCCTTGTTCAGCTTGATGGTCAGCGCCTGGCTATGGCAACGCATGGCGCCGACACGTACGCAGATACCATCGACCGGGATCGGGCTCTTGAAGCGACCGAGGATCTTGTTGGTCTCGGCCTGCGCCTTCCATTCTTCACGGCTCTGCCCGTTCGGCAGCTCCTTATCGATGTACGGGATCAGGCTGCCGGCCAACGGCACGCCGAAATTGTCGACCGGGAAAGCTTCGCTACGCTGGGTTTCGGCCACCTTGCGGTCAATGTCCAGAATGGCGCTGGCGGGATTGAGCAGATCGTCAGCCACAGCCGCATTGATGGCACCCATCTGCTTGATCAGCTCGCGCATGTTCTGCGCGCCGGCGCCGGATGCGGCCTGATAAGTCATGGCACTCATCCACTCCACCAGCCCGGCCTCGAACAGACCACCCAAGCCCATCAGCGCCAGGCTGACGGTACAGTTACCGCCGATGTAGTTTTTGGTGCCGGCATCAAGCTGCTGGTCGATCACGCGACGGTTCACTGGATCGAGCACGATCACCGCATCGTCCTGCATGCGCAGCGACGAGGCGGCATCGATCCAATAGCCCTGCCAGCCGGCTTCGCGCAGCTTCGGGAAGACCTCATTGGTGTAGTCGCCACCCTGACAGGTCAGGATCACATCGAGGCCTTTCAGCTCGTCGATGCTGTAGGCGTCCTTCAGCGCAGCGGTTTCCTTGCCAATATCGGGCCCTTGGCCGCCGACATTGGAAGTGGTGAAGAACACAGGCTCGATCAGGTCAAAGTCCCGCTCTTCCAGCATCCGCTGCATGAGCACGGAACCGACCATACCGCGCCAACCGATCAGACCTACACGTTTCATCGCAACTACACCTATAGAAAAAGTGGCCCGCACCATTCAGCGCGGGCCAAAAGATTACAACTTCGCGAGGGCCGCGACTACTGCATCGCCCATCGCCTGAGTACCAACTTTGCTACAACCTTCGGACCAGATGTCGCCGGTGCGCAGGCCCTGGTCGAGCACATCGCTGACCGCTTGCTCGATGGCATCGGCTGCAGCTACCTGATTGAAGCTGTAACGCAGCATCATCGAAACCGAGAGAATGGTTGCCAGCGGGTTGGCGATACCTTTGCCAGCGATGTCCGGTGCCGAGCCGTGGCACGGCTCGTACATGCCCTTGTTGCCGGCGTCCAGCGAAGCCGACGGCAGCATTCCGATCGATCCGGTGAGCATGGAGGCCTCGTCCGACAGAATGTCGCCGAACATGTTGTCGGTGACGATCACGTCGAACTGCTTCGGCGCGCGCACCAGCTGCATGGCAGCGTTATCGACATACATATGGCTGAGTTCGACTTCCGGGTAGTCATTGGCGACTTCCTCGACCACCGCCCGCCACAGCTGGCTGGACGCCAGAACGTTGGCCTTGTCCACCGAGCAGAGCTTCTTGTTGCGCACCATGGCCATGTCGAAACCGACCTTGGCGATGCGGCGGATCTCGCTCTCGCTGTACGGCAGCGTGTCGTACGCCATGCGCTCGCCGTTCTCCAGCACCTTACTCTCGCGCGGTTGGCCGAAGTAGATGCCACCGGTCAGCTCGCGCACGATCAGGATATCCAGACCGGCGACGATTTCGGGCTTGAGCGACGAGGCATCGGCCAATTGCGGATAGAGCAGCGCCGGGCGCAGGTTGCCGAACAGCCCCAGCTGGGAGCGGATCTTCAGCAGGCCGCGCTCGGGACGGATGGCCGGATCGATGGTGTCCCACTTAGGCCCGCCGACGGCGCCGAGCAGGATCGCGTCAGCGGCACGAGCACGCTCCAGGGTCTCATCGGCCAGCGGCACGCCGTACTTGTCGACAGCCGCACCACCGAGCTCGTCGTAGCTCAGCTCGAAGCCCAGCTGAAACTTGTCATTGGCCAGCTGCAGCACCTTGACCGCCTCGGCCATGATTTCCGGGCCAATACCATCGCCAGGGAGAACCAGAATCTGTTTGGACATTTTTCGTTCCTGTGAATTGATACGCCGCAGGGTGGGGATGCAGCCCACTCCTATATATAGGTTCAGCTCGCGCGTTACTTGATCGCGCCGAACAACCAGGGCTGGCTCTGCTGGTGACGAGCTTCGAAGGCCTTGATGGCCTCGGCGTCCTGCAGGGTCAGGCCGATATCGTCCAGACCATTGAGCAGGCAGTGCTTGCGGAACGCATCGATCTCGAAGCCGTATTGCTTGCCGTCCGGACGGGTAACGGTCTGCGCAGCCAGATCGACGGTCAGCTGGTAGCCTTCGGTCGTCTCGGCCTGCTGGAACAGTTCGTCCACCTCCTCTTCTTTCAGCACGATCGGCAACAGGCCGTTCTTGAAGCTGTTGTTGTAGAAGATGTCGGCGAAGCTCGGCGCGATGATGGCGCGGAAGCCGTATTCGTCCAGCGCCCACGGCGCATGCTCACGGGAGGAGCCACAGCCGAAGTTCTCGCGGGCCAGCAATACGCTGGCGCCCTGATAACGCGGGAAGTTCAGCACGAAGTCCTTGTTCAGCGGACGCTGCGAGCAATCCTGGTTCGGCTGACCGACATCCAGATAGCGCCACTCGTCGAACAGGTTGGGGCCGAAGCCGGTGCGCTTGATCGACTTCAAGAATTGCTTCGGAATGATCTGGTCGGTGTCGACATTGGCGCGATCGAGTGGGCAGACCAGGCCGGTGTGTTGGGTAAAGGCTTTCATGTCTCGTCTCCTCAGGCCTGGATCAGTTCGCGTACATCGATGAAGTGACCGGTCACCGCCGCCGCGGCGGCCATCGCCGGGCTAACCAGGTGAGTACGACCACCGGCGCCCTGCCGGCCTTCGAAGTTGCGGTTGGAGGTCGAAGCGCAATGCTCGCCGCTGCCCAGCTTGTCCGGGTTCATCGCCAGGCACATGGAGCAGCCCGGCTCACGCCATTCAAAGCCGGCCTCGATGAAGATCTTGTCCAGTCCCTCTGCCTCGGCCTGCTGCTTGACCAGGCCGGAACCCGGCACCACCAGCGCTTGTTTGACGTTCGCGGCAACCTTGCGACCCTTGGCGACCTCGGCGGCAGCGCGCAGATCTTCGATCCGCGAGTTGGTGCAGGAACCGATAAACACGCGATCCAGCTTGATTTCTGTGATCGGCTGGTTGGCGTTCAGGCCCATGTACTTCAGCGCGCGCACGATGGAATCACGCTTGACCGGATCGGCTTCGACGGCCGGGTCCGGCACGTTCTGGTCGACAGCCAGCACCATTTCCGGCGAGGTGCCCCAACTGACCTGCGGCTTGATGTCCTCGGCCTTCAGCTCGACGATGGTGTCGAAAACCGCATCTTCATCGGAGACCAGACCTTTCCAGAGCTCGACCGCCTTGTCCCAGTCACCGCCCTTCGGTGCGTATGGGCGCCCCTCGACATAGGCGATGGTCTTCTCGTCCACCGCGACCATGCCCACGCGGGCACCGGCTTCGATGGACATGTTGCAGATGGTCATGCGCCCTTCCATGGACAGATCGCGAATCGCGCTGCCGGCGAATTCCAGGGCATGGCCATTACCACCAGCGGTGCCAATCTTGCCGATCACCGCCAGCACGATGTCCTTGGCGGTGACGCCGAACGGCAGCTTGCCTTCGACGCGCACCTGCATGTTCTTCATCTTCTTCGCCACCAGGCACTGGGTGGCGAGCACGTGCTCGACTTCGGAGGTACCGATGCCGTGGGCCAGCGCACCGAAGGCGCCGTGGGTGGAAGTATGCGAGTCACCGCAGACCACCGTCATGCCCGGCAGGGTGGCGCCCTGCTCCGGGCCGATGACGTGGACGATGCCCTGACGCACATCGTTCATCTTGAACTCGAGAATGCCGAAGTCATCGCAGTTCTCGTCCAGCGTCTGCACCTGAATGCGCGAAACCTCGTCGGCAATGGCCTCCAGACCACCCTGGCGCTCGCCCTTGGTGGTCGGCACGTTGTGGTCCGGAGTGGCGATGTTGGCGTCGATGCGCCACGGCTTGCGATTGGCCAGGCGCAGCCCTTCGAAGGCCTGCGGCGAGGTCACTTCGTGGAGGATGTGACGATCGATGTAGATCAGCGACGAACCATCGTCGCGACGTTTCACCTCGTGCATTTCCCAGAGCTTGTCGTAGAGCGTCTTGCCGGCCATCGGACTTTTCCTCATCTGCTTTCTATGCGGGGCGAATAGCCCTTGCGCTTATGGGGACGATGCTAGGGGCTTGCGTTGAATTACTCAAATTCATATTTTTCATCCAATGCATTCCTATCTGGAATTCACCGCCACCGGAAGACTTTCATGGACCTCGCCAACCTCAACGCCTTTATCGCTGTCGCGGAAACCCATAGCTTCTCGCTGGCCGCCGAACGGCTGCACCTGACCCAACCCGCGGTAAGCAAGCGCATCGCCGCGCTGGAAGCGCAGCTGGACGTACGGTTGTTCGATCGACTGGGCCGCGAGATCAGTCTCACCGAGGCCGGCCGCGCCCTGCTGCCCCGCGCTTATCAGATCCTGAATGTACTGGACGACACCCGCCGCGCCTTGACCAACCTCAACGGCGATATCGGCGGACGACTGAGTCTGGCGACCAGTCATCACATCGGCCTGCATCGTCTACCACCGCTGTTGCGCGCCTTTACCCGCGCCCATCCGCAGGTCAGCCTGGATATCCGCTTTCTCGATTCGGAAGTGGCCTATGACGAGGTACTGCACGGCCGTGCCGAGCTGGCGGTGATCACCCTGGCGCCACAGACCGCCGAACCGGTGCTGGCGGTGAAGGTCTGGGACGATCCACTGGATTTCGTCGTCGCGCCCGAGCATCCGTTGGCCAGCAAGGCGGACATCACCCTGGCGGACGTCGCCGGCCATCCGGCGGTATTCCCGGGCGGCAACACATTTACCCACCACATCGCCCAGCGCCTGTTCGAGCGCGAGGGACTGACACCCAACATCACCATGAGCACCAATTACATGGAGACGATCAAGATGATGGTCTCCATCGGCATTGCCTGGAGCGTGCTGCCACGTCGCATGCTGGACGAACAGGTGGTCAGCCTGCCCTTGCCGGGTGTCCAGCTGACACGACAGCTCGGCTATATCCTGCACAGGGAACGCACCCTGTCCAATGCGGCCAGGGCCTTCATGGCGCTGCTGGATGCCGAACGCGACTGACTGCTTGAATGAAAAAGGGCGCCATTCAGCGCCCTTCTCCTGTCAGCGGATCAACCCTCCAGCGCGGGTCGCTGGTCGGCATTGATCGGGATGCGCTTGGGCTTGGCCTCTTCCGGCACGACCCGGACCAGATCGATGTGGAGCAGGCCGCTATTAAGCGCTGCGCCCTTCACTTCGATGTGATCGGCCAGACGGAACGACAACTTGAACGCCCGCTGGGCGATGCCCTGGTGCAGGTAGGTGACGTTCTCCGCCTCGTTCTCGCGGCGGCCGCCAGTGATGGTCAGTACGCTACGCTCTACCTGCAGATCGAGGTCAGACTCCTGGAAACCGGCGGCTGCCACCACGATGCGATACTGATCGTCGCCGTGCTTCTCGATGTTGTAGGGCGGGTACGAGCTGCCGGTGTCGTTACGCAGGGCCGACTCGAACAGGTCGTTGAAGCGGTCGAAGCCCACGGATTGCCGGAACAGAGGGGCCATGGGGAATGAACTCATGATAAACCTCCTGAAATCAGCGAGTTGAAACGGGCGGGACCCGACTTCGGCATCCCGCTGAGCCCTACATAGGAACCGCACAACGGATTTCAAGAGGCTGTAAACGAGCCAGGCGACGAGAGGTAGCACATGTCCAGAGTCATGCTGATCACAGGCGCCAGCCGCGGCATCGGCGCCGCCACTGCACGACTGGCGGCGCAACAGGGCTATGCCTTGTGCCTGAATTATCACCAGCGCGCGGATGCGGCGAACGCGGTACTCGAACAGGTCCGTGGCCTGGGTGTAACGGCGATTGCCGTAAAGGCCGACGTCGCTGATGAGGCCCAGGTACTGCACATGTTCGACGTCATCGACCGGGAGTTCGGCCGCCTGGACGTGTTGGTCAACAACGCTGGCATGCTCGAGCAGCAGATGCGTTTGGAACAGATGGATGCGGCGCGTTGGAGCCGCGTGCTGGGCGCCAACGTGATCGGCAGCTTCCTGTGCGCACGCGAGGCAATCAAGCGGATGTCGACGCGCCACGGCGGCAAGGGCGGCGCGATCGTGAATCTTTCATCGGTGGCCGCCCGCCTCGGCGCACCGGGTGAGTACGTCGACTACGCCGCCGCCAAGGGCGCCATCGACAGCATGACCCTGGGCCTGGCCAAAGAGGTCGCCAGCGAAGGCATCAGGGTCAACGCCGTGCGCCCGGGCGTGATTCATACCGATATCCACGCCGCCGGGGGCGAGCCGGATCGTGTCGAGCGGGTCAAGGCAAGTGTGCCGATGGGGCGCGGCGGGCAAGCCGAGGAAATCGCCGAAGCCATCCTTTGGCTCGCCAGCGAAAAGGCCAGCTATACCAGCGGAGCGCTACTGGATGTAGCCGGCGGGCGCTGATTCAGCTCAGGCCAATGCGGCGGCACGCAATTCGCGCGTATCGACACCGAGCATTGCATCGATCCGCGCGCAATCGTTTTCCCGGCGCAGTTCGGCGAACAGCGCCACCGCCTCCGGATAATTGCGAGTCAGCAGGGCCAGCCACTGCTTGAGCCGACCCGGCGCATAACGCGGTGCAATCTTTCCCCGCGCCTGCTGCCAGAAATCCAGCAGCACGGGTCGGAATTCCTCCCAGCTCATCGGCGCGACCTGCTGGCCGGCTTTAGCCGCAGCGATCTGCCGGGCCAGGTCCGGTCGTGAAACCAGCCCTCGGCCCAGCATGATGTTTTCTGCACCGCTCACCTCACGGCATCGACGCCAGTCCTCCAGCGACCAGATGTCGCCATTGGCGTAAACCGGCACCGCGACCACCTCCTGCACCCGCGCGACCCACTCCCAATGCGCCGGCGGCTTGTAGCCTTCGACCTTGGTTCGGGCGTGCACCACCAGCTGCTCTGCCCCACCGGCCACCAGCGCACGGGCGCAATCGAGCGCGCCGTCCGGGCTGTCGAAGCCGAGGCGCATCTTGGCGGTTACCGGGATGTGCGCCGGCACGGCTCGGCGCACCTCGCAGAGAATCGAATGCAGCAGCTCCGGCTCCTTCAGTAGCACCGCACCGCCGCGGGATTTGTTGACCGTCTTGGCCGGGCAGCCAAAATTGAGGTCGATGGCCGGGGCGCCGAGTGTGCAGGCAAAGGCGGCGTTGTCTGCCAGGCAGATCGGATCGGAGCCTAACAGTTGAACGCGCACCGGCGTCCCGGCACGAGTGAGCGCGCCGGCCTTCAGTTCCGCGGCAAGCTTGTCAAAGCTGCTTTGCGGCAACAGGCGATCGGACACCCGGATGAACTCGGTCACGCACCAGTCGACGCCACCCACCCGGGTGAGCACGTCACGAAGGATTTCGTCGACCAGCCCCTCCATGGGCGCCAAAGCGATCTGCATACCGGCCACTACATGATGAAAAGGCCGGCATTGTACGGATGCGCGTGCCCTTTATGAATCATGCACCGTTGTCAGGCCGGCCTATCCGCTCACTCTTCGATAGTCCCACCTATCGTGTCGGTGCCGGTGGTCGCACCCATTCCGCCGGTAGTGCCGGAGTTGCCCGTGCCCATGGTGCCCAGAGCGGCGCCGCCCTCCAGCGAGCGATCTTCCCGCCGGTCGGTCATACGCTGGTTGTTGTCCGTGGGAGCGTTCGGCTGCCGTTCACCCACGACGTCCGCCCGCTGGGCATCGTCGCGCGCCTCGTCCGCTGCTCCACCAGCGAAGGCCCCGACCGAACTCACCAGGGCCAACCCCATAACCGATGCAATCAACCGCCTCATGGCTACCTCCTCAACATTTGAACACCAGTCAGTTTTCACGCCTGTCCAGCGTCGGACGACGGCGGTGCTCCATGTCGGTTTCGTTGCCGCCATGGCCGGGCTCGGCGTCACGTTCGACGCGCCCGGACCGCGCATCCTGCGCCTCGTTGGATACCGCCTGCCCTTGCTGGTCCTGCTCGTCGAGATATTGGATGTCCTCGCCAATACCCATCGAGCCGTTGCCAGCTGCGCCACGATCCGGCGCAGCCGTGTTCTGGGCCAGCTGCCGCTCCGCCGCCGATAGATCTACGCCCTGGGCGCCCGCTGCCGAAACGAGCGCCACCAGCATTACGACTGACTGAATACGCATGTTCGAATCCTCCGCTTGTTGATCTATAGGCAGTGGGCTATCCAAGGAGTGCGCAGCCGGCGACCGACGGCCAACCGGAACCGCTTGCAGCCAGACGGGGTCACAACCACAACGGAAGGAATTGCATCGCACAGGAGGAGCACCCGATGGAAGTTGCGCTGATACTGGCGACCATGATCTGCAGTTGGGCCTCGGCCGCGCTCGCCATGCTGTGGGGCATGCTGCGCATCGCACGCAGATACCAGTCCAGGCAACCTGACACCCGGTGCCATCAGCGTCAGGTCGTCGAGCCCATCGATTCACCCGCCTCATGCCGTGCCTGACGCAAATAATTGGCGGAACCCAATTTAATCCGTGACAGCACCAGCGAAAGCTGTAGAATGCGCGTCGCGGGATGGAGCAGTCTGGTAGCTCGTCGGGCTCATAACCCGAAGGTCGTCGGTTCAAATCCGGCTCCCGCAACCAATTCGAAAGGCCACTCAATGAGTGGCCTTTTTTGTTTGGCTCGTCGTCAGATAGCACAAGGACGGCCATACGCAGACTGCGGTTCTTGGCTAAACAATTGAATCGTCATGTGTTTTTTCCGGGAAGGCGTTGACATCCAGCGCTTGGGCTGTAGAATGCGCCCCCACAGACGCGGGATGGAGCAGTCTGGTAGCTCGTCGGGCTCATAACCCGAAGGTCGTCGGTTCAAATCCGGCTCCCGCAACCAATTCGAAAGGCCACTCGAATGAGTGGCCTTTTTTCGTTTGCGCTCCTTTTCATTTCGCCCCGCCGCTTGCTACGCGCCGCGCCTGCAAAGAACTAAATCCCGCCGGTTTTCAAGGTAAATACTTATTAAAGAGCACGACAAAGGCCGGCAAGCTGCCTTTGTCGCAAATATCCTTATAAAAACTTCAACCCGCTTTTCTCGAAAATTGTCTACGTCAAACCATGGTTATTCACCAAACGATTTTCTGATGTAGTCCAACACAGCCGACACATCAGTCGAGGACAACGTGCTATTTCCGCCTTTAGGCGGCATCGCCATAACACTTCCGGGACTTTGATAACCATTGGTTATACTGCTGATCAATTGGCTATCAGGCTTGCTGAGACGTCCCTTTTTATCGGTAAAATCCGGCACCCCCGGCAGGCTACCTTTGCCATTTGCCCCATGACAGGCCACGCAATTGCTTTCATAGACCTGCTTTCCCGAGAGATTGCCGGCATCATTAGTCGAAACCGTGTTTGCATCATTACTAACCGTTTCGATTTTGGCATTCGAAGCTTGCAAGAAGGTCAGAATGTCGCGGGTTTCCTGCCCGGTCAATCCAGCACGAACACGCATATGGAAAACGGTGGTGAGCCACTGATCATCACGCAGCTCAGATGGGCTGCGCATATTGTGGCAGCGCGAGCAATTTTCTGACCAGGCTTTAGCTCCCGCGGCAGAATCTCCGGCTTCCGGATAGTCAAATGCAAATGCAAATGGCGTGATCATTCCGAAGAGCAGGAGGGCTTTGATGCCGACGCCAAGCGTATTTTTTATCACTGGAAATTTCATCGTTTTTCCCCTCGTCAAAATCCATAGGCCAGCTGAAACATCAATCGATCTTCATCCGCAACACTCCCCGTCGCCCCATCATTAAACTCGTAAGCAAATTTACCTATAAAATTATTAGTGACGAGATAATTGGCGCCCAAGGCCCACTGTTGTTGATCCTTGCTGTCATGAGGCGAATCAAAATCGGTATACCGTGCGACCAGCTCCCACTTGCTTTGACTCAAGCGATAGCTCCCCTGGGTGTACCAGGTTTTCCAAACCGCTCCTTCCGAAGCAGCCGCGCCGCTACCATTATCTGCACCCACCTCTGTCTTGACATACTCACCACGCAGATTGAACGCATTGATTTGCCAATTAAAATCGGCATCGACCACGTCGTAGTCACGCGCACCCTCACCGCTGAGCAAACTGCTGTCGCCATCTTCTATTGAGGTGACGGTAGCCTTACCCGTGGCCGCAGAGACACCGATTTCAAGGCCGGCAAACGGGATCACGCCAAATCGACCACCGTACGTTTTCTCTCCATCCCTGTCCGAACCGAAACCTTCAGCCTCCACACCATCCAATCCGAATTCACCATCCTCCACCTCCGCCATCAATTCGGGGCCATTGCTGGCAAAGATTGCATAGTTAGTGCGGACACTCCCAATCGGGAACCCGCCACGCAATTGAAAGCCCACGTCAGACACAGGAGCGGCGCCATCCATATCAAATCCCGGCGGCGCGGACGGTAACTTGTTAATCCAAGCTGGATGTAAGTTTTGCCGAAATTGGCCGACGGGACTTATGAACTTACCACCCACCAGCACCATATAGTCATTGAGAAACCAATCAACCGTGAGATACTCCAGAGCTACGTCCGTTTCACCATCGGGCCCGATGGTGAATTCAAGTTCCGACTCGAGCATGGCTATGTCGCGATATTGAAAGTGAAAAATCGGCGCGAAGGTGCCTACATTAAAACTACCATCGGCTGATTCTGAGTCTGTATAGCCCGCACTTGCATAACCTGTCATATGGATAAGTGTATCGGGCTGCCGCCATTCACTTGCGGCGGCGATGTTTTGTTTTACCTCAGACACCTCCTCCTTGCTGACAGTATTTTTTAGCTGTTGCTTAAGCTCATCCATCTCCTTTTGCATTGACTCGAGACGCCCAGCCAAATCTTCAACACTTGTCTCCGCTACCGTCGTAGCAGAAAAAACAGTGGCAACAACTCCCACTGAAATGGCCTTCGCTAGCATATGCTTGATCATGTGTTATCTCCTGTGTAAAAACCTGCAGTTAGCCTTTCTGATCTCAGGCTTGTAATCATGAAGCAATTTTATTTATGCCGCGTTTATGTGCGTTGCTTTTTTCATTGAGCAGCCTTAAGTATTAAGCCGCTCACCCACCTGGATCATGAAGTTCAGCGAGTTCAAAGAAAGGCATGACCCTTGGTCGCTCTAGCGGAAATGTTGGCGCAAGGTTAAGTACGACCCCGCTTAACGCACAGGAAGATGCGCACAGCCCACTCTTTCATGCAGTCAATATCACACTTGTTACAACGACCTGAAAATGACTCGCTACCAGCAGCTTCATCACGGCGTGTTTTTTGTCGTTGCCTGGATATTCCGATTGTGATGACTCCGATTTTCATCGGCATGTCGAGCTACGCCAGAGTCTAAAGCGGCTTCGATACTAGAGCTATATTAAGCATGTTGATAGAGCCGCCAGCCATCAGGGCTTGAACAATCAACCCCCCAAATAACTAGTACAGTACCTACCGAACGAACCATAATAACCCCCTATATCCCCCCCCCCTATCCTTTTATGGTGAAAAAGTACCACGCCGCCCCCTTTCAAGATTTGATCTAGATCACGCTCAGCGCACATAGGTTGAACTCATCAGCTCTCTGTCTTCAGCTAAGACTGGCTGGAGTCGAGCCTGATCCTCCAGCTCGGTTCGGTGGCGCTGTTCAGCCTGCTCCTGTTCGTCATCCTGCAGCTGTCGCGGCCTAGCAGGCTGTCCGAGAACAGACTGACCTACTGCGGAAAATCCGGATTGGTCATTTTTCGCGCTCTTTTTCGTTAAATAGAGCGACTATTCGCCTCAAAAGAGCGCAAAAACTGCCTCAAACCGGCCTTCCCTCGCTACGGTCGCTATTCTCGGACAGCCTCCTAGGGAAACTCTGAAAAAGACTTACTGAATCTGGTGAAATACGCCGATCCCGCCAGCCGAGTTTTTCCATGAAGCAGATGACCTTCGCCGACGCCGAGTACGCCGGCAAGCGCAAGCAGACCCGTAAGGAATTGTTCCTGATCGAGATGGATCGGGTGGTGCCGTGGAAGGGCTTGATTGCTTTGATCGAGCCACATTATCCGAAGGGTGAAGGTGGCCGTCCGGCCTACCCGTTGATGGCGATGCTGCGTGTGCATCTGCTGCAGAACTGGTTCGGCTACAGCGATCCAGCGATGGAGGAAGCGCTGTACGAAACCACGATCCTGCGCCAGTTTGCCGGGCTGAACCTGGAGCGCATCCCCGACGAAACCACCATTCTCAACTTCCGCCGCTTGCTGGAGAAACACGAGCTGGCGGCCGGCATCCTCGCTGTCATCAATGGCTATCTGGGCGACCGCGGCCTGTCGCTGCGCCAGGGCACCATCGTCGATGCAACGCTGATCAATGCGCCCAGTTCGACCAAGAACAAGGACGGC
>NZ_JACBXH010000041.1:0-35046 GCF_041381355.1 Pseudomonas sp. LM13
GCGAACATCCATGTTCCTCCTGTTCAGTCCATGTATCAGCGCATGGGCGCTTGCGGAGCCCCGTGTAACACAGGCCGGCCGCTCTAGAATGCATGGTTCGCGCATTCCAGAACGACGATGGCGGAATCTGTTCAGTGCTTCGCAAAAAGCATTCGGCCAGGCGAGCCTGGCCGAAGCGGGACCGCGGCGAATCAGCCAGCGATCGGGGTGCGCCAGTCGTCGGAGCCGGAGGTGCCGGATACCTCGTGGGTCCAGACGATCTTGCGATAGGTGAAGTACACGTCTTCCAGATGGGTGAAGTGGGACATGTTCGGGTCCTGGCAGTTGGGCATGCGCGACTGCACGTCGACGATCACCGCATCTTCCAGTTCGATGGTGAAGTAGTGTTCCTGAGTACCGGTGGACGAGGTGCGATACCACTCCAGACGGCACTTGTTCAGACGCTCGCCGGAAGTCAGGGCGTTGAAGATCAGCGGTGACGACTTGTCGAACACTTTGGTGATCATCAGAGGCTTGTGTACACGCTGGCCAGTCGGCTGACCGGACTGCGGGTCACGCGGGATGATGACCTGATGCTGGAAGGCCTGCACCAGGATCTGGTCCTCATGGCCTTCCTGGAAAATGTTGCCAACCGAGTCCTCGGTGAAGGTGCCGGCAGTGATCAGGCCTTGCTTGGTGCCTTCGAGGGACAGATACGCGGGTGTTGGCATGGGTGCTCTCCTTGTCTGAAATGAGTGCCGAATGGCCATTTCGTAACAACAAGCGCCGTGCCAAAAAGCAAAAAACTCCTTACCTATCAAATAGATAAAAGAAACCCTTTACGCAGCCCGAATGGCAGAAGTGATGCTCAGCACAAAAAGCTGTGCAACTTTCTGCGCAGCCGAGGCAGCAACTTGCGCAACGCTACCCAACTCCCGGCAGATCGCGCTGCGAACAGCTTACTCACAAGGTTATCCACAGAACGCCTGCGCAAGAACCTGCGCAGCACCACTACTGCTGGCGCAGCGTCTTGTCATTTCTCCGGGCAAAAAAAAACCTCGAACTTCATTGGGGGAGGGGGAAGTTCGAGGTCGAATCCGGACCGCTAGGGCGGGGTCCAGAGATCTGCCAACACTTAACACAACAAGGAGCATCGAAGGGCTTTTACACCCTTCGCATGCTCTGACCGGATGGTTGCGCCGTAAGTTCAACGCGGACGAAAAAAATTTCGTCGACTACCGACATTTTTCGGCAGCCCGGTCAGTGCGCCTCGTCCCAGTTGTTGCCCACGCCGGCCTCGACCAGCAACGGCACGTCCAGCTGGGCCGCCTCGCTCATCAACGGGCAGATCTGCTGACGGACCTGCTCGACCAGGTCTTCGCGCACTTCCAGCACCAATTCATCGTGGACCTGCAGGATCACCCGCGCATCCAGCCCGCTGTCCTGCAGCCAGCCGTCCACGGCGATCATGGCGCGCTTGATGATGTCCGCCGCGGTGCCCTGCATCGGCGCGTTGATCGCGGTGCGCTCGGCGCCCTTGCGCATGGCGCCGTTCTTCGAATTGATCTCGGGCAGGTACAGCCGCCGACCGAACAGTGTCTCGACATAGCCCTGCTCGGCGGCCTGGGTGCGGGTGCGCTCCATGTAGGCGAGCACGCCGGGGTAGCGGGCGAAATAGCGGTCGATGTACTCCTGCGCTTCCTTGCGGCCGACGTCGATCTGCTTGGCCAGGCCGAAGGCGCTCATGCCGTAGATCAGGCCGAAGTTGATGGCCTTGGCGCTGCGCCGCTGATCGTTGCTGACTTGCTCCAGCGGTACGCCGAACACCTCGGCGGCCGTGGCGCGGTGCACGTCCAGATCGTTCTGGAACGCGTGCAAGAGGCCGGCATCCTGCGCCAGGTGGGCCATGATGCGCAGCTCGATCTGCGAGTAGTCCGCCGCCAGCAGCTTGTAGCCCGGCGCCGCGACGAAGGCCTGGCGAATGCGCCGCCCCTCGGCGGTGCGGATCGGGATGTTCTGCAGGTTCGGGTCGCTGGAGGACAGCCGGCCGGTGGCGGTCACCGCCTGGTGGTAGCTGGTGTGGATGCGCCCGGTGCGCGGGTTGATCTGCTTCGGCAGCTTGTCGGTGTAGGTGCCCTTGAGCTTGCTTAGGCTGCGGTGCTGCATGATCACCTTGGGCAGCGGGTAATCCTGCTCGGCCAGTTCGGCCAGCACGCTTTCGGCGGTGGACGGCTGGCCACCGGCGGTCTTGGAGATCACCGGGCAGCCGAGCTTGTCGTAGAGAATCGCGCAGAGCTGCTTGGGCGAGCCGAGGTTGAATTCCTCGCCAGCGATGTCGAACGCCTCGCGTTCCAGCTGCACCAGCTTGTCGCCCAGCTCGACGCTCTGCTGGCCAAGCAACTGTGCATCGACCAGCGCCCCGTTGCGCTCGATGCGCGCCAGCACCGGCACCAGCGGCATCTCGATCTCGGTCAGCACCCTGAGCAGCGATGGCGTCTGCTCCAGCTTGCCGAGTAGGGTCTGGTGCAGGCGCAGGGTGACGTCGGCGTCCTCGGCGGCGTACGGGCCGGCCTGTTCGATGGCGATCTGGTCGAAGGTCAGCTGCTTGGCGCCCTTGCCGGCAATGTCCTCGAAGCGGATGGTGCCGCGACCGAGGTACTTGAGCGCCAGGCTGTCCATGTCGTGACGGGTGGCTGTGGCGTCCAGCACGTAGGATTCGAGCATGGTGTCGAACGTCATGCCGCGCATCTCGATGCCGTAGTGCATCAACACGTTCATGTCGTACTTGCCGTGCTGGCAGATCTTGGTCTTGGCCGGATCTTCCAGCAGCGGTTTGAGCGCACCGAGCACGGCATCCAGCTCGAGCTGCTGCGGCACGCCCATGTAGGAATGGCGCAGCGGCACGTAAGCCGCCTGGCCCGCTTCGACGGCAAAGGACACGCCGACCAGCTCGGCGCGCTGCGCATCGAGGCTGGTGGTTTCGGTATCGAAGGCAAAGCATTCGGCCGCCTTCAGACGCGCCAGCCAGCGCTCGAAATCGGCCTGCTCCAGCAGGGTCTCGTACTGGGCCTCGGCCTGGATCGAGCAGCCTTCTGGCTGCACCTCGCAGTTCTCCCCAGCCGCCTTGGCCTCGCGCAGCAGCTCGTCCAGCCACTGCTTGAATTCCAGCTCGCGATAAAGGGCGCTCAGCGCCTCACGGTGCGGTTCGCCGGGCATCAGGTCACCGACCTGGACGTCCAGCGGCACGTCGATCTTGATCGTCGCCAGCTCGTAGGACATGAAGGCCGCATCGCGATGCTCCTCCAGCTTGGAGCCCAGTGACTTGGCACCGCGAATCGGCAGCCCGGCAACCTGATCGAGGTTCTCGTAGAGCCCCTTGAGCCCGCCCGGGATGCCGTTGAGCAGGCCACACGCCGTCTTCTCGCCCACGCCTGGCACGCCAGGAATGTTGTCGACCTTGTCGCCCATCAGCGCGAGGAAGTCGATGATCAGTTCCGGGCCGACGCCGAACTTGGCCTTCACGCCCTCGATGTCATAGACGCTGCCGGTCATGGTGTTGACCAGCGTGACATGCGGGCAGACCAGCTGGGCCATGTCCTTGTCGCCGGTGGAGATCACCACATCACGGCCCAGCGCCGCGCATTGCCGCGCCAGGGTGCCGATGACATCGTCGGCCTCGACCCCTTCCACGCACAGCAGCGGCAGCCCCAGTGCACGGACACTGGCATGCAGTGGCTCGACCTGCGAGCGCAGGTCATCCGGCATCGGCGGGCGGTGCGACTTGTAATTCTCGAACAGCGCGTCGCGGAAGGTCGGACCCTTGGCATCGAAAACCACGGCGAACGGGCTGTCCGGATATTGTTTGCGCAGGCTCAGCAACATGTTCAGCACGCCCTTGACCGCGCCGGTCGGCTTGCCAGTAGAGGTGGTCAGCGGAGGCAGGGCATGGAAGGCGCGATAGAGGTAGGACGAACCGTCCACCAGGACGAGGGGGGCTTGGCTCATGAGCGGAATCAACCTTTTCGGCGGGCCCGGAGCTAGAATGCCAAGGACCACTTATCGACAAAGGGACAAGGTTACCATGCGCGCTCTCAAACACCTGATGCTGGCCAGCCTGCTGGCATGCGCCCCTCTGGCCGGCTTCGCCCAGGAGTCGGTCGAAGGTGAGCCGGACGTAACCATCCGTCAGGAAGGCGATCGCACCGTCGAGGAATATCGCGTCAACGGCTTCCTCTACGCCGTGAAAGTCACGCCCAAGCACGGCAAGCCCTACTTCCTGGTGCGGGCGGACGGCAACGACGGCAACTTCGTACGCTCCGACCAGCCGGACATGCTGATCCCCGCGTGGAAGATCTTCAGCTGGTAATCCAGACATCCGCCGGAGGACAACATGTCGGTATTCACGCCCCTGCAACGTGATGAACTGGAGGCCTTTCTGGCGCCCTACCGGCTCGGCCGGCTGCGCGACTTCCAGGGCATCGCCGCAGGCAGCGAGAACAGCAACTTCTTCATCAGCCTGGAGCAGGGCGAATACGTGCTGACCCTGGTCGAGCGCGGCCCGCGCCAGGACCTGCCGTTCTTCATCGAACTGCTCGACGTGCTGCACCGCGCCGGCCTGCCGGTGCCCTATGCGCTGCGCAGCGAGCAGGGCGAGGCGCTGCGCGAGCTGGCGGAGAAGCCCGCGCTGCTGCAGCCGCGACTGCCCGGCAAGCACGTGGTCGAGCCCAACCCGCACCATTGCGCCGAAGTCGGTCGGCTGCTGGCGCGTCTGCATATGGCCACCCGCGAACACATCCTTGAACGCGCCAGCGACCGCGGCCTGGACTGGATGCAGGAACAGGGGCCGAGCCTGGCGCTGAGCCTGTCCGAGGACCAGCTGCCGCTTTTGCGCGACGGCCTGGCAGAAATCGCCGAGCTGCGCCCGAAACTCCTCGCGCTGCCACGCGCCAACCTGCACGCCGACCTGTTCCGCGACAACGTGCTGTTCGAAGGCAGCCACCTGACCGGCGTGATCGATTTCTACAACGCCTGCTCCGGGCCGATGCTTTATGACCTGGCCATCGCCGTGAACGACTGGTGCTCGCACCCCAACGGCGAGATTGACAGTGAACGCAGCGAACCCTTGCTGGCGGCCTACTCCGAGCTGCGTCGCTTCACTCCGGCCGAAGCCGAGCTCTGGCAGCCGATGCTACGCGTGGCCTGCGTGCGCTTCTGGCTGTCGCGGCTGATCGCGGCGCAGCGTCACGAAGGCAAGACAGACGTGCAGGTGAAAGATCCCGGCGAATTTCATCGGCTGCTGAAAGCACGCCAGCATCCCTCCAGCGCGCTGCCTTTCGCCTTCTAGGCCGCCGGTACTGCGCGGCGAAAGCGTTCAACACCTCGCAAATTTTCCAGCGCAACTTGCTACAGCGCAGGCTTTACCCCAAAGTGCCGGGCGCACAGGATGCGCGCCGGCGTGAGCCGAAATGCGCGACGCCCCCATCATCGAAAGGAATCGATGCATGCCCTCCATCTACCAGCTCAAACCCCGTTTTCAGGCACTACTGCGCCCGCTGGTCCAGCGCCTCCATGACAGCGGCATCACGGCCAATCAGGTCACGCTGGCAGCGCTGGTCGTGTCGCTGGCAGTCGCAGCGGCGGTCGCGCTGCTGATCGAGCACCTCTGGGTCTTCCTGCTGATCCCACTGTGGATGCTGCTGCGCATGGCACTGAACGCCATCGACGGCATGCTGGCGCGGGAATTCGGCCAGCAATCGAAGCTCGGCGCCTACCTCAACGAACTCTGCGATGTTGCCGCCGATGCGGCGCTCTATCTGCCGCTCGCGCTGGTGGCCGGCGTCTGGCCTGCTGCCGTGGTACTGGTGGTGGTGCTCGCAGCGCTCACCGAGTACGCCGGTGTGCTCGGTCCGATGGTGGGCGCATCACGTCGTTACGATGGCCCGATGGGCAAGAGCGACCGGGCCTTCGCCTTCGGCGTGCTGGCCACTGGCGTCGCCCTGGGCCTGTTGCCAGCCGCCTGGATCAACGGCTTGTTGCTGCTGATCGCCGGGCTGTCGATCCTCACGCTGGGCAACCGGGTCAGACAAGGCCTGGCGGAAACCGCATCGGCGCCCGCCGAAGCGGACTGAATCGCCACCCGCCCGCACCACCGACTTCCCGCCCGATACCGAGGAACATCCCATGCTCGGCGCTCTGCTCGCCTTCGCGATCACTTCCGTTGCACGCCTGCTGACCGGTACGCGCAGCCTCTGGATCGGCTGCGCGCCGCTCAACAGGCAACGCATCTACTTCGCCAACCACAGCAGCCACGGTGATTTCGTGCTGCTCTGGGCATCGCTGCCGCCTGACCTGCGGCGCAGGACCCGCCCCGTCGCCGGCGCCGATTACTGGCAGAGCAGCGCATTGCGCCGCTTCGTCATCCATCGTCTGTTCAATGGCGTGCTGGTGGATCGTGAGCGCAGCGGCCCGGAGTCGAATCCGCTGCAACCGATGCTCGACGCCCTGGCCGCCGGCGATTCACTGATCCTCTTCCCCGAGGGCACGCGCAATCTGGAAGAAGGCCTGCTGCCCTTCAAGAGCGGGCTGTATCGCCTGGGCCTGGCGTGTCCGGACGTGGAGCTGGTGCCGGTGTGGATCGCCAACCTCAATCGGGTGATGCCCAAGGGCCGCAGCCTGCCGCTGCCCCTGCTGTGCAGCGTCAGCTTCGGCGCGCCCATGAGCATCGAAAAGGACGAGGACAAGGACGCGTTTCTGCAGCGCGCTCGCCTGGCTCTGCTAGAACTGGCCCCAAAGGAAGACTGACATGGATCGCAATACCCTGCTGCTGTTCGCCGGTATCGGCGCCCTGCTCGCCCTGGCCTCGCTGATCGGCTTTGTCCTCAAGCGCCGCAGCGGCGGCGAGAGCCCGGTGATCGACAACCTCAATGCGCGCATCAATGCCTGGTGGGTGATGGTCGCGCTGATCGGCATCGCCTTCTGGCTTGGCCACACGGCCGTGGTGATCCTCTTCTACCTAGTGTCGTTCTTCGCGTTGCGCGAATTCATGACGCTGACGCCGACACGCAGCAGCGACTATCCGGCGCTGGTCGCGGCGTTCTATCTGGTGCTGCCGCTGCAGTATCTGCTGGTGGCGGTCGGCTGGTACGGCCTGTTCGCCATCTTCATTCCGGTCTACGTGTTCCTGTTGCTGCCCATCCTGGCGTCGCTGGGTGGCGACACCACGCGCTTTCTCGAACGCGCCTCGAAGGTGCAATGGGGCCTGATGATTGCAGTCTTCTGCGTCTCCCACGTCCCTGCCCTGCTCACCCTGGAGATTGTCGGCTACGAAGGTCGCAACCTGCTGCTGATCGCCTGGCTGATCATCGTCGTGCAGCTCTCCGACGTGTTGCAGTACGTCTGCGGCAAGTTGGCCGGCAAGCGCAAGATCGCCCCGCGCCTATCGCCGTCCAAGACCGTCGAAGGCTTCGTCGGCGGGATATTCCTCGCGACGCTGATCGGCGCGGCGCTGTTCTGGATCACCCCGTTCGCCTGGTGGCAGGCGGCCCTGATGGCGCTGCTGCTTAACCTGCTGGGCTTCTTCGGCGGCCTGGTGATGTCGGCGATCAAGCGCGACCGTGGCGTCAAGGACTGGGGGCACATGATCGAGGGCCACGGCGGCATGCTCGACCGGCTGGATTCGGTCTGCTTCGCCGCGCCGATCTTCTTCCACCTGGTGCGCTACGGCTGGACCTGAGCTACTACGAACGACGCGCAGCAGGGCGAACCGCCGCCCACCGGGACGGTCGAACCAGGACCACGGGCCAGCGGGCGGCGCTGCTGCTCGCACGGTGAACGCGGATCGCCACCGCTGCCATGTCCTCGCGTTAAGATGTCGTCACATACGCTGTCGCCAGCACGCTGGGCCAACCCCTGCTGCCGGCGATTACGCAGCCGCCGTTTCGATGCATCAGCTCCTCGATGGCGTGGCCATCGCATTCAGGAACCATCAATGACCCAACCCCTCGTAATCAATGCCTCGGTGAGCCCCAAAGGCAGCCTGGAAACGCTTTCCCAGCGCGAAGTGCAGCAACTGAGCGAAGTCGGCTCCGGCAGTACCCACAAGCTGTTCCGCCAGTGCGCGCTGGCCATCCTCAACACCGGCACCCGCATCGATAACGCCAAGACCATTCTCGAGGCGTACGAAGACTTCGAGGTGCGCATCCTGCAACAGGACCGCGGCGTGCGCCTGGAGCTGTTCAACGCACCGGCCGATGCGTTCGTCGACGGCGAGATGATCGCCAGCACCCGCGAGATGCTGTTCAGTGCCCTGCGCGACATCGTCTACACCGAGAGCGAGCTGAGCAGTGCACGCATCGACCTGGACAGCTCGCAGGGCATCACCGACTACGTCTTCCACCTGCTGCGCAATGCCCGCACGCTGCGCCCGGGTGTCGAGCCAAACATGGTGGTGTGCTGGGGCGGCCACTCGATCAGCACCGAGGAATACAAGTACAGCAAGCGCGTCGGCCATGAACTGGGGCTGCGCAGCCTGGATATCTGCACCGGCTGCGGCCCCGGCGTGATGAAGGGTCCGATGAAGGGCGCCACCATCGGCCATGCCAAGCAGCGCCGCGTCGGCAGCCGCTACCTGGGGCTGACCGAGCCGGGCATCATCGCCGCCGAGGCGCCAAACCCGATCGTCAACGAGCTGGTGATCCTGCCGGACATCGAGAAGCGCCTGGAAGCCTTCGTCCGGGTCGGCCATGGCATCATCATCTTTCCCGGCGGGGTCGGCACCGCCGAAGAGTTCCTCTACCTGCTCGGCATCCTGCTGCACCCGGCCAATCGCGACGTGCCTTTCCCGGTCATCCTCACCGGCCCGAGCGACGCAGCGGACTATCTGCAGCAGCTGCACGATTTCGTCGGCGCCACCCTCGGCGAAGAAGCGCAGCAGCGCTATCAGATCATCTTCAACGACCCCACCGAGGTGGCGCGGCAGATGACCGAGGGCCTGCGCGAGGTGCGCCGCTTCCGCCGCGAACGCAACGACGCGTTCCATTTCAACTGGTTGTTGAAGATCGAGGAAGGCTTCCAGCGGCCCTTCGATCCCACCCACGAGGCGATGGCCAACCTGCAGCTGCGTCGCGACCTGCCGGCCCACGAGCTGGCCGCCAATCTGCGCCGGGCGTTCTCCGGCATCGTCGCCGGCAACGTCAAGGACAAGGGCATTCGCCGCATCGAGCAGTACGGCCGTTACGAGATCCATGGCGACGCGGCGATCATGCAGCCGCTGGACAAGCTTTTGCAGGCCTTCGTCGAGCAGCACCGCATGAAACTGCCGGGAGGCGTGCCGTACACGCCCTGCTATCGCGTGGTGACCTGAGCGCGCCTCGCCTCGCGCCAACGAAAAAGGCCCGTGGCATCAGCCCGGGCCTTTTTTTTCATCCTACCGCGTGAGCGGTCAGCCACATTTGGAGTTGCCGCAGTTCAGGCAGGTGGCGCAGCCATCCATCTGCACCACGGCCTGGGTGTTGCACTTGTTGCACAGCTGCGCGCCGGCCGGGAAGCCTTCACCCGGCTCCACCGCCACCGCACCCTGGCTGGCCTCGTAGGCGGCGCGCTTCTCGGCCAGGTATTTGAGCTGGGTTTCGTCCAGGGCATGGCCTTCGAGCATGCCGATGGCAATCAGATGGCGCTCCAGCACCGCGCCGATTTCGGCAACGATCGAGGGCATGTAGACGCCACCTTTCTTCAGGTAGCCTCCACGCGGATCGAACACCGCCTTGAGCTCCTCGACGAGGAAGGTGCAGTCACCGCCCTTGCGGAACACTGCGGACATGATCCGGGTGAGCGCGACGATCCACTGGAAGTGGTCCATGTTCTTCGAGTTGATGAAGATCTCGAACGGCCGGCGCTGCTCGTGCGGCGTGCCGGCGTTGAGCACGATGTCGTTCACGGTGACGTACAGCGCATGTTCGAACAGCGGCGACTTGATCTTGTAGGTCATGCCGATCAGGGTTTCCGGGCGCTGCAGGCTCTCGTCCATCTCCACCACATGGACGGCCTTGCTCGCCGTGCCATCGCTGCCGCTGGTGGCGGTCGCGGGACGCTCGAGGGTCTCGTCGACGACCTTGAAGCCCTTGATGCGCTGGGTGATCTTTACGGTCATTGTGCAATCTCTCCTGCCGGGCGGTGCTCGCGGCCCGGCGTCCAAACGGTTGGCGGGCCGGCTTCAGTACTTGCCGTAGTAGCCTTCTTTGAGGGCGTCGAACAGGTTGGCGGCGGTGTTCACCTCGCCGTCATATTCGACCTCCTGGTTGCCCTTGAGCTCGACCACGCTGCCGTCTTCGAGGGTGAAGCGGTACAGGGTCTTCTCCAGGTCGGCCTCCTTGACCAGCACGCCCTGGAAGGCCGCCGGGTTGAAGCGGAAGGTGGTGCAGCCCTTGAGGCCCTGGCGCCAGGCATAGCGGTAGATGTCCTTGAACGCCTCGAACGGGTAGTCGGTCGGCACGTTGGCGGTCTTGGAGATCGACGAATCGACCCAGCGTTGCGCGGCGGCCTGGATATCCACGTGCTGGGTCGGACTGACGTCATCGGCGGTGATGAAGTAGTCCGGCAGCTTCTCGCCCGGCTCGTCGGATCCCGGCTTGGCGCGCTCATTGATCAGCGTGCGATAGGCCAGCAGCTCGTAGCTGAACACCTCGATCTTCTCCTTGGCCTTGCGGCCAGGTCGGATCAGGTTGCGCGAATAGTGATGGGCGAAGCTCGGCTCGATGCCGTTGGAGGCGTTGTTGGCCAGGCTCAGGCTGATGGTGCCGGTAGGCGCGATCGAGCTGTGGTGGGTGAAGCGCGCGCCCTGCTCAGCCAGCGCCTCGATCAGCTCGGGCGCGTACTCGGCGATCTTCTGCATGTAACGCGAATACTTGGCATGCAGCACGCGACCGGAAATCTGGTCGCCGACCTTGTAACCGTCCTTGGCCATTTCCGGACGCTTGCGCAGCATTTCGGCGGTAACTTCGAAGGTCTGGCTCAGCAACGGTGCCGGGCCCTTTTCCTTGGACAGCTCCAGCGCCTGCTCCCAGCCGACCAGCGCCATCTCGCGGGCGACTTCCTCGGTAAACACGCAGGCTTCCGAGCTGCCATAGCGCAGCTTGAGCAACGTCAGGGTCGAGCCGAGACCGAGGAAGCCCATGCCGTGGCGGCGCTTGCTCTCGATCTCGTGGCGCTGCTGCTCCAGCGGCAGGCCGTTGATCTCGACGACGTTGTCCAGCATGCGGGTGAAGACGCGCACCACTTCGCGGTACTTGTCCCAGTCGAAGCGCGCTTCGACGCCGAACGGGTCGATGACGAAATGGGTCAGGTTGATCGAGCCCAGCAGGCAGGAGCCGTATGGCGGCAGCGGCTGCTCACCGCAGGGGTTGGTCGCGCGGATCGCCTCGCACCACCAGTTGTTGTTCAGCTGGTTGACCCGGTCGATGAGGATGAAGCCGGGCTCGGCGTAGTCGTAGGTGGAGACCATGATCATGTCCCACAGATGCCGCGCCTTGACCCGCCCGTAGATCTTGCAGGCCACCAGGCCATCGTCGCGCACGATGTAGCCGTCGTGCACCGGCCATTCGCGCCAGACCACCTGGGCATCGTCGGCCAGATCCAGCTCGGCGGCTTCCTTGGCATGCACCGGGAAGATCAGCGGCCACTCGCCGTCGGCCTCGACGGTCTGCATGAACTCGTCGGTGATCAGCAGGCTCAGGTTGAACTGACGCAGGCGGCCGTCCTCGCGCTTGGCACGGATGAACTCGCGCACGTCCGGATGGCCGACGTCGAAGGTGCCCATCTGCGCGCCGCGGCGGCCGCCGGCCGAACTCACGGTGAAGCACATCTTGTCGAAGATATCCATGAACGACAGCGGGCCGCTGGTGTGCGCGCCGGCGCCGGAAACGAACGAGCCGCGCGGGCGCAAGGTGCTGAACTCGTAGCCGATACCGCAGCCGGCCTTGAGCGTCAGCCCGGCCTCGTGGACTTTGCCGAGGATGTCGTCCATCGAGTCGGTGATCGAGCCGGAGACGGTGCAGTTGATGGTTGAGGTGGCCGGCTTGTAGTCCTGCGCGCCGGCGTTGGAAATGATCCGCCCGGCCGGGATGGCGCCATTGCGCAGCGCCCAGAGGAAGCGCTCGTACCAGTGCTCGCGCTGCTTGGCCGGTTCGACGTCGGCCAAGGCACGGGCGACTCGCTGCCAGGTGTCATCGACGGTCTGGTCGATGGGCGTACCGTCCTTGCTGCTCAGGCGGTATTTCTGCGACCAGATGTCCTCGGAAGCCGCCTGCAGGGCGATGCTGGAAGTGCTCTTGCTGTCTGCCGCGATGGGCCCGTCCGTCTTCGCCATGCGCTGCGCATCCTCGTGCCGAAAGTGGGAGAAAGGGGAAACCCGTACGATAGCGAATTTCCTTGGGGAGCATATGACTCTTGTCAAATTACCCGGAGCGCTGACGAACGATGCGCGATGTCCGGCCCAGAAACGAAAAAACCCGCCGAATGGCGGGTTTTTCCTTCAAGGGGCCGATGTCGGGTAGAGATGAGCCATTGCTGGCCCACCTCCCCCTAAGAACCGTACGTGCGCCTTTCAGCGCATACGGCTCAAGCCTTTAGCAAAGCCCCCGCAGTAGCCGGCTTACTCACTGTCAGGCCACGGCTATAGCTGCTGATGGCAGTTCGGGTGCAGCAGCACCCGGTTGACCAGTGCATCGCTTCCGCCTTGCGTGCGGTGGACGATGTGATGGTCGTGCCATCCCGTTTCCTTGGTTATCGGTTGTCCACAGAGTACACACCGTCCTCTCTGGCTCACGTACAGGCTTGTGATCTGCTTTCGGTACTTCAGCTTTTTCAGCATCCGATCCATCCGCAGCTTCTCGCCCATTGCTTCCATCGAGGGATCAAAGGGGTTGTATTCCCCCGTTGATCTTAATGTGCCGCTCTATTGGTGTCTCCGACAGGGTATGCAGCACAAAATCCTTCTTGCCCCCTTCCTCGGTGAATACCGTGGCAGCAAACACCCAGTTCTTGCTCTCGCTCGTCCGGAAATACTTCTTCCGTATCCATTCGAGATTTTTCCTTGAGTGCCGCCGTTTCGCCCAACGCCATAACGCTTGAAAAAGCAGGAAATCCATACGACTGAACGCCTGCTTGGCAACCACGGGCTGGTGATACAACGCCCAGCCCTTCAAGATCGGATTGAGCAGGCGGATCAGATTATCCTGCCTCATCGTCTTGTTGCTGCTGATCGCTTCCCTCACCTTGCGATAGAACGCTTGCGCGTTTTTCTTGCTCGGCTTGATCAGGAGCTTCCCGTCATACTTACGGAAGTTCCATCCCAGGAAGTCAAAGCCTCGATCTATATGAACGATCTGCGTTTTCTCGGGTGACAACCGCAGCCCGCGCACCGCCAGGAACTGCTCTACCCAAGGTTTGACCTCATTTGCCAGCATCTCCGGAGAGTCGCCAGTAATCACGAAATCATCCGCATAACGCACCACATGTATCTTCAGCCTCTTTGCCTTCGCCCGTCCCAAATACTGCTTGAGACCTGACTCCAGCCCGTCCAGCACCATATTTGCCAAGGTCGGCGAGATGATCCCGCCTTGTGGCGTACCGGCATCCGTTGCCTGTAGCTGGCCTTTGTGTATTACACCAACCTTCAACCATTTCCAGAGAACCGCTTTATCCGTGGGGATATTCGCGACCAACCAGTGGTGATTGATGTGGTCGAAGCAGCCTTCGATATCCGCCTCCAGTACCCATCGAGCCGAGGCTTTCTGGGACAAACAGGTGAATAGCTGACTCATTGCATCCGCCGTCGAGCGTTCGATCCTGAAGCCGTAGCTGTTCGGATCGCCTTTGGTTTCTGCAATGGGCGCCAGTGCCAGCAGGTACAACGCCTGCATGGCCCTATCGGTCATGGTCGGGATGCCCAGAGGGCGCTCCTTCCCATTCGACTTCGGAATGAACACACGCCGTAAAAGCCGTGGTTGGTATCCGCGCCGCTTCAATCCATTTGCCGCTTTCCATTTGGCGTCAGGTGTATCCCAGAGCACGCGGTCGACTCCCGCCGTGCGCTTACCCTGGTTTTCAGTGACTCGTCGTACAGCCAAGTATCTGGCCGACTTCGAGCGGGTCAGCATTCGTTGCAGGGCTTTCACCCTGCGCCATTTGCCTTCCCGACAAGCCTTCGCAATCCGTATCTGCATTCCCCGGACGTTCCGCTGAACCCGACACCAGTCGATGTCGTGCCACTGCTGCGGAGTGCCGGAAAGCGCAGACCCGACCTGTTGGCTGAGCTCTCTCATGCTGCTTTCCTCTCAAGATGGTTGAACCATCCCAAGCGGAAGACACACGCAGGCCCCTGACGGGAAGCGCGTATCCCGCCAGGGTTGGTTTGGTAAGACTCGATGAAGCCGAGCCTGAAATTCATGAGACAGGGTCAGTCAGACGTCATGCGACGAAAGACCACGCAGAAGTCTGCCCGGTTTCCCGTGGGGTAATGTTCCAACCCCTATCCGGACCATTACAGCCCGGCATTCGCTTTCTCTGCGATCCCATACCCGCACTGCCAACAGTTCGCCTTGCGGCTCACCTGCCACGAGGGCAGCAATACGGGCTTACCACGTTCCCTATCTGTCACACGACTGGTTTAGGACCTGCCTATTCGCCGGTGGTACTAAGACGACGTATCCCCATAATCGACAGGGATAACCGACCACGCACCTTTTGGTTATTGCCTAACAGCAGTTTTGGCAATTTGATCATAACGACGTTTATCAGCAGTTCACTTACGTTGCCCATGCCAGTCAGCCTAGCGCCTCAACCCGGTACTGCTCCGAGCATCCACGGCTTGCCTCACGGCAGAACCGCACCCTCGCGGGGGCTACATTGTCGGGAAAGCTTCACACCCCACCGTTACCAGTGACGCATGTTTCCCTAGGCTGTCGTTGGTCGTACAACGAGTCCGCTACCGTTCCGTACAGGCAATGGCTGGACAATGACAGACAGAGCTTTCGCTCATGTCTCCGGTTGATGTGAACAAGGACTGGTGACCAGCTTGCTCAAGGTGATTGCCTCTCGTTTTCTAAGGCGAGAGGAGCCCCAGCGGGGGCTCGCCCCGCGTGGGTATAGGTACTACAGCCGAACTAGATGTGCTTTTGCCTGAGTCTTTTCATCTTGCACTTGATATCAGGCAACAAGGCATAAAGCCCTGTCCCGCCCATTACGACAACAATCATGGCAAGAATGATCAAACCGGACGTTTGCTGATCCATTTCGACCTCCTACAAGTAGGCATCCATCATCGATTACGATGACCGCTCATTCTTCCGAATGCTAAATGAGCTTAGGTTAAGCCAGCCGCCGCTGCGACCCATAGCTTTCAGACTCGGCTACGTGGGTATGTTTTGTTTCTTAGAGCAACGCTCTAAGCATTTGGATTCCTTCCAGAAATCCACCAAGATGACATGACACCTCGGTTCGGAGACACGCTACGCGTGTCGCACCAATTACTTGATCTTGGCTTCCTTGTAGATCACGTGCTTGCGAACGACCGGATCGAATTTCTTGATTTCGATCTTGTCGGGGGTGGTGCGCTTGTTCTTGTCGGTGGTGTAGAAGTGGCCGGTACCGGCGCTGGACACCAAACGGATCAGGTCACGCATGATTGCTCTCCTTAAACCTTTTCGCCGCGGGCGCGCAGCTCGGCCAGAACGACGTCGATGCCACGCTTGTCGATGATGCGCATGCCTTTGGCACTCAGGCGCAGACGCACGAAGCGGTTCTCAGACTCGACCCAGAAGCGATGATGCTGCAGGTTCGGCAGGAAACGACGACGGGTTTTGTTGTTTGCGTGGGAAATGTTGTTCCCGGTTACCGGACCCTTACCGGTAACTTGACAGACTCTCGACATGCCTCAGCCCTCTAAAACCACATGCCCAACCCGGCATGGGTTGGCCGCTTGAATTCACTTGTCAGTTCGGCGCTCAGCGCCACGATTCATGGGGGTCTTACCGGCCACGCTGCGAGCGAAGATACCGGGCCCCTAGAAAAGAGCGCTGCTTTATATCAGAAAGCCCCCTGAGCAACAAGCGCGGATTGTTTTTTCCGCCCGGCTGCGCTGGGCTCTCGAAGCCCGCCGACAGGCTTGTGGGGCGCTTGCTGCAACAGCCCCGCTCGTCGCCTCGCTACATATATATAGGCAGCGATCAGCTCGCCGCTGCCCGCGCCTCGTCACGCAGCTGGCGGCGCAGCAGCTTTCCCACCGCCGTCTTCGGCAGCTCGTCGCGGATCTCGATGGCGCTCGGCAGCTTGTAACCGGTCAGGAACTGGCGGCAGTGCGCGAGCAGGGTCTGATCATCGGTCGCCTCCCGCAGGCTGACGAAGACCTTCACCGCCTCGCCCTTGCGCGCATCCGGAATGCCCACCGCCACGCATTCACGTACCGACGGGTGCTGCATCAGCACATCCTCGATCTCGTTGGGGAACACGTTGAAGCCGGACACCAGGATCATGTCCTTCTTGCGATCGACGATCTTCACGAAACCCTCGGCATCCAGCAGCGCGATGTCACCGGTCTTGAGCCAGCCGTCCGCGGTGATCACTTTGGCCGTCTCCTCCGGTCGCTGCCAGTAGCCTCGCATCACCTGCGGCCCGCGCAGCCAGAGCTCGCCCGGCATCTCCGCCGGTACGTCGTTGCCGTCGTCGTCCACGGTGCGCAGCTCGGTGTCGATCAGCGCCTGGCCGATGTAGCCCTCGCGGTAGGGGCTCAGCTGAGTACCGGTCGCCACAACCGGCGATGCCTCGGTCAGGCCGAAACCTTCGCGGATCGGCGCACCGGTCAGTGCCTGCCAGCGACGCCCGACCTCGCTGTTGAGCGGCGCACCGCCGGAGGTCGCCCATTTGAGGTGCGAGAAATCGATGCTGCGAAATTGCGGGTGGTTCATCAGACCGACAAACAGCGTGTTGATGCCGCTGAGCAGGCTGAATGGGTGACGCTGCATGGCGCCGATGGTTTCGTCCAGGTTGCGCCCGTCGCGAATGAACACGGTGTGCAGCCCCATGCCCACCGAGCTCAGGCAGTTCGTGGCGAAAGCCATGATGTGATACAGCGGCAACGGCGCGATGCGCACATCCTTCTCCGGCTCCAGCAGGCCCGGCTTGTCGAACAGCTCGATGGTCTGCAGCACGTTGGCCAGCAGGTTGCGGTGACTGAGCATCGCGCCCTTGGACACACCGGTGGTACCGCCGGTGTATTGCAGCAGCGCCAGCCGCTCGAGCCCGACCACGCAGTCCAGCGCCGGGCTCTGTTCACCCAGCCGCAGCGCCTGCATGAAGCGCTCTGTTGCCGGCTCCAGGCTGTCATAGACCGGCGCCTGCAGATCCTCGACGCTGGTGAGGATGATCCGTTCCAGTGCGGTGTCGGCCTGTACCGCCCGCATCAGCGGCAACAGCCGGTCGAGCACCAGAATCGCCCTGGCGCCGGAGTCGCGGAACTGATGGCGCGCCTCGGCGGCGGTGTATTGCGGATTGGTATTGACGATCACCAGCCCTGCCTTGAGTGCGCCAAACACGGCGATGGGATATTGCAACGAGTTGGGCAACTGCAGCGCCAGCCGGTCGCCGGGTTGCAGTCCAGCGTGATGCCGCAGGTAGCGTGCGAACGCGTCGGCAAGGCTGCCCAGCTCGGCGTAGGTGAGGTGGTCGTCGCCACAGGAAAACGCCGTGCGCTGCGGGTGCTTGGCGCAGGCCAGGGTCAAGAGGTCATGGACGTTCTGGTAGCCGCCACGGGCCAGTTCGGCAGCCACGTAGCCTTGCACGGAAGCGGACATCGACATTCTCCAAAATGAATTATTGTTTTACTGTGCGAAACTGGATGTCGAATCCGATACTAGACGATCGATTTTCACCTCGCAATGATCGCCATTGGCCGCACTGCTCGCGATCGGGCGATCTGCTATCGTTCGCCCCCGCTGCCCACTAGCCAGAAAGACCGAGACCATGAGCGACGACATCGAAGACACCGGCACCCCCAAGGATCGCAAGTTCGTCGAGGCCCTGGCCCGTGGGCTGGACGTGCTGCGTGCCTTCACCCATGGCTCGGTGGTGATGGGCAACCAGGACATCGCACGCATCACCGGGCTACCCAAGCCCACGGTGTCGCGCATGACCTACACGCTGACCAAGCTCGGCTACCTCAGCTATTCGCAGCAGCTGGAGAAATACCAGCTCGACTCCGGCGTGCTGGCGCTGGGCTACGCCTACGTCTCCAACCTGCGGGTGCGCCAGCTGGCCAAGCCGTACATGGACGAATTCGCCCGCCGCACCAACACCACCGTGGGTCTGACCTGCCGCGACCGGCTGTCGATGATCTACGTGGAAAACTGCCGCCCGGCCGAGGTCACCACCCTGCGCATGGACGCCGGCGTGCGCCTGCCGCTGGCCACCACCGCCGCCGGGCGCGCCTTTCTCGCCGCCACCCCCGAGAAGGAACGCGAGCATCTGATGGCCGCTCTGGCCGCCAAGTATGGGGATGGCTGGGCGGCGATCCGCGACTCGCTGCAGGCGTCGTTCGAGGAATTCGCCCGTCACGGCTTCTGCCTGTCGCTCGGCGACTGGGACCGCAACGTGATGGCCGCCGGTGTGCCGCTGCACCTGGCCGACGGCAGCATCATGGCGCTCACCTGTGGCGCGCCGTCATTCCAGCTCAGCGAGGACACCCTGAAGAACTCGCTGGCCCACCAGCTGGAAATGCTCGCCCGCGATATCGAGAGCCTCGGCGTCTGATCGTCAGGCCCTGACGCTGGCCCAGGCGATTTCCGCGAGCAGCTCGCGGCAGTCGGCCAGCGCGGTACGGGAGCGTCCCGCCAGCCAGTTACGCGCCATGTCGTGGCAGGGGCCGATCACCACTGCCAGGAAGCAGTCGCCTGGCATCCGCCGGAACGCCCCGCTTTCGCGATGCCGCCGCAGAATCGCTCCGACCCGCTCACCGTGGGCGCGATTGACCTCGCGCAGCCGTTCGCCCATCTCCCCGGCCTCGACCCGCCCGCGGTTGTGCAGGACGAAACGCGCCCAGTCCGGATTGGCCACCACCCAGTCGATATAGCTGGTGACGAACAGCCGGACGCAGGCCTCGGCATCCAGCGTCTCGATCAGCCCGGCTTCGAGCAACGCGGCATACTCGCCGATGCCTTCCAGATACAGCGCGGCGATGATCCGCTCGCGATTGCCGAAGTGGTGATAGAGGCTGCCGATGCTGGCGCCGGAGCGATCACGAATCATCTCGATGGTGGTCGCCTCGACACCGAACTCGGTGAAACAGGCGAGTGCGGCCTGAAGGATTTCCTGCTTGCGGCTACTACGGGCCATCCGGCCTCCAGTCTGAACTAGAATAATTTTCTAGAATTATCTTCTACCCTTCGTATACTGCACCGATCGCAGCAATCGCAGAAGCGCGGAGAACAACAAGATGGCGACGATACAGGTTGAAGAACGCTCCATCGACAACGGCAACGGCCACGCCCTGTCCAGCCACTGGTATCAGCCGAGCAGCCCGCCATGCGGCGTCGTGCTGATCGCGCCGGCGATGGGCGTGCCGCAGCGCTTCTATACCGACTTCGCCACCTGGCTGGCCGGCCAGGGCTACCTGGCGGTGACCTTCGATTATCTGGGCATGGGGCGCTCACGGCGGGTGCCGCTTCGCCAGTTGAACGTCGACATACTCGACTGGGCGCGCCACGACTGCAGCGCGGTGCTGGCCAGGGCCGCCGAGGCCGCCGGTGAGCTGCCGCTTTACTGGATCGGCCACAGTGTCGGGGCGCAGATCCTGCCGCTGGTCAAAGGCCATGAGTGCCTGACCCGCATCGTCACCATCGCCGCCGGCAGCGGCTACTGGCGCGAGAACAGTCCGCAGATCCGCAACAAGGCCTGGCTGCTCTGGCATGGCCTGGCGCCCGTGCTGACCGCGGTGGCCGGCTACTTCCCGGGCGGACGCATCGGGGCGGTCGGCGACCTGCCCGCCGGGGTGATTCGCCAGTGGCGGCGCTGGTGTCTTCATCCGGACTACCTGGTCGGTGTCGAGGGCGAGCCCATGCGCCAGGCCTTCGCAGCCGTGCGCACACCCCTGACTTCGCTGTCCTTCAGCGACGACGAAATGATGTCGGCGCGCAACACCGAATCCCTGCATGGCTTCTACAGCTCGGCACCAAAAACCATGCAGCGCATCGCGCCCGCGGAAATCGGCGCCACGCGGATCGGCCACTTCGGCTTCTTCCGTCGCGGTTTCGCCGACAGCCTCTGGACGCCCCGCTTGTTGCCAGAGCTGATGCCGGGTCAACAACAAACGGTGGCGTGACTCCTAACTATCGGTTTCGCAGAGCGGAACACTGCTAGCATATTTCGAAACATATGCGAGGGTTATTCACCTTGCCGTATGGCTGATCTCCGACAAAAGTGAGGATGGGCTGGTTACAGCCCTCCTCGCCAATGGAGCCTTGCCATGCACAACAACAATAACGGCTACCCCTCGAGTGCCCGCGCCTGGGTCACGGTCGCCATCCTCATGCTCGCCTACGTGCTGTCCTTCGTTGACCGGCAGATTCTCAACCTGCTGGTCGAACCGATCCGCCGCGATCTGGACATCACCGACACCCACATGAGCCTGCTGATGGGCTTCTCCTTCGCGGTGTTCTACACCATCTGCGGCGTGCCCATCGGGCGCCTGGCCGACCGCAAGAGCCGCCGCGGCATCATCGCCATCGGTGTGCTGGTGTGGAGCCTGATGACCGCGCTGTGCGGCACGGCCAAGACCTTCTGGCAGTTCCTCGTGTTCCGCATCGGCGTCGGTGTCGGCGAGGCGGCGCTATCGCCCTCGGCCTATTCGCTGATCGCCGACAGCTTTCCGCCAAAGCTGCGCGGCACCGCGATGAGCGTCTATTCGATGGGCATCTACATCGGCTCAGGCCTGGCCTTTCTGCTCGGCGGACTGGTGGTCAAGTTCGCCTCCGCACAGGGCGATGTGGAGCTGCCGATGCTCGGCATGGTGCGCCCGTGGCAGCTGATCTTCCTCGTACTCGGCGCGGCCGGTGTGCTCTTCACCGCCGTGCTCTTGCTGATCCGCGAGCCGTCGCGCAAGGGCGTCGGCGCCGGCGTCGAGGTGCCGTTGAGCGAAGTGGCCGGCTACATCCGCCAGAACCGTCGCACCGTGCTCTGTCACAACTTCGGCTTCGCCTGCCTGGCGTTCGCCGCCTACGGCAGTTCGGCGTGGATTCCGACGTTCTTCATCCGCACCTACGGCTGGTCGGCCAGCGACGTCGGCGTGCTCTACGGCTCGGTGGTGGCAGTGGCCGGCTCGATCGGCATCATCGCCGGCGGGCGGCTGTCGGACCTGTTGCACCGCCGCGGTTATCGCGACGCGCCGCTGCGCGTCGGCATCATCTCCGCTGCGCTGACCCTCCCGCTCAACCTCGCCTACCTGGCCGGCACCGGCGAACTGGCGCTGGCGCTGATCGCCCTGCACGTCTTCACCATCGCCATGCCCTTCGGCGTGGGCCCGGCGGCGATCCAGGAGATCATGCCCAACTCCATGCGCGGCCAGGCGTCGGCGGTATACCTGTTCGTCATCACCATGGTCGGCCTGGGCATTGGCCCGACCGCGGTGGCGCTGGGCACCGATTTCGTCTTCGGCGACGACAACGCCCTGCGCTATTCGCTGCTGATCGTCACCGGCATCGCCCTTGTCGGCGCGATGATCCTGCTCGGCATGGGGCTCAAGCACTACCGCGGCAGCCTGGATCGCTTGCAGGAATGGAAGCCGCAGGGTGCGGCGCCAGCCGAGGTAGAGGCGAAACCGGCCTGATCGGACGCGGGACGCCAGGCGCGGGGTGGATCGCGCTTCACCGATCCACCGATCCACCGCCCCACCGATCCACCGATCCACCGATCCACGGGTGCCGACCCAACCGCGTGGATTTGAAAAGCGACATCCACCCTACGAACTGCCACCGGTGTGAACGATCACCTCGCGAGCGTGCCGGCCATGGCACGCCCCGAGTGGCACGCAACGGCGGAAGAGGCTTCGCCGTCTTCCACCCTACGAGACTGCCACCTTGCGCGCAGCGCCGTAGGGTGGGCTTCAGCCCACCGTTTGGTTGCTGGCGCGAGCTGAAGCGGAACGCCGCCCTACAGAAGTGAAGACGATGCCCCGCCACACCTGCCCGCAGTCGGCTAAGCACCTGACCCTATCTCTGCAAAGCAAAACCGGGCCACAGAGGCCCGGTCGTGTGTCGCGATTGGCGCGTTACGCCACCTGCATCAACTTGGCGTACGCCTTCAGATGGTGGTCGTCGTCACCGAACTGGTGGGCGATCATCACCAGGCGCTTGGCGTGGTGGGCGAGGTTGTATTCCCAGGTCATGCCGATGCCGCCGTGCAGCTGGATCGCTTCCTCGGCCACCTTGCGTGCGGCGCGGGCGCAGATGTATTTGGCGGCGGCGATGATGCGACTACGCTCGTCGTTATCTTCGCCGTCGGCAAAGGTCGCGGCGAGGATCGCCATGCTGGTGGCCTGCTCCAGCTCGGTCTGCATGTCCACCATGCGGTGCTGCAGCACTTGGAACTTACCGATTGGCACGCCGAACTGTTTGCGCGTCTTCAGGTAATCCAGGGTCAGCTTGCAGGCTTCGTCCATGCTGCCCAGCGCATCGGCGCACTGCGCGGCGATGGCGCGGCCTTGCTGGTAGCGCAGGGCAGGCAGTGCATTGCCGATCTCGCCAAGCAGCGCGTCAGCACCGACCTGCACGTTGTCGAGGAACAGCTCGCAGCCCTTGCGCCCGTCGATGGTCGGGTAGACGCGACGGCTCACGCCCTGGGCGTTCGGATCGACGAGGAACAGGCTGATGCCGGTTTCGTCGCGGCTATCGCCGGCGGTGCGCGCCGAGACGATGATCCTGCCGGCGCTGTGCCCGCCAATCACCACGGCCTTGCGCCCGGACAGGCGATAGCCGCCGTCGACCGCCTCGGCCTTGGTCTGTACGTCGTGGAGGTTGTAGTGGCTCTGCGGCTCGTCGAAGGCCACAGCCAGTTGCAGCGAACCGGCCGCGACCTGCGGTAGCAGATCCTCTTTCTGCGCGTCGCTGCCCAGCTGGCTGAGCAGGCCGCCGCCATAGATAACCGATTGCAGATACGGCTCCAGCGTCAGGCCGCGGCCCAGCTCGGTCATTACCAGCATGGTTTCCACGCCGCCGCCGCCAAAGCCGCCGATCTCTTCGGCGAACGGTACGGCGGTCAGGCCCAGCTCGCCCAGTTGCCCCCAGAACTCGGTGGAGAAGCCCAGCTCCGACTCGCTGAATTTCTCGCGCTGCTCGAACGGGTAGGCGTCGCGCACCAGGCGCGCCGCGGTGTCTTGCAGCATTTGCTGCTCTTCAGTCAGTTTGAAGTCCATTGCGGTGCCCCCTTACAGCTCGAGAATCATCTTCGAGACGATGTTCTTCTGGATTTCGTTGGAGCCGCCGAAGATCGACAGCTTGCGCATGTTGAAGTAGTCGCCTGCCAGCGACGCGCTGTAGTCGGCATGCAGCAGCTCGCCGTCATAGCCCAGCTGCAGCTCTTCTTCGAGGAACGGCAGCGCGTACGGCCCGATAACCTTGCGCAACAGGTGAGTGATCGCCTGGCGAATCTCGGTGCCCTTGACCTTGAGAATCGACGACTCGGCACCGGGCACGCCGCCTTCCTTCGCCGCGGCGAGGATGCGCAGGGTGCTCATCTCGATGGCCATCAGCTGCATCTCGACCTCCGCGACCTGAGCGCGGAACAGCGGGTCTTCAAGCATCGGCTTGCCGTCGCAGACTTCCTTCATCGCGATGCGCTTCAGATGCGCCAACACCGCCTTCGAAGAGCCGATGCCGGCCAGGCCCGTGCGCTCGTGGGTCAGCAGGTACTTGGCGCAGGTCCAGCCCTGGTTTTCCTCGCCGACTAGGTTCTCCACCGGCACGCGGACGTTGTCGAAGAAGACTTCGTTGACCTCGTGGTCGCCGTCCAGGGTGATGATCGGCCGCACGCTGATGCCCGGGCTTTTCATGTCGATCAACAGGAAGCTGATGCCGCGCTGCTGCTGGGCTTCGGGGTCGGTGCGCACCAGGCAGAAAATCATGTTGGCGTGCTGGCCGAGGGTGGTCCAGGTCTTCTGGCCGTTCACCACATAATGGTCGCCGTCGCGTACGGCGCGGGTCTTCAGGCTGGCCAGGTCGGAGCCGGCACCGGGCTCGGAATAGCCCTGGCACCACCAGTCCTCACCGGAGAGGATGCGCGGCAGGTAATGGTCGATCTGCTGCTGGGTGCCGAACTTGATGATCACCGGGGCGACCATGTTGACGCCAAAGGGCACGGTACGCGGCGCGCCGAAGGCCGAGCACTCCTCGTCGAAGATGTGCTTCTCGACCGGGCCCCAGGTGGTGCCGCCCAGCTCCACCGGCCAGCCCGGCGCATACCAGCCGCGCTTGACCAGGATCTGCTGCCAGCGCTCGTGATCCGCTTTGGACATGTGCTTGCCGAGCTTGACCTTGGCGGCGATGTCCGCCGGCAGCTCGCTTTTCAGAAAGGCGCGTACTTCATCGCGGAAGGCGAGCTCTTCGGCCGTGTAGTTGACGTTCATGGGAAAGTCCTCATGGTGCGTTCGGATTGCAGGCGGGTCGCGTTCATTGCCCGGCCTGCCATTCGGTGAAGGTGCGGCCTTCGGCGGCCAGTTTTTCCAGCAATGGCGCCGGCTTCCACCAGTCGCCGCAACGTGCGTGCAGCTCCTTGACCCGCGCCAGCACTCGGTCCAGGCCGACGCTGTCGGCATAGAACATCGGCCCGCCGCGGAAGGCCGGGAAGCCGTAGCCGTTGAGGTAGATGACGTCGATATCACTGGAGCGCTGGGCAATGCCCTCTTCAAGGATCTTCGCGCCCTCGTTAACCAGCGCGAAGATGGTCCGCTCGACGATGTACTGCTCGTCCAGCGCCTTTCGCTCGATGCCCTTTTCTCGAGACGCTGCTTCCAGCATAGGCACGAGTTCGGGGTTCTCCAGCGGCGTGCGGTTGCCCGGCTCGTAGCGGTAGTAGCCGGCACCGGTCTTCTGCCCCAGCATGCCGGCGGCGCAAAGCTTGTCGGAGACGGTGGGGAAATCCAGGTGCGCCGGCAGGGTTGCGCGCTGGCGCTTGCGGATCGCCTGGCCGATGTCGAGACCAGACAAGTCGCGCATGGCAAACGGTCCCATGGCCATACCGAAGTTGCGCAGCGCAGCGTCGACCTGCTGCGGCGTGGCGCCCTCCTCCAACAGGAATTCCGCCTCCCGCCCGTACTGGAAGACCATGCGGTTGCCGACGAAGCCGTCGCAGACGCCGACCACCACCGAGACCTTCTTCAGCTGCTTGCCGATCGCCATGGCGGTGGCGAGCACTTCATCGCTGGTCTTATCGCCGCGCACCACTTCCAGCAGGCGCATGACGTTGGCCGGGCTGAAGAAATGCAGGCCGACCACGTCCTCGGGACGTTTGGTGAAGGCGGCGATGGCGTTCAGATCGAGTGACGACGTATTGGAGGCGAGAATCGCGCCCGGCTTACACACGGCGTCCAGTTGCTCGAAGACCTGCTGCTTGACACCCATGTCCTCGAACACCGCCTCGACCACCACGTCGGCATCGGCCAGGGCGGCGTAGTCGGTGACGCCGGTGATCAGCGCGAGGCGCTGCTCCATCGCATCCTCGGTCAGGCTGCCGCGTTTGACGCTCGCCGCGTAGGTGTCACGGGCGCGCTGCAGGCCGCGTTGCAGGGCTTGCTCATTGATTTCCAGCAGCTTCACCGGCACCCCGGCATTGGCGAAGCTCAGCGCGATACCGACACCCATGGTGCCGCCACCGATCACCGCGGCTGTGTTGATCGAGCGAGGTTTCACGTCTGCCGAGAGATCGTTGATCTTGCCGGCCTGACGCTCGGCGAAGAACGAATGAACCAGAGCACCACGCTGTGGCGAGTTCAGGCACTCGGCGAACAGTTCACGCTCGCGCTTGAGGCCTTCGGCCAACGGCAGCTTGGTGGCCGCCTCGACCGCCGCGATGCAACGCAACGGCGAGAACAGCCCCGGCATGCGCTTGGCCACTTCAGCGTGCTTGGCGCGAATCAGCGCCTCGTTGTCGGCGCCCTCAAGGCCTCTGGTCTGCTCGCCAGTGCGTCGCGGTGCGCGGCCTTCATCGACCATACGACGGGCATAGGCCAGGCCAGCGTTCACCAGATCACCCTCGAACAGCTCGTCGACGATGCTGTGCTCGACCGCCTCGGCAGCACTGATTGGCGTGCCGCTGACGATCATCTCCAGTGCCTTCTCGACACCGGCCAGACGCGGTAGCCGCTGGGTGCCGCCGGCGCCCGGCAACAAACCCAGCTTCACTTCCGGCAGGCCGACCTTGGCGTCCTTGCGGGCGATGCGGTAATGACAGCCCAACGCGACTTCCAGCCCGCCACCGAGCGCGGTGCCATGAATGACGGCGACGCTCGGCTTGCTGCAGCCCTCGATGATCTCGATCACCTCGGGCAGGCTCGGCGCCTGCGGCGGCTTGCCGAATTCCTTGATGTCAGCGCCGGCGATAAAGGTGTTGCCCTCGCACACCAGCGCCACGGCGCGCACCTGCTGGTCCGCTTCGGCACGCTGAAAGGCCTTCAGCAGCCCCTCGCGCACCGCCTGGCCGAGAGCGTTGACCGGTGGATTGTTGACCGTGATCAGCGCGATATCGCCCTGAACTTCGAGCCGTACGACATCTGTCATGACTGGCCTCCGCTTTGTGAAATGCTGATTGGAATTGTAATTTCACGGAATCATGTTTCGCACTGCAGAATAAATGACTCATTTCCGCGTGTCGATAGCACCACACGGCCAGCGCATTCGCGCGAAAAGAAGGCGCAGAGCCGCGCCAGACAAGGGATGGTGCGCGACCCAGGGGCGATCGGTCGCGGCTATCAATACAGGGAATGTCGGATCAGAAGCAGGCTAGCCCGCGACGGCATGGCGAGGCGCGCGCGCCAGCAGATCAGGATCGATGCGCAGCAGGCGCACCGTTCGCTCGCCGGCCAGACTGGCCGGCTCGGCATCGGCGGGCAGTTCGATCAGCAGCCGCGTCAGGTTGAGTACCAGCGCTTCGCGGCGCAGGACACCGGCACCCAGCGCGTAGTAGGCGCTGATTACCTGGCGCAGCTCCAGCGGCAGCGCCCACTGTGCCCGCAGTGCCGAGCCGAAGCCGGCCGCGCGCTCGCGCAGGCAGCGTTGCAGATCCGCTTCATCCAGCGCGCCGCCACTGTCGAGCCATTCCTGCAGGCTGCGCAGCAGCGCCAGCTCGCCGATGTTCTGCAAAAGCCCGGCGCTGAAACAGAGCTCGACATCCAGCTTCAGCTGGCGCGCCAGCCAGCTCGCCAGCCGTGCCGTGCGCAGCGCCTGATGACCGAGCTGGCCGGCAAGCTCGGCGAGGCGAGGCTCGGGCAACCGCGCGTTGTGTTGCAGGGCCAGCTCGGTCACCAATTGCAGACTGCGCGCCGCACCGAGCTGACGTCTCGCCTGCGCCAGGCCGAGGCAGGGCGCCGCCGGCTGCGCCGAGCCATTGCTGGCGACGCTGATCAGCCGGGCCGTGACCTGCGGATCGCGGGTCAGTAGCTCTTCGAGCTCGGCAAAATCCTGATCACCGCCTTGCAGGCGCTGCAGGGCGACCAGCACCGCCTCCTGCAGCGGCGCGCCGCGGTTATGCGGGCGCATGCGCTCGAGAAAGCTCTCCACAGTGTCTGCCGGAGCAGGCGTCGTTACCCCGGCACGTCCGGCCGAGCGCGGCAGCAACCTGTCCAGCCGCTGGCGCAGGTCGTCGAGATCGTAGGGTTTGCCCAGGTACGCGGCGGGCGCCAAAGGCAGCACGGTGCGGACGCTGGCGGTATCGGTACGCGCGCTGATCAGCACGCAGGGCAGGCGCTGGGTCGGGCCGTGACGACGCAGTTCACGCAACAGCTGGCGACCATCGAGACCTTCCAGCTCACCATCGATGATCAACAGGCTGGGCACCTGACGCTTGCACAGCTCCAGCGCGGCATGCCCGTCCGCCGCGGGTTGCACACGCATACCGGGGCGCAGTTCGCGCACCAGCTGACAAAGCTGGTCCGCGCGCCAGGGCTCGTTGTAGGCAACCAGAACGAAGGAAACTTGGGCAGAGAGGCTCACTGCACGGCTCGCTGGAGATGTCACCACAGCCTAGCGACGGGGTAGGTCGATGGCGAGAGATCCTCGAGACGAGAATCGCGCCAATGGGGGCGCGATTCTGCACGGACTGATGGCATACAGCCAGCCTCTGACCCTGAGGCTAGCTGTCGCAGGTCGCTCAGATACCCATGCAGAGATACTTGATCTCCAGGTAGTCCTCGATGCCGTACTTGGAGCCCTCGCGGCCAAGGCCCGAGGATTTCACACCGCCGAACGGCGCCACTTCGGTGGAGATCAGTCCGGTGTTGATGCCGACCATGCCGTACTCCAACGCCTCGGCGACGCGGAACACCCGACCAAGATCGCGGGCATAGAAGTAGGAGGCCAGGCCGAACTCGGTGTCGTTGGCCTTGGCGATCGCCTCGGCCTCGTCCTTGAAGCGGAACAGCGGCGCCAGCGGGCCGAAGGTTTCTTCCTTGGCCACCTTGGCACTGTCCGGCACGTCCACCAGCACGGTGGGCTCGAAATAGCTGCCACCCATTGCATGAGCCTGACCGCCTGCCACCAGTCGCGCACCTTGGGCGACGGCATCCTCGATATGCTCGCGGACCTTGCTGGCGGCACGATCATCGATCAGCGGGCCGATGTCGGTGCCCTCTTCCAGGCCGTTGCCGACCCGCAGCTTGGCCACCGCCGCCTGGAATTTCTCGGCAAAGGCGTCATACACGCCGTCCTGCACATAGATGCGGTTGACGCATACACAGGTCTGCCCGGCGTTGCGGTACTTGGACTGCATGGCGCCCTTCACCGCCTCGTCCAGGTCGGCATCATCGAAGACGATAAATGGCGCGTTGCCGCCCAGCTCCAGGGACACCTTCTTGATCCCCGGCGCGCACTGCTCCATCAGCTTGGCGCCCACTTCGGTGGAGCCGGTGAAGGAAATCTTGCGGACCTTGGGGTTGGCGGTCAGCTCGTTGCCAATGTCACCGGCCGAGCCGGTGACGACGCTGAGCACGCCCTTGGGAATCCCGGCGCGCTCGGCCAGCTCGACCATCGCCAGCGCCGAGAACGGCGTCTGCGAGGCGGGCTTGATCACCATGGTGCAACCAGCCGCCAGCGCCGGGCCGGCCTTGCGGGTGATCATCGCCGCCGGGAAATTCCACGGGGTGATCGCCGCGGTCACGCCGATCGGCTGCTTGATGACGAGGATGCGCTTGTCCTTCTGGTGACCGGGGATGGTGTCGCCGTAGATGCGCTTGGCTTCCTCGGCGAACCACTCGATGAAGGACGCCGCATAGGCGATCTCGCCCTTGGCTTCGGCCAACGGCTTGCCCTGCTCCAGCGTCATCAGCCGACCCAGGTCGTCCTGATTCTCCATCAGCAGCTCGAACCAGCGACGCAGCTTCTGCGAGCGCTCCTTGGCGGTCAGATCACGCCAGGCCGGCAGCGCCCGCTCGGCGGCATCGATGGCGCGGCGGGTTTCGGCGGCGCCCATCTTCGGCACCGTACCGAGAATCTCGCCGGTGGCCGGGTTGTTCACGCTGATGGTCTGGCCACTGTCGGCATCCAGCCAGGCGCCATCGATATAGGCCTGCTGGCGGAACAGCGCGGTGTCTTTGAGTTGCATGGCAGTCTCCTCGGGCATCGTAGCGGCAGGCCCGCTGCGGAAAGTTTGGCGAACGCGACGATCATCTGAACCGTCCTTCGCCGCCCGGTTCCTGCCGCCGCATTGCACTGCGAACGACCATGCTAGGACCGCAGCCGGCCGGCCGGCAAGCTCATGGCGCTTGGCATTGTCGTGCCATTGACCAGCCTGATGCCTGCGCGGCCTGTCACGCCTTGTTACCCAAACCCGGGTACGGGTCGGGGTATAGTTGCGCGCGAGCGGCACAGCCGCCGAACAACCAAGGATCGATAAGGAGTTACCGTGAAAGCATTGATGACAGGCGCCGTGGCCGCCGTCCTGCTGGCCAGCACTGCCGTCCAGGCGCAGATGAAACCGGAAGAGATGGTCGAAACCCGCCAGGCCGGCTACCAGTTCATGTCGTGGAACATGGGCAAGATCAAGGCTCAGGTAGTCGACGGCAAGGAGCCCTACGACCAGGCCAAGGTGGCAGCCGCAGCCAATGCCATCGCCGCCATCGCCAACTCTGGCATGGGTAGCCTGTACAGCCCGGACACCACCACCGAGCAACTGGGCAAGGCCACCCGCCTAAAGCCTGAGTTCTTCCAGAACCTCGATGAGGCCGGGCAGATCGGCCGCAAGTTCACCGCCGCCGCCAACCAGCTTGCCAAGGTCGCCGCAGAAGGTGATCAGGCCGCGATCAAGAAGGCCTTCGGCGACGTCGGCGGCAGCTGCAAGTCCTGCCACGACAAGTTCCGCGCCGACTGATCGCGCGCAGCCAGCCGACACCTTCCGGTCGGCTGGCTTACCAGTCCAGGCTGGGCGCTACCGCCGCTGGCTCAGGCTTCAGCCAGTCCCCCACCGCCTGCACACCCCATACGCAAGCCGCACCCAGCGCGATCGCCAGAACCGCGGTGGGCAGCGAGCCGCCCCGCGCGTCCTGCTGCGTCGGATGCTCGCGCTGCGTCCTTCCCGCGATCATCGCCCGCACCAGTGGCCGGCGCATCACCAGCGTGTAATAGATGATGGCCGCAAGGTGCATGCCGATCAGCACCAGAAGCAGCCACTTCGCCTGTCGATGCAGGCCGCTCAGCGCGCTGCCGGTTTCGCTGCTGACTACCGCATAGAGCGGGCCCTGGAAAGCGATGTCGTCGGTCGCCATCAAGCCGCTGGCAACCTGGAAGCTCACCAGCAGCAGCATGGCCAGCACGGAGAACGCGCCAAGCGGGTTGTGCCCGGCTTCGCGCCAGTTGCCCTGCAGATAGTCCTTCACACCGAACGTCGCGGCGAAGATCCGTGACCAGCGGGCGTACGTCGAACCGACGAAGCCCCAGATCAGACGGAACACCAGCAGCCCCAGCACCAGCAGACCGAGCCGGCCATGCCAGAGCATCAGGTTGCCGCCGATCCAGCCCGTGACGATGGCCGCGATAACCGCCCCGGCGAACAACCAGTGAAACAGCCGCAGCGGCGCGTCCCAGAGTTTGATATGGCCTGACATCTCCATCCCCTTGCCATCGAACACCCACGGCCCCCGGCCGCGACACGCAAGGGTACCAGCCGGCCCGGTCATCGGCAGCTGCGAAAAAGCCGCACCCGGGCATATCCGCCCAGCAGCACCAGCATGGACGCCCGTCAACGACATGCGTATGATTGCCCCCCGCAACGCATCCGTAGCTCAGCTGGATAGAGTACTGCCCTCCGAAGGATACTCATCGAGTTGAGAAGGGTGTCAGCTAATGGTCAAATAGATCGCCGCAACATATACGCACCAGTAGCTCAGCTGGATAGAGTACCGCCCTCCGAAGGCGGGGGTCGTGGGTTCGAATCCCGCCTGGTGCGCCATATCTGTATGATTTAAAAGCCTTTTCCTAAGGCTCTGCCGATCCAGATCCCGAATTGGCTAATCTCTCAAAATTGATCTCCATGCGGATACTCAGATTGTGGTGAGTACTGCCCGCAGCGCTCCTTTTCGACTCATTTTCGGGCTGTGCCAATTCTGTGCCTAAACCGTGCCTCAAAGTCTGGCGCCCTATTTTGCGAGCGGGGATTTTGAGTACTAGCCATAAATCGAGCTGCAGCTACTAGTCGATGGTAGTGAAGAAATCTTGCGTCGCTGCCTGCCCAGGCGGGTGGCCGGAGGGCCGTGGAATCCAACATCCATGTCATCGGCGGAAAAAGCGTCCCGCAGGATAGGGGCTCCGACAGAACACTGGTCATTGACGACCCTGCGGTGCTCCAGGCTGTGGCGGGCGCAGCGAAATGTATGCGTATCTGCCAACGTACCAATACAGCTATTCGGGATCGTCTACGCAAAGAGTGCAGAGCGCTGTGGCCAAGGCGCAAGCAGCACCCAACCCTGAAAAGCTTCCGCCACCAATTGGGCTCAAACCTAAAAGCCTCCAGCGAGAGCGATAAGGCCATCGCCTACATGACGGGGCACCAATCCATCGAATCAATCAGCGTCTACGGGAACCGTCGATCTGGGGCTGGTCACAAATTGCATATCAGACCTGCACAGGACGCTGACTTGTCAAAAGTTCGTCAACCCAGGCAGCCTGCTGTTTTTGGTCGAGAACGCGTGGTGGGCCGTATCGAGGTGCCACAGCGCCTGGCAAACCGACGAACAACTGCACAACCTGTCGCAAATGAACGTTAGCGGCCGGGCATCATCTCAGGCGCCAGCCATCTGCCTAATCGTAAATGCCCTTCGTCCAACCACCGTAAACCCAGTGGACTCCGATATTGACTGCTCAAAAACACGCCCGGCCTGCTCCAAGCGCAGATAGCGCGTTGCGCATTTTTTATCCAAACAGTTGGCTTTGAACCCTACAGGGCTCTGGAAAACCAGCGGAGCCCTGCCAGTGCAAACCGGGCACTTTTCCAAAGCAAGAATCGCCTGGTTGTGACGTTCCAGGGCTGACGCTTGCGCAGTGGAGTTAGAGGAAACCAAAGCCTCCTTGAGCGCCCGCTTCACGTTAAGAAGAGCAACGGACATAACATCTGGACGTGCGAAGTCTTTGGACCTCGTACAACGAAAACACTGAAGGGTTATATGCTCAAAAAACCCGGCGACGTATTCACAACTGAGATGCTGGATAATCCCAATCTCAAACTTTGTGAGAGTCAGGATGATCACTAGCTATCATTGGATAGTTGCGCTGAGGTCTGGACTACCCTAATTATGGCGGATTGACTTTGTTGATGACCGCTTGTGACTGGGCAGCTAGGCCAGCCAAGTAAGCGCCTAGGTCCTGGAAATTGTTTTCCTTGAGAATCCTCGCAACCATGGCAGAGCGCTTCTCCTTTAGCGGTAAAAAAATTGCGCAACGCTGGTGGTTGTGCGGGCGGGGCAATGTCTTCCAATAATACGTTGCCTTGAAGCGAGCCATAGCTTCGTTGAACCCCAACCAAGCATCAGGCTCATGCGACAACACGAACATGCCGTATTCATGCCTGAGTTCTGTTATAGCCTGCTCACATAACCCGTAGATCTTATAGGTTCCGGTCAGCTCAACCGGCTGTTCAAGCCGCGCCGCGATGTACTTGGCAGCTGCGAAGTGATGCGAACCGCCGGAGTTCATCAGAAAGACGCGTCCGTCCCAAGCCCAAGTGGCGAAATAATCGTGATCGACGTGGCTGATGATCCGAATTTCATCCCAAGCTAGATTCTTCGCCAGCTTCTCCGGAGATATCTCGTCGATCATCTCGGGTGAGTTCTTTTCCACCATGTCATCAATGGTGGCGAACTCCTTGAGTTCGGATTTCGACGCGGCGAAGCCATCTACCTGTTGGATGTCGCACCGCCACCGTTCGATCTGCTTCTCGCTGCCAACGCGCAATAGTGGGGCGCATTCGATGCTAGTCGAGCCATACCGACCATAGGTGCGGCAGTGGGTCCATCCATTCAGCTTCGATATATCCCGCGCTCATAAATAAGAGATCCGAATTCGTGCCACCTAACAACCGCTCCTGCGCCAATACCTTTTGCTGTTTCCTGGATGGGCGTATTAAGTTTGACTGGGCTCTTAATCAGCTTCATGAGCGTTGCAGGATACCCACAGTCTTCACGCACTGAGTCCCATAGAAATGTTCCTGCTCTGCGCCAGAAAGGGAGGGGCTGATCTATCGACATGCATTCACCATGGTCGGAGGCTGGCGTTCAGTATAAGGATGTACCCCGTAAGCGGGGTGCCGTGAGAGATTGTCCTAACCATAGATCCCACTCGCCAAGGCGTTGCGGGCCGCAACACCGAGCAGCACAGTGACGTATGAGAGGTGTGTTATGTGCAGTCGTTACGAAGCCCCTACCCCAGAGCGACTCCATGAAGAGTTTGGTGTCGAGTTCGACGCTCAGGAGAAGCTCGAATTGTGGCCAGGTTATGCCGGGCCGTTCCTGCGCAAGCCTCGCAATGTCGACCCGTACGATGACGCCGTGCTGCCATTTGAAGCTGAGGTGGGAGTGTTTGGGCTCCTGCCCTTCTGGGCCGACAAAAAGCTGGCACGGTCCACCTACAACGCCCGTTCTGAGACGGCCTCGGTCAAGCGGTCATTCAGGGAGGCATGGAAGAAGGCACAGCACTGCATCATCCCTGCGGTGGCGATCTATGAGCCCGACTGGCGAACAGGCAAGGCTATTCCTACTCGAATTTCCCGTGCCGATGGGCGGCTGCTAGGGATAGCGGGCCTATGGGAGGAGAGGAAAACTGCTGCAGGTGATAGGGAGCTGTCGTTCTCAATGCTGACGGTGAATGCCGAAGCTACACATCTCCAAGAGCACACTGTACAGCTACCTGCGCCACCGGGGTGTCGAGATCGGCGCATACCAGAAGAGCGCCCGGTCACGCGATCAGCAGATCACGGCCTCGTCGTCATCGCCGGCAGAGCCGCCCGCTGTCGAGCGGGTGGCCACCGTCACCCTGCGCCTGGCGGTGGTGAATAACAGCAAGTTCGTGCGCGGCCGGAAACGGGCCAAGGAGAACATCGAGCGCTACTGCCTGGAACCCTACGGCATGAAACGGCTGGAGTCGGGCCACTACGAGTTGGCCATTTCGTATCGAAGCGACGACGAGCTGGACAAGACCGTGCACGACCTGCTGACCGAGATCAGCCAGGAAGCCGACATGCGCAACTGCTTCATCGAGGCGGATGCCTGGGAAGAAGGCACCGAGCGCAGGTGGTAGGGCTTACGTTGGTTTTTGGTTCCATTGCTCCCCAAACCCC
>NZ_JACBXH010000042.1:0-34380 GCF_041381355.1 Pseudomonas sp. LM13
TGCGGCTACCCGTTGGTTGGCCAGTGCGCCTTTTCCATCCTTGCGCGCAGGCACCAGCAGAACATCAGCGATGGTCAGCCTGTCCGTTGCGACGCGTTCAGCTGCTCGGCGAAGGGCACTGCCCACTACCAATGCGTTGCGCTTGCCTGCCATCGCCGGGTACCACGTATTCAGCCGTGATTCCTGCCATAGCAGATGCAGAAGGCCCAGCAGAGTCATCGCAGGTTTGCGAGCACCGGGGCGGGAAGGAGCAGGCTCGCTGTCATCAGCCGCTTCCCTGGCCGGGAGAATCCTGATGCCGCGTGCAAGCCTGATCCGCAGCTGTCCATCATCCCCCTCCTCCACCACGCCCTTGTCGTAACCCTTCATCCCGGAATGCTCGGGGGCAGGCGCATAGAACCTGCATTCGTTGGCGTGTTCGTACCCGGTCAGGGGGAATCGTGCCAGGTGGTAGGTGCCCGCCCGAGGCTTGATTGCCAGCTTTCGGTCACCCCTTCCAGGACAACAGCAGGTACCGTGTGAATGGCCGTAGTGTTGAGCCAACACGCGCTGCCAATGCGCGGCGAAGCGTTCGGCAGTCTGAAATTCCTTTGAGTACCGTTTGTCCCCGATCAGGACGGGGAAGATATGATCGACCATTGCAAGCCTCGGATTTCAACTGAGGGGGAGATTAACTCCCCGGTTTTTCCGCCTGGACGCGCTCAGTGGCCTGCTGGCCTGTGTAAATGCAAAGCGCCGAGTTGAAGCCGTTGTAGGTAACGGCATAGTTGAAGTCGCAGAAGTAGGCGGGATGCTTGGTCGCAATGGCGTCGCCGGCCTTGCAGTGTTCTTCGATGGTCTCGACCAGGGAATCATTATCCGCCCCGAGGCAGGCATAGCCGGTGGTCTTGTCCTCGCTGCAGCCGGCGAGCAGTGCAGTAGCCGTGGCGACAGCCGCCACGATGAGAATGCGTTGCATGGGCTTCCTCCAGTGAATTAGTTGGGCCGAACGGAATTCGGCTTCGCTTATTCTCTGGGAAACCTCAGCGCAATAATCCTCTAATCCTGCAGGATTGTTGTCGGTTTAGGCACGACCTGGCGTCACGGTAATGCGAGTGAGTAGTGCGGTAGTTGGGTTCTCCTGAGCGCGGGCCACTATCAGGCCTCTACTCTCGAAGGAGCTACCACATGGCACGTCAGACACACATCCCCGGTCTTGAGCAGCTTCAGCTCAACGGCATCGCATACAGCTGGAACGCAACTATGGGGGAATATTGGTCTGAATCCGGCGACCCGCGCGTTCTTCAATCCGAAGAGATTCACGCCTGGCTTCTGGCGTTCAATACGAAACGCCCTTATTCCCCTGAGGGGCAGAAGATCGAGGCGAAAATAATCGCTCAGGATGTATGCTCGGTAACCGACCGCCCTCTCTTCGGCCTGCGCTTTCTGGACCACACTCGCGGCATCTGCGGCGATGTGCTCGTGTCGGAGGTCACCGCCGACGCCCTGATGGCCGAGTACGACGCCGGTCGATACCAGAGTCTTTGGACCGGGGCCTTCTAGCTCGCCAGTGGCGCGGAGCGAGGATTCTTGGGATTTCGGCAGTCACTGACAACATGGGGTCATCTTCTTCCCCGATCCGAGGAACCGCCCCATGAGTCATTCGCTTATCGCTATCAAAACCAGCTGCAGCGTCCCGGAGAAAATGCACGCGCAATCTGTGTTGGCAGGACAGGGACTCGTAGGTTGCCGCTATCCGCACACCATGACATAGGTTCCTCTGTCGATTCGGCATTTCTTCGAGGAGGTGCCAGCAGCACCGCCTGCAGAAGCCAGTGACTCCAAATTTGAAGAGCAGTACAGCGCAGCGATGGATCGGTTGGCAACGGAGTTCCCCAGCTCCGACACGCCGGCGCCAAGCCTCGAAGTGATGCAAGCCAGCATCACCACCATGCTCGATGACGAAGTAATCAGCTTCCCGACATTCGAGTCTTTCCAAGCCTGGTGGGAAGGACTCAACGCCTATGAAGAACTCGATACCGAGATGTCGGTGGCTGAGCATCTGCCGTTGCTGCGTATTGCCTACAACGCGCTCGTGCATGAAGGCGTTATTGCCGTTTAAGGCAGGTGGATTGCCTCGCCAAGTTGGGTTTCTCAGCGCAACACCGATTATCGAAGTGCCCGCCACTTCAGTACGGAGACACCATGAACGAAGTAATCAGCCAGAACGCCGAACCTGTATCGGCGCGATTCACGACCCATGTAGCCGGTGAGGTAGCGGTAGTTACGTCAGCCCTGCATAAAGCTGAGCGGTTCATTGAGGGCTTCGAGGATGACGCGGAGCAGGAAGGTATCGCGGAACTCTTGGCTGACCTACGAGCCGCGCTCCGGGTGGTTACTGGCGAGCCACACCCGGCGACAATTGCTGCCGAGAAGAACTACTGCGTAGTCTTCAGCAACTACACCGGCAACCTCATGGCCTGGGAAGGGACGGCGGATGAAATCCGCAAGTACCTGGGCAATCGTGAGATTGTTGGCGCACTTAGCGCCGTTGACGAAGAGTCTGCGATGGCCAAGTGGCGGTTGATCAACCACGGGAAGACTCGCGAAGGAGTGTGAGGCCATGCGCGTCCGTTCTAGCGCGGACCACCCGCTCATGGTTGCTACCGGGACTACGGCGGCGCCTGTTCGAAAGGAGCCATAATCGACATGACTGAGCCGACCCAAACCCTGTGTACTGCCAAGACCGGCAGCGACGTGCTGAGCATCGAGCGCACCGGCCGTAAATGAGGGAAAACAGCCATGACGATGCGGACCTACCGCTACTTCGCTTGCACTAACGGTCACCAAGGCGAAGAAAAAACCAGCGAGAACGATCAGCCATATTCTGCTTGCTGGGAAAGTGTTTCGACTAAAGGGCTCAAAGGAGCCCCAAACGGCGGTTACCTATGCGCAGTATGCGGGGCGCCGATGGCCGAAGTTCCCAGGGCCGAGATGCCTAAACCTGATGCACTGTAAGCGGCTTACGTTGGAGATGGATTATGAGGAAGTCAAAAAGCGAGCGTCTGCAGATCGATGCGCTGATGATCAATATCAAGGCCGCGTTCGCGCTCGCCCTGATCGCGGGTGTTGGTCTTGTCTTTTCATTCGTTGGCTCGCCGATGGCTGAGATCGGCGGCCAGCTGGCAGCTAGTCGCCCACTTATGCTGATTGCGCTTGGATTCGCTGTTGTGTCGGTGATCCTCAGCGCCATCAGGATGCGGCGCTTGGGTGGAGCAAAGGGAAGGAGCTTGCAGTGAGGCGGGTATTTTCTTCTGTGATCGGGCTTGCGACGGTTCTTCTCGCCGGTTGCGGAGAGAGCAAACCCTTCCCCCGAGTAGATTTCCCCGTCGCGCCGGGACATTACGTGCAGTTCTATCAGGGGGCGGGAGCCAAGGTCTACACTGAGTTCTCCAGTGTGGATAAGGCAGGACAGGCGCAGTCCCTCGTTTCTGGCCTATGGCATGGCCGTTTCAACCTCAGCAACGGCGTCGAGAACGAAACGCTGTACCTGAACGAGTGCGGCATACTGGTCACATTCCACCGGGGCGATGTGGATGTGGTGCGCACCACCTATGACGTGAACTCCTACGTGCAGCGCGACGCCTGCCCGCTCAATCCGCTACCGGCAAACTGGATCGCCGTTGGCCCCGGCGCACTGATCGGGACAACCAAGTGAACGCCGCCGAAACCTACCAGATCACTCTCACCCGCGAGCAGCTGCAGTTGCTGTGCCGTGCGACCGAAACCTGCAGTCGGCTGGTCATGGGTCAGATGGATATGGCGTTGGATTACCTGCGCAACCGCGACGGGGAGATGATCAACGGCTATGAACTCACCCGTGCGGTAGAGGCCATCACCAAGCCCGCACAGGGCTTCGCTCCCAACCAGAGTGGCGGCGTGGGCTGGCATGCGACCGGCGACCAGCTCTGGGACATGTTCACGCAAATGCGCCACCGTCTTGCCTGGGATTCCGCCATTTCTCAGGGGGTAATTTCTGCTGGCGAGCCGCGCAAGTGGCCTGAGATGGGGGGTGTTGCCTATGACGCCCCCACGACGCTGACCGGCGCTGGTATCAAGATCGAGCGCGTTACTGCCGATGACCATCAAGGTTGAGCTTAATGACTGCTGCCCTTGGGTTTGCCCTGTGCAGAGCTATGGTAGTCAGCAAAGATCGCTGAAAACGAGGTTTCGCAGATGAATGCCACACTTCCCAGCCTGGACGCCTTGCCTGTCATCCGGCATCCCTATGCGGATTACGGCCTGGATGAGGCCGTGCGCCTCGCTGTAGCTACCAAGCGCATACGGATGGAGCCGGAGCCAAAGAACTTGATCGAGGTGCGTGAAACCATCGAGGACATGGCAAAGCGCGCGAGCCACCTCTGGTGCACCGGCATGGCCGCTCTGGACGTGCTTGATGCCGCCATTGACGGCCGTGATCTGCGCCAATCCTGCCGTCTCTGCTGACGCTTAGTTCTGAGGCGAGAAAAACCCCGCCGAGGCGGGGTTTTTTTGTCACTCTTCATCGTCGCCAGTTACACCCAGCCGCTTGTAACTCTCCAGAACGCGGGCGCATTCGGAGGAGCCATTGCGCGTGCCGTCTGAGATCGCACCCTTCACGGACTCAAGCCCTGCCACGAACCCAACCAGCGTGCCGGCTTCAAAGCCTTCCTGAAATCCCTGCTCGTGCCCACGCTGTAGGCCGATCTCGAACGCCGTTCGCGCCGCAGCATCGACCGCCTTGGCTGCGAACTGATCGTACAGCTCTTCTTTCTTCATGCCATTACCTCGCTTGTGAACCGGCAGCGCAGGAAATCCACGCCGCCAGTGCCAGCATAGGGGCATCACTTCCTGCCGACCAGCAGCGGACCCGCTCCCAGCCAGGAATAAGTTCCTAGTGCTAAGTGGCCGGAGCAAAGGGGCTGCGCCTTGGGTTTTATGGCCACCGTGCGAAGCTGTGGCTATCTAAACCAGCATACCCCGAGGATAAGAGCATGGCAGTTATCTGCGAATTCGGTACCGCCCTTGAGCAGGCGAAGGATGGGTACCAGATTGTCGGACTCGTCGAGGGGACCGATGAAGAGCTGCTGGCCGAGTACAGCGGCCTCGATGTGCGCTTCGTCCGTGGCGCTGCGGTCCACGGGATGCCCGGCGTCTGGGAGTTCGTTACCATGCACCCGCTCAAGTCGGTTCAGGTCAAGCACTGGCAAGCCTACGGCGAGGGCGAGGCCAGGCCGGCTACGCATCAGATCGACATCGAGGACCAGCGAGGCGTAAATGGTCAGGTTTACCTCACCGTTGGCGCTTTGGATGGCGCCTTAGATGACATGATTTCTGTCGTGGCCGAGGTCAACACCAACCCCGTGACCGGAACTGATGAGGTTCCCTGTGTGCATGTATCGTTCGACGATGATGCTATGGCCTTCTCGCTGTTCAAAGTGGGCGACAAGATCCTGCTGCGCCTGGAGAACGATGTGACGCTCACACGCACGGAGTCGCCCACCGGCCCGCTGTTCGTTGTGGAATGACCGAGCACCACGCCGGCATGCAACGGGTGATCGCGGTCATCGGCACCGCAGGGCGCGATAAGCAATTCCCAATGGATATTTCCCACTGGGAGTTCATTTGCCGTGCGGTCAGGTTCTATGTGCGACCCGGCGACCATCTCGTTTCTGGCGGTGCTGCGTGGGCCGATCATGCAGCAGTCTGGGCCTTCAATGAGGGCTTATCCGCCAGCCTGACACTGCATCTTACTGCGCCATTCGAGGCGAGTTTTTCCGGTGGCAATGGCACCAGCGGCGGTGCAGCAAACCATTACCACAGGCAATTCAGCCGGGCGATCCGGCGAGACACGCTAGCCGACATCCAGGAAGCGATCCTCGGTGGCGCGCAATGCACCTACCAGGCCGAGTGCAAAGGCTATGCAGCGATGTTCGCACGCAACCGGCTCGTAGCCGAGCAGTGCACGCATGTGCTGGCATTCACCTTCGGGGAAGGCGCTGAGCCGGCAGATGGCGGTACCAAACCCATTGTCCGGGATGGGTTGACAACTACACCTCAACCCCTATGGCTTAGCGTACGTTTTTCTCCGAATTCTGCGGCCCCCCCCTACCAAGGCCACATGGGACATGGCTGGCCCGAAGAAAATACGCCGGCATTTAAGCTTGAAGCGGCCCTAGCAGCTTGGGTTTTGCGGGCCTGGCCGTAGCCTGAAGCCATCTCCCCCGCTTCCCCAGGACTACGACATGACCATCAGTGATATCACTGTTCAATCCGCCCGCTTGGCGGCTGCTGAAACGCAGTATTGCTCAACAGACTTTGGCTACCTCATTACTGCCGTCGAGCCGTGGCGAGAAGACGGAGCCAAACTCGTGCGCTTTGTCCAGACCGAGTGTAACGGGCGATCCAGTCTGCTTGAGTTCAGCATTCTGTTTGCCCCGGACTCGGCACGAGTTATCCGCTGCGGAGTCTTCAACTTCACCGAAGCGTTGGCCGAAGATGACGACTGGGTGCCGATGTTCAGTGCGTGGCGTAAGGGCGGATGGTACGTCAGGAACATCGTGTGGCCGGAAGGTGGTTGCGGCTGCGTCAGTCGCAACTATGCAGACGGCATGTGGCGGATCGTGTCCGACCCGCGCCGCGACGAGCCGGGAGCGCCCGGCGATTTCACCTACGCCACGCGCACCGAGGCGGCCAAGGCCGAACGTGCGCTGATTGCCGAGCAGGCCCGCGCGCTGCTGCACAAGGCGCGCTGCAACGATTCTTCCCTTCAGCTGCTCAGCGTGCGCCTGGTGTGCGACAAGCACGGGTACCAGGATTTCGATATCGAAGGCCACCCGACTGTGCATCGTGCATGCGTGCCCAACGGTATTCGTGTGGGCCAGCAGTTCAACGTCTATCACGGAGAAGGCATGAAATCCGGGGCGGTGTGGACTGGCACCCTGGAAGGCTCCATACGCAAATTTGCATGTATCTGAGGGGGCTTCCTATGTGCTTCCCACGAAAACCCAGCTTGGGTCGCTACAGCGGCACCAGAGCAGCATGGCGATGTGCATACCGCGCAGCCCGAATTGCAGCAGGCCAAGGCTTGCCTCCTAATCCGGCGTATTCTGGCATTCAGTGGAAGGCCCAGCTGATAGTGGCATATGAGCGGCCATCTCTTGACCCCCTCGCCTGCTCGGTTCTAGGCAGGCTTGCCGCCTATCGGATCATTAAAGAAATCGTTTCGGATGAGCGCAAGGCTGTCGATACCAGTGAAAGTTATCTCTCTGGATGGGAAGCCTGAACATGCTCGATATCGCATTTGATGCACACACTTACAGCACTTACAGAAAGCGGCTTGAAGACATTGCCGGTCTTCCGGTGGACATCCCTGAAAGGGAGGTGTTGCGCGCAGTAGGCGACGGTCTGCCGGCGTCGGTGATCGATCAGTTGTCAGCTAGTCGGCCCCTGGCTGCGTATGCACGCCAGATCCGCCCGAAGGGGGCCTGCTTGGGCCAGAAGGAAAGCTATGTCGCCTTCGAGCTGGCTTTCGTGTTGGCTTTGGCGCAGGCGGTTCTCGGCAATGCCGAAGCTGCTGATCAGTGGCTTGCTACTCCGAGCGAGCAGCTGGGCGGGCACAGGCCCGCAGAAGTATTTCACCACGACAACGGCGCGGCCCATCTGACCGTCTCCCTGATCCGAAGCGCCCGATAGTCCGCTCTGCCGGGCAGCATCTGCGGCCACTGCGAAGCTGGCCCGGCCTCTTTCGGGCTTGGGTTAGCGGCGCTTCATGCGAATCTGAGTTCAGTCCAAACAGCTCAGGTAATCATGTAATGACTCAGGCAGCCCGCACTTACAATCACGCTTACACCATCGCCTTCAGCGTCTCCGGCTCCAGGTGTGAAGACGGCGAGGATGTGACGGCGCAACAGATGGCTGATGCGCTGAAGCTGCGTGTTGATGATCTGATGGCGAAGGGGCACCTCTTGCATGCTGTCGGGTCGGCCTATGATTCCTTCTGTGAACAAGACTGAATCGGTCGATCTCGACATAATTCAAGCTCCCCGCTTTGCCTGGAATATCCGCAGGAAGAACCATGTCTCGTGTAATTACCGACTTTGAGCAGCACCTGCTCAGCATCATTCAGCCTCTGCACGCGGCCAAGTGGCAGGCCGACTATCGCTGGTTTGACCTGGAGCGCTCATTGGCCAGACTCGCCATAGATTATGGTGGACTAGACCTTTGCCCGGATTTCCAGCGGGGCCATGTTTGGTCCGCCGAGCAGCAGCGCCACTTCATTGAAAACTGCCTCCGCGCTGTAGTCCCCACCAGCGCATTTCTGATCCAGTTCAATTGCTCGGAATGGGGTGATCCTGATCCTGAGTCGGATCTGCCGGTTGGCCTGCAGTGCGTCGATGGCCTGCAGCGCTACACCGCTGTTACCGAGTTCGTCAAAGGCAATGTCAAACCGTTCGGATTCACTGCAAACGAGCTAGCCGGTACCCAATTTTCCCCGAAGCGGATGTGCATGAAGGTGGCCATTCACGGCTTCACCAAGCGTGCGGATCTGCTGTCGCAGTACCTCGCCTTGAACGCAGGTGGAACGCCTCATAGCGCAGAGGAAATTGCCCGCGTGCGCGCCCTGCTGGCCGAGGCCCAAACTGACGGCGCGACTGGCTAACCAAGTGGCTTCAGCTCAGGCGCTTTATGTAGTGGAGCGCCGGTAATCCCGACTCGCTCGCACAGATGGGCGTCGGTTCGCAGAAGCGCTGTTCGGCGACGCGGTTAGATGGACAGTTCAGTCGTCGGCCTGGTCTTTGGCCAGTATCGCGTTAAGCACGGTTTCGTCATCGTCGAAGTAGCCATCCTCAGCCAGCCCCAGTTTCCCATCGAGGACGACGCAGACGGCTAGTGCGGCTTCCGTTGGATCAGCACCATATTCACGAATCACGCGCTCGATCTGCTTGCGCAGAAGATGCGCGGGCTCCACCTGGCCTACGCCACGCTCAGCACCCGGATCAGGAAGGCTCACGGGGCCGGGGGAATCAGCCAAAGGGTTGGCATTGACGATTGCGCCGGATGTGGTGCGGAATTTCATTTCCATGCTTTGTCTACCTACTCGGTTCGGTTGGAACGGCCAATTGCCGCTACACGCTAATCGAAGCCCGACCTGCTGACTGGTAATGGTTTTCCTAAAGTCCCCTTGGTGGTACTGGACCAAGGCTGATATACAGCCCGCGCCGCAGTTGTTCATGGGTTTCTTCTGGGGATGAGTGCGAGCCAGCACCATAGAGCAAAGCAGCCTGTTCAATGAGCATTTCTGCTTCACGGGCAGCTCCGTATTCATCGTCACTGACCACATACACATCGCAGAGGACGGTGAGCCTATGAAAGAAGCCACCTGGCGGCAGCTCCTGCCGACATTTCCAGGCATACAGTTCTTGGCACAGGGCGCTTAGATTATTCGCTAAGAACTGCTTAGCCGCTTCTTGGTGCTGCTGCTCAGGCTTTGCTGGTGACATGGCGTTTTCCCTCAACTGGCGAGCTGTTCGGTAAACGTCGATTTCAGCGCCGCAAGGTGATTAATCGCGGCCTGCAAATTCACCGTTGGATTGCGCACAAACGCCGGTTTGCCTATGTATGTTTTCAGGGACTGAGCAATGCTGTCGCAGTAGCTGATGACCTTCGAGACATTACCAGCAGCAAGGTATTCGCCCATGAATTCAAAGCTGATTAACGTATCCGAGAGGAACATAACGTCTTCAGGTGCGAATTCTTCCAGATCGCTGCCGCTTTGGTTGTATGCGGTGTACATGCGGATGGCGGTTGCTACCTGGCCGGTGAAAATGAGAATTCCCGCCAAGTGTTTTGTCTGATCGCTCATACCTAATCTCGATTTCGCGGACGCGAAAAACGCGCCCTGGTACTGCCAAAGCCCGCACGCAGCGGGCTGATGATCGGCGGTAGTTTTCCTACAGCTTTACGTTGATTGCGAACACCTCGACCGGCTCTGCGCCGAAGTGTGGATGCGTGATAGTAGTCACGCGGTATCCTTTCCAGGGCAGAGACAGCCGGCGCGTTTCATCGGCGCGTGCTGGGTAGCCCTTCGTCAGTTCAATGCGGTCATAAATACGGCCCTCCAGACGCTTGCGCCAGTACGGCGTCCGCAGCCGGAATTCCTCTGGCTTGTTGCCTGCCTTGATCGCGTCGAAGTACTCACCCTTGAGGGCCAAGGTCAGCGTGGCCATGTCCGATTTCCTATGCCTCAAGAGTGGCTTGTGGAGCTTGGGTAAAAAGCATCTTCTTGGCCTCGGCCATAGGTACTTGCTGGATTGCCATGCCGACGCATTCCATTTCATTGACCCAAGCCTGACTGTCCTCGGCGCTGATGAGGCAAGCCCCCTCGACATAGCCGGAGGACGTTACTGCGATGTATGCCAGATCGTTATCCATTTGGCGGTTTCCTACCAGTCCGAACGTTGAAGGCGGTACGTGCCCGGAAGATTGTTTTCGAAGTGGCTCAATTTCCTTTCAGCCTCGTCCTGGTCATCCGCTCGATCAATAGCGAGCCAATCACCATTAAGCTGACGCTCTTCAACGAACCACACCGGGTAGAGCGCGTCCTCTGCTGCTGTTTTGTCTGTCATGCCGTGTGCTCCTGATTTCCTAGATGCTTGCAGAGGTATATGCCGGGACGAAATCCAGGCTCAAATCTGCGCCCTGAGTCAGCAGCAAATTGGCCTTCTCATGTCGGCCCGCTTCGCGACGATTCAGACCGAAGGCCGCAAATACCGGGAGTCCATAACTCAGCGATTTAAGCTCTGGCAAGCCCAACGATTTACTGACAGAGGCAATCGCTGCGTCGAGCGCAGGGCGACGTTCGGCCAAGGGCAGTTCACCAACCACGCACGCCTCGCGCTTGTAGGGGTAGCCAAGGGCGTCCAGCGCCTCGTAATCAGGTCGTTTACTGGTCATCGGATGGTTTCCTACTCAACGGAGGTGGCTGGTGTACGGGCCGCATTCAGCAGGCCGGCCACGCGGTCGGCGCTGAGGATGGCCAGCGTCTCGGAACAGTCATCGCAGCCCAGGACGAACAGGCACTTGACCTCATTCTGATGCTCACTGCCCCACTCGTGATAGTGATGCTTGCACGATCTACCCTGCAGTGCGCCGAGTTCGGGCTTCCAGCGTCCGTCGAGTGTGCGTGCGTTGATGGTGAACATCGGTGGCTCCTTTCGTTGCTTGACGGTTGAAGCATCTCATCCGTCTCAACAAACCCAAGCGCCCGGTTCTATGTGATTGCCGCCCCTCCTCTGCTCGGCAATGGGCTAATGGCAGTCGTCATGTTCTTCCCTTCCAGAGAAAGCGGGCTGGATCACCGGCCAGCTGTTATCCGTGCGCGTGAACTTAAATCGTAAGTGACTGATTTTCCCTGTGATCTTGATCGAACGCCTGTATCCCAGAGGTATTTTCTTATGCGGCTGCGGAGTTTATTTTCCGGCGCTGCGGTCGGGGCCTGTAGGTGCCCGGTTCGATTCGAGCGGAGAATTTCCGCGTGGATTTCCAGCGCGGGTGGGCTTTGCGTGGCTCTTGGGCGCTCGCCGGAAGTCGCGAGCTTGGGTATTTGGCGACCGGCCGTAGTGTGGGGTTATCGCTTAACGCAGCCCCAGGCATACGGAATCCCTCATGCAGCTGATCGACGCCACTCTTTTCCAAGACCCCATCCCGGTAGCAAGCCCTATCGTTGAGCGCACCTTCGACGAGAAAGTGGCGGATGCGGTAGCTGTCATCGAGGCCAACATTCGCGCCGGCAAGCGCCTGATCGGGGCATGTTCGTTCGGGAAGGATAGTAGCGTCATGGTCGCCCTGACCCTGATGGCGATGGAGCGGCTGCAGGACGCTGGTTACGAAGTTCCCGAATTCCATGTCATGACCAGTGACACCCTGGTCGAAAACCCTGCGGTGCTGGCCTACAGCAAAGGCGAGATCCGCTCGCTCAAGGATTATGCCGCGAGCAAGAACCTTCCGGTGAGGATCTGGGTGTGCAAGCCCAACCTGACTGAAAACTGGCTTGTGTCGATCATCGGCGGACGCACCGTGGCGTCTATGCCGGGCAATAGCGCTAAGTGCCAGCAACAGATGAAGAAATCGCCACTGGACCGTACCAAGCGACAGATCAAAGCCGTGCTGAAACACCAGATGGGTAACGCGTACCGTGATGATGATGTCGTCGTGCTGATCGGCACGCGGCGGGACGAATCCGCGGTGCGCGAGCGCAATATGGAAGCCCGTGGCGAGAGCGCCATCGTGCCGGTCAATACTGCTGGCCCGAACAAGAAGCCTGAGTGGGTGCTGAGCCCCGTGGCCGACTTCACGACCCTGGATATCTTCACCTTCCTGGGCAAGGTCACCAGCGGCCAGCTCGTCACCTACAGCGACTTCCAGGCTCTGACCGAGGTCTACCGCGATGCGGGTGGGGACTGCATGGTCAACGTCTTCATCCGTGACAGCGGCGTCGAGCGCAAGACCGGCTGCGGCGCACGTCATGGCTGCTGGATCTGCCTGCGTGTCGGTACTGACCGCAGCATGGAAAACATGCTCGCCGAGGAAACCGGCAAGCACAGCTGGATGAAGCCGCTGAGCGATTTCCGCAACTACCTGCAGGCGCGCCACTACGACCCACAGGGCCGCAACTGGCTGGCCCGGTCGATCAACGACGAAACCGGGACGATAAAAATCGCTGCGAATGCCTACTCACCCGAGCTATGCCTTGAGCTGCTGCGCTATGCGCTGAGCATCGATGCCGATGAGGCTGACCGCGCGTGGGCAGCCGGTGAACCGCCGCGTTTCCAGCTGCTGGGCATGAAGGAAATTCTCACTATCGACCTCTACTGGGGGCGCTACGCCTACCAGCGGCCATTCACCGCGCTGAGCGAGTACCGCCAGATTGTCGAGAACGGCAAGCGCTACCGCATCCCGCATGAGTACAAGGTCTACGAGCGAAAGGATCTGGATGTCACCCGTGAAGTCGAGGTGCCATTCGTGGACGAGCAATTCCACGGGATCTACCAGGGTCTGCGGTCGGCCATTGCAAGCGTGGCCAACGCTGAGTCGGTCGTGAAGAAAGGCGGCGTCTACTACACCCATGTGACCGAAACCAACGAGTTCGACATCGATGCCGAGGGAGCGGAAATGTTCTTCGACTTCGAGCTGGATCACGCCCTGGAATACTACGGCCCGCACGCCGATGTTTACCCCTCGGATGTTGTGCACTACCTGGCCCGCTTCGGCACCGTGTCGTTCAAAAAGGGCGGACATTCGTCCTGGGACCGGATGCTGCGGATCGGCAACCAGCTCCACCGCCACGGGCTGCGCGACATCCTCAACGATCCTGATGCGCTGATCGCCAAGCTCACCGGGCAAGCTGCTCAGGTGCCGTGTGCGGCCATGTCTGCGCCAGCAACTGGGCAGCTCTCGCTGGGGTTCTAGTCTTGCTGCCGGCACCGAGCTTGGGATCTGCCGGCTTGTCGATAGCCTGAACTCAAATTCACAGGAGGTTGTCATGAGTGATTCGAGCAAGGGCGGCGTACCAGCACCAGCGAAATACAGCGACATCGTTGCCGATGGCGGCATGGACCCGCGCTCGGCGCATGTCGAGCAGCAGTTGCGCTCTACGTCGCCGGCCGACTGGCAGTCTGTTCCGGTAAACCCGACGATTGAGATGATCGCCGCGCTCGGCTTCAACGGTGATGTGCCGCTTGCCGTAGGGCATGCGAGTGCCTGCGAAGAACTCACGGCACAGTACCGAGCCATGCTTGCCTGCGCTCCGGCCGCACCGCTCGCCAAAACCCCGACTGCATATCTGCGAGCCTCCGATCTTGAGCGGCTGGCACCGAACAATGTTGCCGGCTGCGCAGCCTCGCTCAGCAAAGAACCCGGCAACGGACTGGTTGCGATCTACACCGAGGCCATCTCTACGTCCGCGCTGGCCGAGGCGCTTGCTGCGTTCGTAGCGCTGGCCGAAGAGCGCGAGCGCGAGTTGGGCGATCTCTCTTCCGAGATGCGCGAGTGCCTGCAGAAGGGCCGCACTGCCCTTTCCGTAATTCAGCCTCAGCAGCTCGGGCTGGTCGAGACGCTGCAGAACGCATTTGCCATCTCCTCTAATTCCGGTAGCGGAAAATTCGCCCTCACGCTGAGCTTCGAAAATCTGTCTGCTATGCAGGCCTGCCGCCGCGCGGTTGTGTGCGCTCTAGGCGGTGCCAAATGAGAAGCCGTAATGCATTGAAGCCACTCAAGCCCTGCCCTTTCTGCGGGAGCCCCGCCAAGGAAACTGACCGGATCAACTCCAATGTCGTGGCATGCACCGGCTGCGCGGCGCGAGTGACGCAATCAGAACCTGGCATGGGCGATGCCGATATCCGCTGGAATCAGCGCCAACAGTGCTTCAGCCCGGCGCCGGCCTGGCAGGCGTTCGACTACAACGCGCCGCCCGAATCGGGCCTGTACTGGGTCGCAGGCACCCGGCCGGTATGGGATGTGTGCGCCAGCGATGACGGGAGGCCGGTTGGCGTCCACGCAGGCGAGCATGAGCAATTCGTCGCCCTGGTCTGGTTCCAGATCTGGACGGACGATGACGGTTCCCTGGTGTTGGATTTCGCCGCTGTTGACCCTTACAACCTCGGCAAATTTGCAGACGAGGATACCGTCTCGCATTTCATGCCTCACGCGATCCCGGCACATCCGGCCGTGGCTACGCCGACCAAGGAACTGACATGAGCCAACGCCTCCCGCTGCGCCCGCGCGACATCGAGCTGATCGAAATGCCCACTATCGCCAGCCAGATGCCGGTCGAGTTCGAGAACGGCCAAACGTGGCAGGACTTCGAAGGCCGCTGCGCGGGGTGCGGTGAGGACATCCCGAGCGGGTTCATGCGCGGTGCCGTCATCCGCCAGGCCCTCCGCTGCTACACCGTTGAGGCTGTCGGAGTTTGTGCCAGCTGCCGTTCCGGCACCTCATTTCTGGTGCGCCTGCATGATGACGGCAGCTTAACCACTCAGGTCGATGGAGTCTGGTGCCGAATGGCGCGCGTTCAGCTGGGCCTCTTTTCCTGGTTGGGAAGCCTTTTGCGGTCGATGTTCGGCACCAGGCAGCGCTGACCGACGCAGGCCAACCCGCCAGCACCAGAAGAAAAACACCACCACGACAAGGGATCATCCATGCCAATCAATCACATCATCGTCCACCAGATCGACAAGAAACCGGACGGAACGCCGGCAGTTCTTCATCCCCGTGACACGGAATTGCCCGTTTCCCAGGCAACGGAGAATCTGCTGGCGGATCTCAACCACGGGTACAACGCCAAGGCCGGCAAGGGCTGGGGTCTGTTCCATGAGCCATCCGGCGCCTACCCGTTCAGCGGCTGGCTGAGTCAGTACCTGGACGGCACTACCGACTTCACCGCTTTCAGCCACCAGGCCGTCGAGCATCTGCAGAAGCTGATGGAAGAATCCAACCTGTCCACCGGGGGGCATGTGCTGTTTGCCCACTACCAGCAGGGCATGACCGATTACCTGGCCATCGCGCTGCTGCACCACAGCGAGGGTTTGACCGTGACCGATGCGCTGGACGTGGCGCCTGCCCGGCATCTGGACCTTGGCCAACTGCACCTGGCTGCACGTATCAACCTCTCCGAGTGGCAGAACAACAAGCAGTCCCGGCAGTACATCTCCTTCATCAAGGGTAAGAACGGCCGGAAGGTTTCGGACTACTTCCGCGACTTCATTGGATGTCAGGAGGGAATTGACGGCCCCAGCGAAACCCGCACGCTGCTCAAGGCGTTCAGCGAATACGTGGAGAGCGAGGACTTGTCCGAGGAGCAGGCTCGCGAGAAGGTGACCACGCTGATTGGCTATGCCAGCGCCCAGAGCAACCTGGGTGAGCCGGTGTCGCTTGAAGAACTCTCTGGCCATCTCGACGAAGATCGACCGAAAGCGTTCTACGAGCACATCCGCAACAAGGACTATGGACTGTCACCCGAGATCCCAGCGGATAAGCGAACCATCAACCAGTTCCGTCGCTTTACCGGCCGCGCCGAAGGTTTGTCGATCAGCTTCGAATCGCACCTGCTGGGCTCGAAGATCGAGTACGACGAGAGTGCGGATACGCTTACGATCCGCAACGTGCCATCCCAGCTCAGGGACCAGCTCAAGCGATCCGCGTAAGGAATCGCAGAAACGAAAAGGCCCGCATGTAAGCGGGCCTTTTTTTTGAAGGTGTAGCGTCCGTCAGGCTACCGAAGGACCATGCCGCCAAAGCCCAGGTTCAGCGACAGCTGGTTGGCCACTGCCGTGCCGAGCTTGTTGGCGAACCTGTCCACCACGTTCTGCTTGCTGCTGAAGTCAACGATCCGCTCTACGCCTACTACCTCGCGGGCCACGTAATCGGAGTCACCCAGTCGGTCGATTAGACCAAGGCCAACGGCCTGCTCTCCTGTCCACACCAAGCCGCTGAACAGCTCGGCATCAGCACTATCCTTCAGTCGCTCGCCGCGACCGGCTTCGACCGCCGCTATGAACTGCTTGTGCGTTGCCTGCAACACGCCTTCCCAGAACTTGGTTTCCTTTTCGTTCTGCGGCTGGAACTGGTCCAAAAATGCTTTGTGCTCGCCCGAGGTGTAGACACGTCGCTCGACACCCAGCTTCTGCATCAGCTCGACATAGCCGAAGCTGGCGGCCGTCACACCGATGGAGCCGACTAGACTGGCTTTGTCGGCGAACACCTGATCGGCAGCGCTCGCGATGTAGTAGCCGCCTGAGGCGCCCAGGTCAGTGATCACCGCGTAGACCTTGATGTCCGGGTGCAGTGCACGCAGCCGCACAATCTCATCGTAGACCTGGCCGGCTTGCACCGGGCTGCCGCCAGGGCTGTTGATCTCCAGGATTACGCCCTTCGTATTCTCGTGTTCGAACGCTCGCGTCAGCCCGCGCTTGATGTTTTCTGCGCTGGCTTCCTGGCCATCAGCGATGACGCCACGCACCTTCACTTTGGCCGTGAGTGGTGTATCCCCGTCGATGCCTTCCAGATCCGTGTTCCCGCCGACAGCAACGGCTGTCACCACGATGACAAGCGTGGTCAGCCGGAAGAAGTTTTTCCAGCGTCGTGCGGCGCGTTGTTCCTTGATGCTCGCCTGCAGCGTGCGCTCTATCACTTCGAGGCTTTGGTCCATGTGTGTTCCTTGTCTGGGTATGTCGGGGGAATTAAACACCGTGGTGGCCTTTTGCTAAACAGGCCCGGTACGAACGGTAGGAGTCCCACGCAGAAAGCGTGAGGAGGATCTGGCAATGCTCAGTGAGCAGGTGCGTAGCATCAGGGGCTAGGCACCGTGAGCCCATCCAGGGAAAGCGGTGGTTCTGTGCCGAGGTGGCAGGTCAGTGGCTCGGGGTGCCACGTTCGATGACGCCCTGGCCAGCGAGCCAGTCGATGATCTTCTGCACACTCTCAGGCACACCAGAGGGCACCGCGTAGACCATTCCGCTCTGCAGGACGGCCAGAATGCTGCGATCCGAGAACGAGAAGATGGCCATGTCTGCGGCCGGCTCGATGTGCACATAGCTGGCTCTGTCCAGGGCGGTCTGGAGCAGCCATTCAAGGTCGCGGCTTGGGTTCGGCTCGGGGGTGAGCTGAAGCGCCAGCTTGAGCGCAAGTCGCTCGCGGGGAGGGATCGAGCTATCGGCTGATTTCAGGAGGAGATTGTCTCTCTCGATCAGCAATGCCTGAAGTTTGCTCACGCCATCATCCTCAATCCGGCAGTGGGTCGGCTGGGGTAACCACCCCGGCACGGTCAATCGTCGTCGAATAGAACGCATCGACGGTTTTGCTCATTCCCGGCATCTCTATCGCGCCTATCGTGTGATAGGTGATCAGCCCGTAGAGATTGGGCTTGTCCTGGCGGGCGGTGATGCAGAAGAAGCCGCTTGGCCCTTGCGTGATCATGTCCGGCCCAGCCTCGGGCAAGAATCTCAGCGCGGCGTCGCGGAAACCCTCGGCACGCTCGCGGGTGGGGAATGCAAACACCTCCAGCCAGCATTTGTCATCATCGGATAGCACCTGGAACGCCTCAATCTTCGCCTGCGGCACTCCCGGCCATGAACCGTTCGCGTACTGCTCAGCTGGCGTCAGCTGGTATTGCAGGAAAAAACTCCCATCGTGAACCGGCTCTGACCTGCCCTCGTACAGATCGAGTACCGGATAATGTGCCCGGTACAGTTTCGGGAAAACAATTCCGGTGCGGTTGCACTTGAATCCTTCGCTGAAACTCTCCAGTGGCTCCGGCTTACCACCAGCCTGCTTGGCCATTCGCTTCTGCGCGAAATCTGCCATGTTGGCCACGTTCTCGGCGCCGGCCTGCAACTCGTCCATCGGGTGCTCCTGTAGCGGGGGGATCATCTAGCCTTACGTGGGCGATCAGACGACACAGATTTTTCCTGCTCGAACTGATTTGCCGCCTCAACGTGCCGCTTGTACTCAGCGTCAGTCATCAGCCCGGCGCGGCGCAACTCGCTCAACCTACCGGATCGGTAGTATGCCGCGATCATTCGAGTGCTGGGCTTCACGCGGATGCCCTGGTCATGTACTCGACGAAGAATTCCAGCCAGAGGCCGGCGTTATCGTCTCCCAGCACCAGCGGATAACGCTCCGGGTCCTTGGCGTGTTGCGCCTGATACTCGGCAACAAAGCCTTCGAGGTCCGAGCGCACCTCGGCGACGAATTCATCCAGCGTCTGGCTCATGTACTGCTACCCCTCGGCAGGTTATTCGTTGACGGCATCCCGTAGGGCGGCCTTCCAACCGATCTTCGACCGGATGGCCGTGCACACCACGTCGCCCAGGGCGCCCCAGAGAGTGCCGACAATCGCGAGGCAAAGGCTCCAGACATCCAGAATCACCAGCCATACGCTCGTTGCGGGCGCATCGAGCTTGATTAGCAGGGCAAGGAGGGACAGGACAACGATGACGTTGCCCCAGCGTTGCGACCACTTCGGTGCAAGTTTGCCTCTCAGGCTTGCCAGAATGATCAGCGCGGCAAGCACGTTGCCGACCCCGAGCAGGGCGATGGAAGCGAGGGTATGTAGAGTCATGCGGGTTCCTTTGGGTAGTGTGTGCGTTTCACCGCTCAGGCCAAGAGCGCCTGCGGTAATCGGATTACTTTGCCGAGCTTGGCGGCGACCAGACAGCGCATGGCTGCGATGGCCGCTGTGTTGCCATATAGCGCTTCCGATGCGTCTATCTGGTACATGGCATCGTGTGATTGGTGTTCCGTCGAGGTGCAGATGCTGTGCTGCCCCATGACGGCGCACCAGACGGGTATCCGCACGTTGTTGCAGTATCCCTGGGCGTCTTTGCCCCAATCGTCGTCGCAACGAACGGTGCTGATGCCAAAGTGCTCGACCAGCAGGCCGCTCAGGTCCCGGCTGGTTGAGAAGGCTGGCAGGTCGGGGTGCGCGACTCCCAAGGACACTGGCTCGCCCCCGGCCGGGAGCAGCCACCCATACTCGTTGGGCTTGGTCGCATTGAGTCCGGCCTGCTGGTATTCGCTGATCAGACACAACGAGCCGATGGCCCACCGCTGAGTTGAGTTGCGCCGGTACTGAGCAAGATCGTCGTCTCGTTCGCGGTCGATGCAGTTCTTCGCCCAGACCCAGCCTTGCGTTAGTGCCACAGCACAATCAAGAGCGCGCCCCGACAGCTCGCCTGCTGCTACTTTGTCGAAGCTCATTGCAGTAGCTCCTTTGGAATGCTTACGCGGGCGCCCAGCTTGCTTGCCACGTAGCAGCGCATGGCGGCGATCAAGTGAGTTGGCCCTTCACCGCTGAAAACGCTGTTGCGGCTGGTGTAGTTCTGGAATTGATGAATGGGTCGGCAGGTGGCGAGCCATGACGTGACATTGCGGCCGTCCTTCTCCCGGCTGCAAACCTCGCTGAAGGAGATAAGCTCCCTGCCGATCAATGGCCCGCCGTAGTTCCAGTCAGTAGACGGACAGTAGTTCTGCGCCGCTGACCAGCCGCTGCTCAGTACCCGATCCACGCCATTGAGGGTAAACCACCAGCACGCCACCGTATCGAAGCGCAGGTTGGTGGCGCCTTCGGACATAGCCACCGCCAAGTCCAGTGCTCGCCCGGTCAGGTCGCAGGCATTCACTTCGATGCAATTCATCAGTTCCGCCCCCCATTGGTGATCTGACCTGCGGCCTCGGGCGCTTCGATGCTGCCGATCTGATCCAGGATTTCCTGGTGGGTATGGGGAAGGGTCGCGTTCATTGGTTGGGCCTCGTGATGGACTGATTTCGAGGTTATTGCAAGGCGGAGGAAACCCAAGCGCATAGCCGCAAGGTAGTGAGAGGAGGACGAGGAGGAGCAAGGCAGATCAGGCACCGCACCGCGCCAGCACTCAGACCGGCGCCAATAAACCGAGCAGCACTTGGATGAGGACGAAGGTGATAGCCGAGACGATCAGCAGCAAAATGCACGCGCGCCAGCCATTGCCTGGATTCAGGCCGAATGAAGCCGCAATGGCGCCGATTGCTACAGGCACCAGCCCAGGAAGGTTCCTGCCAGCGTCGTCGCCCCCGGATTCCGGGACGATCAGGCAGAAGAGCGCGTAGGCAAGGATCATCGCCGTGGCGATGGCGAGGTCCTTCGGTGATGGGTGCTTGATGTCTACGCCCCAGATTTGCATTGCGATTACCTCAGCGAAACGATTGGCTAGAACAGGGGTTGCTGCGGGTGATTTGGATCTGGCTTTGGCGGTCTAAGTGGGTGGCCAAGCTGGCGGCGACACTCGGCAAGCCAGACCCTGTAGGGCCAGCCAGTTCGTTTGCCGAATGGATAGGCCTCGGCGAGCGCCAAGCGCAACGCCTTCAGGTCGCTGCGCCCGACTTCACGGATGGTCTGAGCAACGACAGGCGCTGCCCGATCAGCCCAGGACAACTTTCCCATCCCGGCCTTACGTAAGGGCCGGAATGCCGATGGCGTCCCAATCGGCGGGTTGTGGTTGAAAGCCGTCAGCCCATGGCCACGGGACATCGAACTGATGTTCTTCCGAGGCGAAAACAGCCGTCTCGGTGTCGAGGTAGTCAAGGAACCAATCGTGCGATTTTCCCGGCACACCAACTACCGGCGCAAGGATGGCCACCAGATTGCGGTAGCCGGCAGGCGGTGTCGGTGGCGTCCAGCCATGCAGCAGCTTGGCATGCTGAGGAGGATTGGTGGTGTTCACGCCTTTGTACAACTCGGCGTCCTTGGCTGTGAGGGCCGTGCCGTGGGTGGCGTTCTCGGGCTGCTTGTTGTCGTCGTTCATCATTCCCTTCCAGGGTTGAGGGTGGTCAGGCCGCGCACCGGCATAGCGCCAGTGCGGCGGGTCACTCTGCGGGGCCAGCTCGGTCGAGATGTGCCCTACCGGCGACCGCGTTTTTCTCTTCTCGATAACCGCCAAGCCACGCAATGCCGTGGAACGCGAAGACAGCGGCCCCCACAGCAAGCACAGCACCGCCACCGAACTGGATACTCGCAATGAACCCGAGAGCAGCGAGCTTCAACGCTCGCCCGGCGTAATTGTCCGGCCATTGCGTGTAGACGGCCATGTCATGGCCATAAACGTCCAGCTGCAAGCACCAATAGCCGACCACATTGAGCGCGATCAGGATCAGAGCTGCGACCGACAGCCACTTAGCCAGGCGAAAAACTCCTCTCCAGAAATACGGAAGTTCGAGGCGAAAAGCCGTGAGCCGGCCTTTACTCATTGCGGTGCACCTTGCTCAGGGTGGTCAGGTAGTCGGCTACCTGATCGGCGTCAACCACGGCCAGCGTTTCGGAGCAGCCGTCGCAGCCCAGCACAAATTGGCACTGGACCTCATTGCTCCGCAGCCGTCCGTCCGGTGCACCGGAGGTGACCCTGTTGTGAGTGGCCCAGCTCAGATCGTTCCCGCCACAGGCCTTGCACGTCCGAGCGATGTGCAAGCTAGCCATGAGACGGCGCCTCCTGAGTTTTCGCAGCGGGGGTGGGCGTGACGGCATTCCAGGCGCGGCGATAGACGTGCTCAACACGAGCATCCTGCAGGTGCTGACTGGCAGTAATCACCGCCAGCAGCTCATTGCGGCTGAATTCGGCCCTGGTATCGGTGGGGTGACTGTCGAACAGCATCGTGATGGCCACGGCGGTAGTGTCGCGCAGCAACTGCTCCAACTCGCCGACACGGGCATGCAGAGCCTCGTGTTCGGAGGCCAGCACAACGTCGCGACCTTCGATGTGCGGATGGTTCGGGTGGTAGCGCGTAGCCTGATCCATCACTCCAGCTCCTCGCGCATGAAGTTGACCAGCACGCCCGCGACCGCGACGCAGCGTTCTGCACGCGGCTCGCCTTTGCGCGCCATCGCACGCAGCGTGGTTTGCTCGTTCGCCTCTTCGGTCAGCTCGCGCCCGTAGAACTCGCTCATGAGCGTGCGGGCAATGGCTTCGACCCGGCGACCATCCTCAGCCTCGTAGGCGCTCGTTACGTTGTGCATCAGGCTCACAGGGCACCTCCCTTGGTGTGCAGGACGGCTATTTCAGGAGAATTTTTTCCGCTCACAACCGTCAGCTCCTTTCTTCGATGAACGCCCATGCCTGGGCGCAATTGCGGATTTCGACCAGCCGCCAGCCCGTGGTGACCAGCCGGGGCGAACCGACAACCGCCTGCTTAATCGGGTCATGGACGTTGACGACATCGCCGATGCGCTCGGTCTTGTAGCCGGCCGCGTGCAGTCGATCCTCGATGGTGATGTTCTCGCGGCTCATTGCGCACCTGCCTTCGTGGTGGCGTGTGCGCGTAGCGCGTTGCTCAGCGATTTGAAGCTGCGACGGCCGACCTTCCACTGCCGGTTGCTCACGCGGGTGTAGTTCGCCGTGTACTTGCGGTGCCGAATAGCCGGATTGCTGCCCGATTCGACATACGTGACAGGCCAGCCATCAACGACAGCGGTCGTACCGATCAGCTGGCTGCGCGGTGCCTCTACGGGAACGTGGTTTTCGGTATTCATCATGTCGCCTCGAACTTGCTTGACTGCGATTCCAGCCTCTCATGCCGCTGGCGAATCCCAAGGGCGCCAGGGGCATGCAGCGATCACAACCCAGGATTGAGCCCGTAGACGGCCAGACGCGCAGCCTTGTAATCAGCGAGCGCAACGCCAGCTGCCTTGCAGGCGTTGTGGGCGCTCAGGTGTTCGGCCTGTGCGTGAGCGGCTTCGACGGCGCTGATGATCTGTTCGGCGGTATTGCGTTCCATGGCGGTTTGCTCGGTATCGGCTGGTGATGGATACAGGCTCGCACGGGGCTGGGGAATCCCAAGCCCTCGCCGGAGCAGCCGTTGCACCAGCTGACCGACAGGATTTCCCAGCGGATGTTTTTCTCTGGGATTTCGAGCGGGCATAGGCTATCGCGGCCGGCGTACCGGCAGGCATGCCAATGTTGCAAGGATCTGGCAGGTTTAGACGGCGAGCCGATAGAGCCGCACGGCCTTGCGCTGGGGATTTCGGGAGGGCGTGGAAGTATGGGTGCGACCTAACCGAACCTCTCAAGCAGGCCACCCATGATTCTTTCCGAAAAGTACCTCACCACGCAGGCAAAGCTTCGCGCCAGCCTCTCCCCCCTCGGCTGGCAAGTCACAGACGTAGGCCCTATTGCTCTTGGCACCAAGACCTACCAAACGGCTGTTGGCGAAAAGCAGGCCATCGCCTACCTGCCGCCGTCTGGCGATAAGGCGGCGTTCTTCCAAGCTTCATACTGGAGCGAGGGCCGCAACGTGCTGGCGACGCTGCGGGCCGGCTGGAAGCCCATCACCCACGGTGAGTCGGACGAGGAGCTTCACGAGATGGCGGTAGCGTTCAATGCCGAGGTGGACGCCGAGGTGGCCAAGACCTATGCCATGCGGCTTGCTGCGCCGGAGCAGTAAGGCATCGCCTGGCTGGCACCCTGCAGACTGATGCGGGTGCTTCTACCCGTTGGCGCCGGTGAGTGCCATGTCTGCAGGCGCAGCCGACACCGCGCCGCGCGACGCCCGAACCGTTGGCTCGACGAACTCGGCGTTCAGCAGATCGGCCAGCGCGTCTGCCTCAATTTCGCTCAGGAGAAGGGGCTGCGGCAGAACAAGCACATTCGCCGATAGCCTCAGTTGAAAGTAACTGCGCTGACGGTTGATCAGGTGGTCACCGACTTCATTGACCATCAGCTGCATGCTCTCCCGGTTCTTGAAGAGATGTGCTTCGCCGGAGAACGGGATGTGCAGCTCTATCCCATCGACCGCCACCACGTTGGGGCGGATCTCTACACGGACAGGCTTAGCTTTCGCCTTGCGGGTCAGCCATTCGTTTAGCGCGCTCAGCCCGGCAAGCAAGAAACCCGTCACCGCAACGCCGACACAAAATTCCAGCAAGTAGGGCGGTACCTCGGATAGGGTCACCAATCCGACAATAGGCAAAAGGGGCATCAGGCCGGCACTGAGAAAGGGGACGGTAGAGAAAACGGACAAAATCGTACGCTAAGCATGCGGCCTGTCAGGTTGAGGCCCTAGAGTTTGACGTTTAGGCGTCAGATAATGCAAAAAGCGGCCCTAGTCTGACGCGATGCCAGTGAGCCGACTGACGCCCAGTTGAGGTGTACTTCAACTGGACGCGACAGCGGGTTACGTTGGTTTCAGCGGTAAACTTCTCGACGGTTGCCAAGCTGTACAACCAGTATCCGTAAGGCGCCGTCCTGTATCTCGCAGATTACCCTGAAGTCTCCTACGCGATACCGCCACAGGCCACCCAATGGGCCTGTTAGCGCCTTGCCAGTAGTTCTCGGATCATCCCTGCTGGACACCCGCTCATCCATAAAGTCAAGAATGCGCTTCGCTGACTGCTTGTCGAGCTTCCGCAACTGTGTTTTGGCCGTGTCGGTGTAATCAATCGTCCAGGCCAAGGTCTTTCCTTACGTCCGCAGCAGAGTGAACGACCTCTGTATTTTTACGGACTCGCTCCAGGACTTCAGCCGCGAGGTAGTAATCCTCAAGGTCAGTCAGGCCATGATCGATGATTTCGCGCAGATAGTACGCCTTGGTACGCCCGGTGCTTGTCGCCAAAAAGTCTAGGCGCTGCTCGGTTTCGGGTGCCAAGCGAATGGAAGTGGCCATGTTTAAGGCTCCTATGTGATACGTGTATTCACATTATCACAAATCTACGCGAATGGCTTAGCGTACGATTTTTTCCGAATTCTGCTGGCTCCCCAGAAAGAGCTTGGTCTGAGGGTTCATGTCGTCTGTGCTCCATTGGTTGATTCAGTGACTGTTGCGCTCAGGTGGCCATCTGCAAAGGCCAGATCCAGCCGGCCGGCTGCCCGTGCCTGCTGTGCACTGGTAACGATTTCCCCACCAGGGGAACGGATCAGGGCAAATCCCCGGCTCAGCAGTGCGAGCGGGTTGGTCTTGTCGTAGAGGGTGCCCGCCAGCGCCAAACGAGCATTTTCCCGTGCGATCAGGGCGAGCGACTGAGCGGAGGCCCTGGAAACGCCCAGAAGGGCCTTTTGTCGCTCACTGGCGATCAGACCAAGGGTCAAGCGTGAAAAACGATCCTGCGCAGCCTGCTGCTCGGCCTGCTGCTGGGTAACGAGCCGGGCACGGCCGCTGTCAAACCGCGACTGACGGTCCTGCAGGTTTCGGTGCTCGGCATGCAGCCGCTCAATCGCACGCCGGCTGAAGTAGCCCCATGCACGATCCAGGTACGGCCCCTGCCCGGCCACCAGCCGCTGAATCAGGGCGCTCGCCTGCTCTGCCCGCGCCCGCGCCGCCGATGCCTCGGACATGAGCGCCGTCTTGATGAACCCGATCACCTTGGACGGTGTGTCGAAACGCCGGTGCGCAACCAGATCGAGCACGCATTCGTCCACCTCGTGACCGATGCCGGTGAACACGGGCACCGGCAGCCGACATACCCACGCCGCGAGGTTCGCATCGTTGAGCCAGGCCAGATCGCTCTTCGCCCCGCCGCCGCGTATGAGTGCGACCGCATCGAAGCCCTGAGCCTGGTGACGCTCATGAACCTGCCGCAGCGCATCGCGAATGCTCTCGGAGCAATCCTTGCCCTGGAAGGTCGCTGCGAAATATTCGAACTGACACACGCCGGCGCCGGCCAACTGCTCGGCGTCGCGCTTGAAGTCGGCCAGCCCCGCAGCCTCGTGCGGCGCTACAACCGCCACGCGCCAATATCCACTCGGCGCCGGTAGCCCGCGCTGCAGATCCAGCCAGCCCCGCTCACGTAGGGAGGAAATTATCTTCTGCAGTTTTGCCTGCATGTCGCCCAGGGTGTAGCTGGGGTCAATGCCGGTCACCATGAGGCTGAAGCCAAACTGAGGGGAGAAATCCGCCCTGACTTTGAGCAGTACGTTCATGCCCGCCTGCGGCAAGCCCCCGGTCGCCTCTTGCCATTGCTGCAGCACCTTGCCGGCGACATTGGCGAACATCGTGCACCGTGCCTTGGCCACCTCGTTACCGTCTCGCGATTCGAGGATATCCATGTAGCAATGCCCATTGGGGCGACGCTTGAAGTCGCTCAGCTCGGCGACCACCCAGCAGCTGTCGGGCATCGCAGCGCGAAACGCCTTCTGGATCTGGGTCAGGTAGGCACTCAGGCTCAGGTGGCCCTCAACCTCATCAGCCACGCTCAATGCCCCGCTCCCCTTCGGTACCCAGTGTTGCCTGCACAACTTGCTCGATGCGCGACAGCCGGTCTGCGCAGAATGCACGGGCCTTAGCGAACTCCTGAGCTAGTGACTCCAGCTCGTCAATGCTGACCTCGTTGCGCTCCAGGCGCTTAACGGTCTGCTCGATGAAGGCGATGTTCGCTTCGTAGGTGTCTCGGCTCATTGGGGATTCCTGTGACAGGGCAGTTTCGAGCCCATTATCACAGGAATACCGGAACACCCAAGCCAATCAGCGGGTCGGTGGGTACCAGTAGCTTTGACCCTGCTCGATGTGACCTGGCTTGTCGCCGTACTTGGCCAGGAACAGCTCCTTGGCCAGGTTCAGGTGGGGCCGGACTAGGTGGTGCACCATTGCGGCGTACTCGCCGAACGCGGGGTGACGCTTCCAGTACCCGCCGCCGATTGCTGCCGACAGAGATCGATCAAACCAGCCCTGTAGCAGCCGTTCCACGCCGGCCAACTCTTCCTCAGCCGAGTTTGCGTCGTCGATCATCTGCCGGCCGTCACGCTTGGCTTGCTCACGCTCGTTGTACGCAGCAGGCAATCGGCCAAGGGCCACAAGCGCCTCCTCGAATGCCAGGTGCCTTTTCTCGTGGCTGATCCGGTCTTCTGCCAGATCCGGCGCGAACTGAAGTCCGCATAACGAACAGGTGACGGTGCCACTGCCAGACCCTGCGCACAGCGCAGCCACCGCATCAGATGCACGCTTGCGCAGCTCATGGTAGTGGCGCACGGCAAAGTGCTCTCGTGCGGTCACGTCCAGTCGCTGGGCATGGGTCAGATCAGGGTGTGAGTGCTTGGCCTGCTTGGCGAGCTTCTTGGCGCGCTCAAGGTCAAGAAGGGGGGTGTGCATTTGCATACGGAAACCTCCAAGGGATTACTCGGTGTCCACTGAAGAGCACCCTGCGAAGGTGCCGGTAGTTGTCTGCTGTGAAGTCGGTAGTGCTTTCGCTTTGCCCGTGTGGACGGCCGGCACCTACCCGGAGTGCCAGCAGAAAATATCTACTGACGTTGGTCGTCAGTCAAGCCAACCGGCTGATCATTTCTTGAGCACGCCCTGCCGCCTCGGTATCTGCTCGCCTGCCTGAGGTTATCCACAAGGTTGCCCACGCTTTCCGTGGATAAACCGCAGGCAGAAAAAATCCCGCTCAAGGCGGGACTTTTCTGGGGTCCATGAAGACGCCATCAGCGCACGGGACGAATCGCGCCAGATGTCAGAGGGCCGGTACCCGAAAACTCATAGCCCGGCTTGTGGCCGAAGAACTCTTCGTAATCGGCGTCATTCAGGTCTTGTGCCTCGCCCTTCAGCACGCTCACCCAGAGGGCATGATCGTCGTCGATGTGGATGAAGCTCGCAGGGCCGTAGCCGTTCTGCTCCAGCCAGTCTGTCAGCTGCACGAACCGAGCCGGCGCGTAGTTCACCTGCCCTGCTCCCTTGCTGCTCGCCTCGCACACTGGCTCGGGCTGCAGGGTGTTGTGGAAGCGGATCTGGCCTTCGCACACGATGATGTTTGCCAGTACCGGCGTGGGAGCCGCTGCCCATTGCCGGTGACCGATCCTGATATCCAGGTAGTCATCATCGGCAGCGTATGCATCCGGCAGCGTCGCCCTGCTGCATCCGCTCAAAGCGCCCGCAAGCATCAGCGGCACGACGAGCGCGTTCGCAAATCTCTGCCCTTTTATTTCAACCTCCGTTGGCCTGTTGTGCGATCTGGGCCACCTGGTCATGTCCCATCGGGGTGTGCAGCGAAACCCCGGCACCATCCTCAAGCCCCTGCTGGTAGGCCCCGTATTCCTCCGGGCTCACCTTGCGGCGCTTCATCTTGCCCACCGGAACATCCGGGTGGTGTTTGCCCATGTAGGCGCTGATGGCACGCTCCACCTCCTCGGACACTCCGGCGAACTCCTCTACCCGGCGTGCTACCGAGGTGATCCACGACTCGGCGTACAGATCGCCGGCGCGGCGCTTGTGTGATGGGCTGGCGAACTGAAATCCAGAAAGATAATTCCTGCGTGAATCGGTCAGCTGCCGAGCCAGCACTTCGTAGGCGTAAGACGCCATTTCGGACGTGCCGGTATCACCGATGAAGGTCAGTGTCTGCCCGGATCGACCGTAGCCGTACAGATTGATACAGCCAAAGGCCTTCGCCACTGTCGCCGCGAGCATTCGCACCCAGCGCGCCGGCATGCTCTTGCCCTTGCCGACTTTCAGGGTGAATTCTTCTGCCCGAGATGCATGTACATCGCCAAGCTCAAGCTTGAACTTGTCCATCAGCTTCTGAGCCTGCCGCATCGCCGCTTCTGCCTCGTGGGCATTGCTCGACTTGGCCAGCGCAAAACACTTCTTGATCTTGTCCAGGGCTCGTTTGCGCTTCTCTGGATCTACTTCACTCGACATTTCTACAACCTCCGCTTCGCGACACATGTTCGCCATCTAAGTACGCGCGATCAGTGAAGCGCGGTTGTGCGATATCCCAAGCCCACATCAGCCATGCCGATTACGAAGTTCCTCAAGGCCAAAAACCATATCTGCCAGCTCTGCAGGACCAGCGTTACGTGTCGAGCGGAAATAATCCGCACGTATTCCGGGCCGTCCTTCGAGCAGAAGTAAAACCGTCTCGCGCTCTACATCGCTCGCAATTCGCAATTGCTCGATCATGCTCACATACGCTTCACGACACGCAAGCAGGAACTCGCCGCATCGATCCTTGCGAGTTAGGCCCATGCATCCAGAATGAACTGCAAGCACTGTGTTGATTGAACGAACAACCAGCGGAATCAGCTTGGAGCAGCGCTGAAAGCAGAACATGGCTTCGACCAGGTTCGCGCCAGCCGGGTAATCGCCCTCCAGTTGAGACAGTTGCTGCCAGAAGCGGTCACTATTTGCAGGTAGCTCAAAACTTGAGAGATTCATTTTCTTTTGGTTTCTGCTGCCCTCGATCATCTGCATCAGGCCTTCGAATCGAAAAGCTGGACTTGAGAACTGTCATTACGGGCATCCATTACTTGCGCTGCTATTACCGCTACTTGCTCTTCATCCAACCACTCCCTGATGCGCCCTGCGGAGAGACGGCCATTATCGCTGTCGGTTTTCAGCGCTTCGTAAGCTTCTTTATTTAGCGGTAGATAACGATTAAAGGCCTCGCGCAGAAGGTCGCTCCATGTTGGGCCTTGGAACCATCCCTTACTATTGCATGTTTTAACGCACCAGTTTTCTATAGGCGCAGTGAAATTCGATAGATTGATCCCAGCCAATATATAACAGAACAATATCAATAGTTTAATGCCATTCACCCATGAGGGGAGTCCCCATTGCTCGACGTTCAGAGTGATCACAAGGAAAAGCACTAGGATATAAATTCCACCGACGACGATTAATGCTTTGGAGCGTATGGCCTCTTCGCGTGGACCGTTCGTGGTGGAATCATTAATCTCCCACAGATACTTTCGCATCTCGGATAGCTGCTTGCTCCGCTCGTTGGTGCTCACTTCATTCATCACCGCATCCCCAAGAAAATATTTACTGTCCTTCCATGTCCCGCATACAGCGTGGATATCCGCTGCGCGACACAGTGTTAAAGCCGCTGCTGCTCGAACGTCACTCGATTCATCAGGCAATACTCGACCGGGTAGCCGTTGACGTACTGCTGAGGCGATAACCCGCTGCCGATGTAATGGCAGGTTCCAACCATGAACTTCAAACCGCCAGAGGGGTATTTCTGGCTGAGCAGCACTGCCTGATCTCCTTGGATTGCGAAGCCGGTAATGTCCCCCCAGTTAAAGCTCACACCCCCACACTCCAGCCCGGTGTTAGTTACCTCCAGGATCTGCTGTACCACCCCTGACTCAGGCGCCTGAGCGAAGAACCTCCCGTTCGGAAGGATCGGTGGCCAGAACTCGCCAGCCCTTATCTCTTTGAATTCCAATCGGCCTCCCTCACTTTCCTAGCAGCCACACCAAAGCCGTCAGCGCATACCGATACACGCGGGCCAACACGACCACACCCGTGAGCGGCGTCAGCACCATGCCAGCTGCCAGCACAAACCCATGGAGCGAATCGGTCCAAAGTCCGAAGCTCGGCAGCAGCGAAATCTCAACTCCCATCGTTGCCCCCTGGATGATCACCAAGCAGGCGGGCATGCAGTGCTCGCACCTTGGCGATGTCGCCTCTCAGTTCGGCCAGCAGATCGCACCAGATCTTCCTAGTACCGACCGCTACCCCGACACCTGCCCCCAGAGCGAAAACGCTCCCTACCAATAGCTCCAGCACCATCAGAAAACACCCGCCTCAGTCACTCCCGGTGGTACCATCTTCACACCTCTCGCGGCAGTCCCAACTGCCCACTGCCTCCCTGGCATCGGCTACATCCGCTACGCGACACAGACTCCCCCGCTTTTTCTGAAAACGAACAGTCGTTGTAGATTTATACGGCATGAACCCCAGTTATTCCGCCGTAGCTGGAAAGTGATAATGCCTGGTTGCTGGAAGGTGGAAAGTCACTGGAACCCGCGTCATTACTGGCTTTCACAGTTTCCACCCATGGCTAAGGAGGCCTTCACTTTCCACCCTCAGCAGCGTTGGTGGAAATTCTGATCTTCAAGAGTGGAAACTGAGCGTGGAAAGTCACTGGAACCCGCGTCATTACTGGCTTTCACAGTTTCCACCCATGGCTAAGGAGGCTTTCACTTTCCACCCTCAGCAGCGAAGGTGGAAATTCTGGTCTTTAAGAGTGGAAACTGAGCGTGGAAAGTCGCTGGAAGCCCCGTCATTACTGGCTTTTACTAGCTGAATGCCTCTCTGAGACTTTCACCTGCTGATAACGCTGCTTCGCAAGCTTCCAGAGCCTTCTTGGACCTTGCTATTGAGTTGTTCATCGTGCGACACAGCGCCCTGTTTTCGTGGGCAGCTTTGCGAAGGTCGGCGAGAAGACGTTCGTGGTGCATTGCGGCCTCTCTGACCTCCTTGGGCAATGACTTGAAGGTGCTGGGTTTGTAGCTGAAACCCGCTCCTTTAGGTAAATCGATGGTCACGGATCGCCCCGCTGTTGCCAGGCCAGTTGGCCGCAATTTGGCCCCCACGGCGCGGGATAAGCTCGTGTCCTTAATATCGACCTTCTTTGCCCAGGTAGCCGACCAGCACCCCGGCGTTCTGATCCGCACAGAGATGAGCAGGTGCGTATGCAGATCTCGGTCACCAGACCGCGCAATCAACCAGTTGGCATGGGCTAGGTACCCCTCAGCTACAGCCAGCGCCATCTCATAAAGGGCTTGGTATTGCTCATCCAGCGGGTGATCGATGCGCAGCTTCTTGGGACTCATGCCAGGTACCGTAAAATTTTCAGAAGCATGGCAGACCACTGAGCGGTTAGGCGGGCTAAACCTACAAGATTCTTGTACCTTTAGCCCGCACAGGCGGGTTTTTAGTCTCGATAATCTCTCTCCGTGGCCAATCGGCTGCCATGCTGGCAACGATCTGTCGCTTCGACCCTTCGCAGGCGACAAATTAGCAACCTTGTTGCCATTACGGCTCCGCTACGGCATCGCCAAGCACATAACTTTGCCCCAATGCATAACGGGCACTACCTCTGGAGAGAGTCATGAGTACCTTCTTGGGCCTGGATATCGGTTACAGCAACACAATTGGCACCTTTGGTGACGGCGTAGGGCAATCGGAATCCTTCGTAAGGCCGTCTCAGGCTGCACCGCTGGCCTCTATCCCCGGTGATTCAGGTCTGCGGGCCGGCGAGGTCCTGGTTGATGTAAATGGCGAGCCTTGGGTTGCATTCGCTGCCCCTGGAAGGGTCCAGGAAGGCCGAGAGCTACACGAGGATTACACCAGTTCTGAGGCCTATCAGGCCCTGTTTAAAGCATCTCTGCTACATGCAGCAGGTAGTGGAGATGTAATCGACGTGCTTGTAACTGGATTGCCGGTCACTCAAGCACGAGATGAGAGCTATGTTAAAGCGCTCGTTGAAACAATGACTGGTACTCACCGCATCAGTTCAAAACGCGAAGTCACAGTCAAATCCGTCGTAGTTGTTGCACAGCCAATCGGCACCCTTACCGATATTTATTGCACATCAGATAGTGCGGATGTTGTAGAGGAGTCTGTTTCGCTCGTTCTTGATCCCGGATTCTTCAGTGTGGATTGGGTTCTATTTGATCACCGTGAACTGGTTGCGCAGTCAAGCTCTAGTAGCGTTAAAGCAATGAGCGTTCTACTTCAGGCTTGCAACGAAGAGATTGGCTTGGAACAAGGTGGCATTCCGGGTGTTGAAAAGATCGAGCATGCGCTACAGTCCGGCCGGTCTTACATCCTGATGTTCGGCCGCAAGGTTGAGTTGGACGTTTATTTAAAGCGCGCAGCTGATCGTGTTATTCCTGCGGTGTTAGGTGAAATCAAACAATCTCTTCGTTTTCTTCGTGGTCGCGCAATCGACTGCGTGATTTTGGGAGGCGGTGGCGCCTCGATTTACGAAGAATATGCTCGCTCTGAGTTTCCCGAATCTCTGGTAATTAAGCCTGCCAATAGTGTCAAAAGCAACGCGAACGGCTTCTACATTATCGCCATGTCTTGAGACGCCTTTCAGAAGATAAATGAGGTCTGCTATGCGTTTTCAGGTGAGGGTTGGCGAGCAATATTCGGAACTGCTCGCGCATTTGGAGTCGTTAAAACCAGAGTTGCGAGGGAAACGGCTTCTCGCTTTGGCCGCAATGCAATTAGCTCGAAGTGAAGCATCCGCTCCGTTTAAAGGTCACATTTCCGAGCCGTCCATTGCAGCTGAAACGTGTGCGGAAGTAACTGATGGCGTAGCCCCCGTTGCGCCAGCTAAACGAGCACCAGATTGGATCACGAGAACAGCAAATGGCTCCGCATAGAATTTTGCTAATGCCACTTCTTCTGATTGTGGCACTCGCAAGCCCTACAGTATGGGCGTTCACTTTGAAGGGAACTGTCTGGGAACGGGTTTCCAATGCGAGTTCTTGCAAAGCACCACCACTACTCTTGTACTCGCTCGCGATTCAGGAGTCACGGCATCCGGCAGGGAGGGGGTTAATTACTCCCCATCCGTTCGCATTACGCAATGCAATCAGCGGTTCAAAATATCCAGATAGTCAGGCCGAAGCCGCACGGCTTCTACAGCTCTACATTCAGGAAGATCCGCTTACAGATGTCGGCATGATGCAGATTAATCTTCGGTGGAACGGTGCGCGCGTAAAGTCGCCTGAGATGCTGCTTGATCCAGAAACGAATATCGCGGTGGCTGCCCAGATCCTTTGCGAGTCTCTTTCTGTTAAGCGAAACGACATCGAGCTAGGCATCGGTGGGTACCACACAATGAATCCAGAACGTGAAGCAGACGCTCGTGCATACGCCAGGAATGTCCTGATGATCTGGCGCTCACTTCAAGCTTTAGAGAAATCGGGGAGCTAAGGAATGTACTCACTCAACAGTGCGCTGATTCAGATGACAATGCGCCGCATGATCCTGGCAGGTCCACAGGGCTTCCCGGATGTGCTCCAGGAACAGCGGATCAGTTCAAGGGATGTGATGTGGCTGCACCTGCTCAACCGGAGAAAACTGGAGGCTTTGGACCGGCTTCCGATCTCTCTC
>NZ_JACBXH010000043.1:0-33868 GCF_041381355.1 Pseudomonas sp. LM13
TTGTCGGCATCTCTCGGCTGGAATGGCATAGCCACAGGCCGGGCCAAGTAAGCAAGCCGCTATCCGTCAGGCGGCTGATGTGGATTCTTGAGGTTCTTGAGGAAGTAACGGCGGCTACTGTCGGTGAGCTATTGGGACTTGCTACACGTCATGCCCAGCGATATGTCAAAGCAATCGAGCTGGCCCTTCCCAGGTTGATGAAATGCAGATCGCAGAGCCTGATTGACGATATGGAAGGGAACCTGCCGGTTGGGCTGGCGAAGTTTTGGGAAGACACGAATCCCGAACCGCCTTGCCCTGAGGACCTCGCCAAGCTGCACCGAGCGATGGGCATCGACGCCATTGAATTAACGCCGCATGTATAAGAAGCAACCTGATGTGCCTCCGTCGGTGCGCCGCTGAATTAACGTCGCATGTATAGAGAACATTAGGTCCACCAGGCTCCGCCATCGAAGACCCAGTAGAACGGGGATCATGATTGAAAATCATCCCCTTCCCCAAGGTTCCTTATGGTTTCCTCAAGGCTCCTTAGGGTCGGAATTGATGGGCAAAATAGCGGTCACGCTCTCAGCTCCACATCAAGTTCCCGCTGCTGGTCTTCCGCTCGCCCTGGGCATCACTGATTTAAAACTCCTCGCTAATAGGACACACCCCTCGGTTGTCCCTTATCGCCCGTCGCTGGGCACAAACGCCAGTTCCCTCTGGCAATCCCGATCCAGTCTCTCGGATAGCGCCTTTCATGCCACGCCGGTTCCCTTGTCTTGGGGGGCTGGATCACCGGCTGTGGGCGCGATCTGAAAGGCACTATCAAAAGGAAACAGACAATGAACATCGAACAAATCAAGGCTTCCGGCTATGTGACTACGCTCAATGGCTTCCCCGGTATGTCCTCCCAGGAGATCGCCGAGATCACCGGAAAGCGGCATAAGAACGTCCTTCGAGACATCCAGAAGATGACCGACGAGATCGGCTCAGATTTGAGCCAATGTCAGCTTGTGGAAACCCAGGCATCCGACAGATACGGTCGGCTTCAGCCGCTGACCATCCTTGATAAGGAACTGACCTTCACGCTGCTCTCCCGGTATTCCTTCAAGCTCACCCATCTGATCGTCAAACGATGGCTTGAATTGGAAGGCTCAGGCTTTGAGCGGGTCTCGGTCCAGGCATCCGTGGTGCATCTGGTGGAGCGTGAGAAGGACATTCGCCAAGCGGCCCTTCGAAGCCTCCGTAAAGGTCCCAAGCGTCCGCTGACTGCCGAGCAAAAGGAACAGCAGAAGTACCAACGCCAAGCAGCTGCTCAGGCCCGTAAGGATCACCTGAGAGGTAGGGAGGTCGTCTGATACGTTATCGACTGATTCCAGGGCACGCTCAGGCCCTTTACGACCGACTCAACCAAACCCTGGGCACGCCCTCAGTACGCTGGGTCTAACGCGAGGGAGCATTTATAAGCCGCATCGGAATCACTTCCTCTATGTCTTCCAGGCTTACCTCAAGGAATCCTCATGGGTCCCTCTTGAGCGAGCTTGCCGACAACTTCGACAGGGCCGCAGGTCACTGGTCCTCCTGGGATTCAGTTTTAAAGCTCCTCGAGTTTCAGTCCTGGGGCTTTTTCTTGAATACCAAACTAAATCAGGAGGAGAGCCGCGTGGGGAAGCTACGTGCTGTTGATTGGCTATTGGTGGTCGTGCCCTGGGTTATCTCGCTGGTCGCCGGGTGGGACTTGAGATTCTGGAAGGAAAATGTGAGACCCCAATACCAATAACAAAGCCCAGGCAAATCCCCCGTGTGCCCCCTCGGAGCCTGATGGTTCGCAAGGGCAACGGGAGGGCCGAGCTGTCACAAAAGTGTTCGAGAGGTGTTAGAAAAGCTGCTACGCTCAGCCTCCCAAACGTGCCTCAAGAGGGTGGCGTAAGGATCGTATCGACTGCTTCTGGCAGTAGATCGGGGTAGTCCAGATTGTAGTGGAGGCCCCGTGATTCCTGACGTTGCATCGCTGAGCGGATCATTAGGTCTGCGACCAGCGCCAAGTTCCTCAGCTCAATCAGGTCCCTTGAGACTCGATAGTTGCTGTAGAACTCGTCGATCTCGCTGAGCAGCAGGCGCACCCGATGCTGGGCGCGCATCAGGCGCTTGGTGGTGCGAACGATGCCGACGTAGTCCCACATGAAGCGTCTCAACTCGTCCCAGTTGTGGGCGATGATCACATCCTCGTCGGAGTCGGTGACCTGGCTGGCGTCCCAGGCAGGCAGTGTCGTCGGGTTTGCGCAATTGGGCAGCTCGCGCAGGATGTCCTTCGCTGCAGCGCGACCATAGACGAAGCATTCCAGCAATGAGTTGCTGGCCATGCGATTGGCGCCGTGCAGCCCCGTGAAGCTGGTTTCGCCTATTGCGTAGAGCCCTGGAATGTCGGTGCGACCGGCCTGATCAACGACCACGCCGCCGCATGTGTAGTGGGCCGCCGGCACGACGGGGATGGGCTGGCTGGTGATGTCGATGCCGTACTCCAGGCATCGTTCGTAAACGGTGGGGAAGTGGCTCTTGATAAACTCCGCAGGCTTGTGGCTGATGTCCAGATAGACACAATCGATACCAAGGCGCTTCATCTCGTGGTCGATCGCGCGTGCGACGATGTCGCGTGGAGCCAGCTCTTCCCGGGCATCGAAGCGTGGCATGAAGCGCTCGCCGTTCGGTAGTTTCAGTAGCGCACCTTCACCGCGCAGAGCCTCGGTGACCAAAAAGCTCTTGGCTTGCGGGTGATACAGGCAGGTCGGGTGGAATTGGTTGAACTCCAGGTTTCCGACGCGGCAGCCCGCGCGCCACGCCATGGCGATGCCGTCACCGCAGGCGCTGTCCGGATTGCTTGTGTACAGGTAAACCTTCGCAGCGCCCCCGGTCGCCAGTACGACGAAGCGCGCCTGAAAGGTTTCCACTTCACCGGTGTTGCGATTGAGCACGTAAGCGCCGAGGCAGCGCCTGCCTGGACGACCGAGCTTGTGCTCGGTGATCAGGTCGACAGCGACGCGCTGTTGCAGTAGCTCGATGTTGCGTTTCTGCCTGGCTTGTCCAAGGAGCGTATTGAAGATTGCTGCTCCGGTAGCATCGGCTGCGTGAATGATGCGCCGATGGCTATGCCCGCCTTCGCGTGTGAGGTGAAATTCGAAGCCGCCGTCCTCTCGATTAGGCGTGTCGTCGCGGGTAAAGGGTACGCCTTGCTGGATCAGCCACTGGATTGCCTCGTTACTATGCTCCACGGTGAAGCGAACGGCGTCCTCGTGGCAAAGGCCTCCACCTGCGATCAGCGTGTCGGCGACATGTGATTCCACGGTGTCGGTTGTATCCAGAACTGCCGCGACGCCGCCTTGGGCCCAGAAGGTCGAGCCATTGGCCAGATCACCTTTGCTGAGCACCGCAACGCGAAGGCTCTCGGGGAGATTCAGTGCCAGAGTCAGGCCGGCAGCGCCACTGCCAATGACTAACACGTCGTATAGTTGAGCCTGGTTCATGTCCAGTTCCGCGGAGAAAACGTGGCCTAGTATATAGACGTGAGGTCGCGCCAAAATAGACTGCAGTGTCGTTCGCTTCTAACGGCGGGAACTTTTAGTACACCAAGCTACTCAATAGGCAGTTGTGGATGTAAGCCGGCTGGCCATGTGACGTGGGCGGCTCAGGCTTGCTATGGACACCAGGACGGCGTCGTCAGCTGATCTGACGCTTCGCTGTGGTGCAATCGCCGTCAGGTATTGCAGGATAGCTTGCTAGGAGGGGGGAGAACTTTTGCGTAAAGCCCGGGTCTATTCTGGCAGGTCGGTTCGCTGGAGTGAGCGATGCTACTCCGATAGGGAGGAGCGTTCATGCTGACTCAGGAGCAGGACCAGCAACTGGTTGAACGAGTGCAGCGTGGAGACAAGCGGGCGTTTGATCTGCTGGTGATGAAGTACCAGCACAAGATCCTTGGGTTGATCGTGCGGTTCGTTCATGACTCCCACGAAGCTCAAGACGTCGCGCAAGAGGCGTTTATCAAGGCCTATCGCGCGCTCGCCAATTTCCGCGGGGACAGTGCCTTTTATACGTGGCTGTACCGCATCGCCATCAATACGGCGAAGAATCATCTGGTGGCGCGTGGAAGGCGTCCGCCAGACAGTGATGTGAGCTCTGAGGATGCCGAGTTCTATGAAGGCGATCACGCCCTCAAGGACATCGAGTCACCGGAACGCTCGCTGCTCAGGGATGAGATTGAAGATACCGTTCATCGAACCATTCAACTTTTGCCCGAAGATTTGCGTACGGCTCTAACACTACGCGAATTTGATGGTCTTAGTTATGAAGACATTGCGAGCGTCATGCAGTGTCCGGTGGGCACAGTGCGTTCTCGGATTTTCCGGGCACGTGAAGCCATAGATAAAGCGTTGCAACCCTTGTTGCATGAATCCTGAGACAGCGGCGACAGCCAAGAGAGGAACCGCCATGAGTCGTGAAGCCCTGCATGAATCGCTGTCCGCGGTGATGGATAACGAAGCGGACGAGTTGGAATTACGTCGCGTACTAGCAGGCGACAACCCAGAGCTGCGGGCCACATGGTCACGTTATCAGCTCGCCCGTGCCGCAATGCACAAGGAACTGATCGAGCCGCGTTTGGATATTGCAGCAGCGGTGTCGGCTGCGCTGGCCGACGAGGCTGCGCCGGTTCAGACGCAGCAGCGCGGTGGTTGGAAGAGTTTGGGGCGCATTGCTGTAGCAGCGTCTGTTACGGTAGCTGTTCTGGCCGGGGTGCGGTTGTACAATCAGAGCGAAGTGGCCGGTCCGCAGCTTGCGCAACAGGCTCCGCAGCCAAGTATTTCGGTCCCGCAAGCCAATCAGGGGCCGACGGTACTGGCGGGTTACAGTGAGCAAGCGCAGATGCCTGTCCAGACTGCGGCGGAGAACGCCCCGATCGAGCGCTGGCATGAGGAGCGTCTGCCTTCTTATGTTCGTCAGCATGCGCAGCAGGCTGCCTTTGGTAATGGATCGGAGAGCGCGCTGCCGTACGCTCGTGCGGCCAGCATGGAAGAACGTTAGGGAGAAACATGCGCGTATTACCGCTGTATGTGGTGATGGGGGGCTGGCTTTCTATGCCGGCCCTTGCCGCTGATGCTGAGACCTGGATGGGTCGTCTGGCTTCAGCAGAGCAAAATCAGAGCTATACAGGTACTTTCGTCTACGAACGGAATGGCAGTTTTTCCAGTCATTCCGTCTGGCAACAAGTGGACGGAGATCAGGTGCGCGAGCGTTTGTTACAGCTCGACGGTGAGCCTGCCGAGGTTGTCCTGAAGGATGGCCAGGTACAGTGCGCATCAGATGACCTGGCTGCGCAGGTGCGCGAAGGGCAAGCATGGACCGGCCAGCGCCTGGATCCTAAAGCGCTTTCCGAATGGTATGAGTTCCGCGAGCTGGGCGATTCCCGGGTTGCCGGGCGTACTTCCGTAGCACTGGCAGTGGTTCCCAGGGATCAGCATCGCTATGGCTTCGAACTGCATCTTGATCGGGACACTGCGCTACCGCTCAAGTCTCTGATGCTCAACGAAAAAGGCCAGCTGCTGGAACGTTTTCAGTTCACACAGTTCGCCGCCGGTCCGGTCAGTGCGGAGCAGCTTGCGCCGAGTCAGGCCTGTAAACCTGTAACGATAGAAAAGCGCACGGCAAGCGCTACATCAAAGTGGCGCACCGACTGGCTGCCCCCAGGTTTCAAGCTGCTCGATGCGCATGAACGTCCTAGCCCCGCTTCATCGGAAACGGTCTCCTGGCTCTCTTACGGCGATGGCCTTGCCAAGTTTTCGGTATTTCTCGAGCCGCTGCGGGGGGCGCTGGTTGAGGATGCCCGCAGCCAGATGGGACCAACGGTTGCGGTATCCAAGCGCATCAGTACCGCCGATGGTGATGTCATGGTGACGGTCGTGGGTGAAGTGCCGCTAGGGACTGCCGAGCGAGTAGCGCTTTCGATGCGGGCTGATGCGGAACAGACGCAAAAATGATTGAAGAGCCGGGGCGGGTAGTCGCGCTCGATAAGGGTGCGGTTTGGGTCGAGACGCGGCGCAAGAGTACCTGTTCCGGTTGTTCCGCAAAAAATGGCTGTGGTCAGGGGTTGATGGATACCCTCGGCCTCCGCGAGAAGCGCGGGTTGGTTCGCGCTTTGACGGACATTCAGCTGCAGGTTGGCGATTCCGTTATCGTTGGCATTCGTGAGGATGTGTTGCTGCGCGGTGCCGCCCTTGTCTATCTTTTTCCTCTGATCATGTTGATGATCGCCGCCGTGGTGGCCGCCCAGTTTTCATCGTACGAGCCGGTCATCATCTTCTCAGGGTGCGGCGGATTCTTCGCATCCTGGCTGTTGGTGCGTATGCGGACTCGGCGTACGGCGAGCAATCCTGATTGGCAGCCAGTGATCTTGCGCGCCATGCTCGTGGGGCCAGCGAGTCCCTGAGCTTCCTTGTTTTGTCAGTGGGGAGACTTGTAGTCATGTTCAATCGAAACAGCTGCTTTGCCTTCATGGCAGGCCTGGCCTTGCTTGGGCAGGCCGTGGTGGCGCAAGCGCAAACGGCTTTGCCTGATTTCAAGCCGCTGGTTGAAAGTGCATCACCGGCGGTGGTCAACATCAGTACCAAGCAGAAGGTGCCCGTGCGCAGCGCAACGGCTCAGATGCCGGAGCTGGAGGGATTGCCACCGATCTTTCGTGAGTTCTTCGAACATAGCATTCCGCAGATGCCAGGCGCGCCGGGGCGTGGCCAGCAACGCGAAGCGCAATCTCTTGGTTCTGGCTTCATCATCTCTGAAGATGGTTACGTGCTGACCAACAACCATGTAGTCGCCGATGCCGATGAAATCATCGTCAGGCTGCCGGATCGGAGTGAGCTGGAAGCCAAGTTGGTCGGTGCCGATCCGCGGTCCGACGTGGCTGTGCTGAAGGTCGAAGGTAAAGGTCTGCCAACCGTGAAGATCGGCCGCTCCGATGAACTCAAGGCCGGCGAGTGGGTGTTGGCTATCGGCTCGCCGTTTGGTTTTGACCATACCGTGACCGCAGGTATCGTCAGTGCAACCGGCCGCAGCCTGCCCAATGAAAGCTATGTCCCGTTCATTCAGACCGACGTAGCGATCAATCCAGGCAATTCCGGAGGGCCGTTGTTCAATCTTGACGGCGAAGTGATCGGCATCAACTCTCAGATTTTCACTCGCTCCGGTGGCTTCATGGGGCTGTCGTTCGCGATTCCGATCGACGTGGCGATGGACGTAGCCAATCAGCTGCGCACCGACGGCAAGGTTAGCCGCGGCTGGCTCGGTGTCGTGATTCAGGAAGTAAACAAGGATCTCGCGGAGTCGTTCGGCCTCGAGCGCCCGGCCGGTGCATTGGTGGCTCAGGTGATGGACGGTGGTCCTGCTGCACGAAGTGGGTTGCGCGTAGGAGATGTCATCCTCAGTCTCGATGGTAAGCCGATCGTCATGTCGGCAGATCTGCCGCATTTGGTAGGAGCGCTGAAGCCTGGCAGCAAGGCTCGGATGGAAGTGGTACGCGATGGCGATCGCAAGATGCTCGATGTGAAGATCGGTGCGATGCCGGACGAGGGTGAGCCGGTGGCGGCTTCCGGTAACGGGCAGGAGCGTAGTGATAACCGCCTGGGTGTAAAAGTGACTGAGCTGACCGCCGAGCAGAAAAAGAGTCTCGACCTGCCGGGTGGTGTGGTCATCACGGAGATTCTCAACGGCCCGGCGGCGATGATCGGTCTGCGCCCAGGTGATGTCATCACCCACCTGAACAATCAGGCTATCAATTCGGCGGAGACCTTCGCCCAGGTTGCCGAGCAATTGCCGAAAAATCGTTCGGTATCGATGCGCGTCCTGCGTCAAGGGCGTGCCAGCTTCATCACATTCAAGCTGGCGGACTAGGCGCGGAGCAGCGGTGAATGAAGGGCGGCTTTGGCCGCCCTTTCTTTTGCTCCGGCCGCCTGAATGCCCCGCCGATACGGCGGGTCATCATGTGGATGGCTTGTACGTGGCACTGCCGGGACTGATCAGTTACACTTCGCGGCTATTTTCGACGGGCAATCGGCCCGCGTCTTTTCCGAGTGTTGAGCTGTGAGTGACCTGAGTCATATCCGCAATTTCTCCATCATCGCCCACATTGATCACGGCAAGTCCACCCTGGCGGACCGGTTCATCCAGATGTGCGGTGGCCTGTCCGAGCGAGAAATGGCCGCTCAGGTGTTGGATTCGATGGATCTCGAGCGTGAGCGTGGTATTACCATCAAGGCCCACAGCGTCACGCTGCATTACAAGGCGAATGATGGAAAGACTTACCAGCTGAATTTCATCGACACGCCTGGCCACGTCGACTTCACCTATGAAGTCAGCCGTTCGCTCGCTGCGTGTGAGGGCGCTTTGTTGGTGGTCGATGCCGGGCAGGGTGTCGAGGCGCAATCGGTCGCCAACTGCTACACCGCCATCGAGCAGGGGCTTGAGGTCATGCCGGTCCTGAACAAGATGGACCTGCCCCAGGCCGAGCCTGAGCGCGTCAAGGAAGAGATCGAACACATCATCGGCATCGATGCCACCGATGCCGTCCCGTGCAGCGCCAAGAGCGGTATGGGTGTCGAAGACGTGCTCGAGCGTCTGGTTCAGGTCATCCCGCCGCCAACTGGTGAGATCGAAGCGCCGTTGCAGGCGCTGATCATCGATTCCTGGTTCGATAATTATCTGGGTGTGGTATCGCTGGTTCGGGTACGCCACGGGCGCATCAAGAAAGGCGACAAGGTACTGGTCAAATCCACCGGCAAAGTCCACCAGGTCGACAGTGTGGGCGTCTTCACGCCCAAGCACACCGCCACAGCAGATCTCAAAGCCGGTGAAGTGGGCTTCATCATCGCCGGCATCAAGGACATCCATGGTGCGCCGGTGGGCGATACCCTGACGCTTTCAAGCACGCCGGACGTTGAGATGCTGCCTGGTTTTCAGCGCATCAAGCCGCAGGTGTATGCCGGCCTGTTCCCGGTCAGCTCCGATGATTTCGAGGACTTCCGCGAGGCGCTACAGAAGCTCACGCTCAACGACGCCGCGCTGCAGTACGAGCCGGAGAGCTCCGAGGCACTGGGATTCGGCTTTCGCATCGGCTTCCTCGGCATGCTGCACATGGAGATCATCCAGGAGCGCCTGGAGCGCGAGTACAACCTGGATCTGATCACCACCGCGCCGACCGTAGTCTACGAGCTGCTATTGAAGAATGGCGACACCATCTATGTCGACAATCCTTCGCGTCTGCCGGATCTGTCCTCCATTGAAGACATGCGCGAGCCGATCGTGCAGGCCAACATCCTGGTTCCGCAGGATCATCTGGGCAACGTAATCACGCTGTGTATCGAGAAGCGCGGCGTACAGCGCGACATGCAGTTCCTCGGCTCGCAGGTGCAGGTGCGTTACGACCTGCCGATGAGCGAAGTGGTGCTGGACTTCTTCGATCGCCTGAAGTCGGTCAGTCGAGGTTACGCCTCGCTGGATTACAGCTTCGTGCGCTTTCAGTCAGCCAATCTGGTCAAGCTCGACGTACTGATCAATGGCGAGAAGGTCGACGCGCTGGCGCTGATCGTGCATCGCGACAATGCCCACTACAAGGGCCGGCAACTGACCGAGAAGATGAAGGAACTGATTCCTCGACAGATGTTCGATGTGGCGATCCAGGCGGCCATTGGCGGGCAGATCGTCGCGCGGACCACGGTCAAGGCGCTGCGCAAGAATGTTCTGGCGAAGTGCTACGGCGGTGACGTAAGCCGTAAGCGCAAGCTGCTGGAGAAGCAGAAGGCCGGCAAGAAGCGCATGAAACAGGTAGGCAGCGTGGAGATTCCGCAAGAGGCGTTCCTCGCGGTGTTGAAGGTAGATAGTTGATATGTCGATCAATTTCCCGCTGTTGCTGGTTATCGCCGTGGCCGTCTGCGGCCTGTTGGCGCTGAGCGATCTGTTGTTCTTCGCCCCGCGGCGCCGGGCTGCGATCGCTAACTACGAAGGGCGCACCGGGGAAATCGATCCATCGACGCTCGAGGCGCTGAACAAGGAGCCGCTGCTGATCGAATACGGCAAATCCTTCTTCCCGGTATTGGCCATTGTGCTGGTGCTGCGCTCGTTCCTTGTCGAGCCTTTCCAGATCCCCTCCGGCTCGATGATCCCTACGCTTGAAGTCGGCGATTTCATTCTGGTGAACAAGTTCGCGTATGGCATCCGCCTGCCGGTGGTGGACACCAAAGTAATCGAGGTCAGCGATCCGAAGCGCGGCGACGTCATGGTTTTCCGCTATCCGAGTCAACCGAACATCAACTACATCAAGCGGGTCGTCGGTCTGCCGGGCGACACCGTGCGTTACAGCAGCGATCGTCGGCTGTTCATCAACGATCAGCCGGTGGCGGAGACGCTGATCGGCGAGGAGCCGGGCAGCCTCGGCAGCGCCGTGCTATATCGGGAGAAGCTTGGTGAGGTCGAGCACCTGATTCGCAAGGAGATGGGGCGCTATCGGATCGAACCGAGTCGGCAGTGGACCGTTCCTGCCGGCCATTACTTCATGATGGGCGACAACCGCGACAACTCCAATGACAGCCGCTACTGGCAGGACGAGTCGATTCCGGCCGAGTTGGCCGGCATGGTTCCTGACCGCAACATCGTGGGTAAGGCCTTCGCCGTCTGGATGAGCTGGCCGGATCCCAAGCTCAGCAACTTGCCGAATTTCTCCCGCGTGGGCCTGATTCACTGAAGCTGTGAATTACGGCCCCCGCGGAACGAACCGGGCTCGCTATATTTGTCCGGCCCCGATCGGTGGGTATCGTTTACGACATAGAGGTCGACATGAGTTTTGCGCGTTCGCAGAAAGGGCTGTCCATGCTGAGCTGGATCATGGTCCTGGCGGTTGTGGCATTCGTAGCCAGCACCGGGTTCAAGATGTTCCCGCACTATTTCGACTACATGTCCATGGACAAGATCATCCAGTCTGTGGAAACCGACGAAGCGCTTGAGATTCACAGCGTCGGGGAGTTCTATAGTCATGTCAGCAAGGGGATGCAGGTCAACGGCATCCAGAACATCGACCTGAAGGAAGCGCTGAAGGTCGAGATCCAGAACAATGAATTCAGGGCACACCTGAAGTACGAAAAACGCGAGCCGCTGATCCGCAATCTCGATCTGGTGGCGAACTTCGACAAAGAATATCGCCTAAGGATGCCGTGAGCACTTCGTTAGCCCGCCTCGAGCGCAAGCTCGGCTATCAATTCAAGGACCAGGAGCTGATGCTCCTGGCTCTGACGCACCGCAGCTATGCCGGACGCAACAACGAGCGTCTGGAGTTTCTCGGTGACGCCATCCTCAACTTCATTGCCGGCGAGGCGCTTTTCAACCATTTTCCACAGGCCCGCGAAGGCCAGCTGTCGCGCCTGCGGGCCCGGCTGGTCAAGGGCGAGACGCTTGCCGTGCTGGCACGCGGCTTCGAGCTTGGTGACCATCTGCGCCTCGGCTCCGGCGAACTCAAGAGTGGTGGCTACCGCCGTGAATCGATTCTCGCCGATACCCTCGAGGCGCTGATCGGCGCCATCTATCTCGATGCTGGCATGGACGTCGCTCGTGAGCGGGTCATCGCCTGGCTGGCCAACGAGCTTCAGGGCCTGACCCTGGTGGATACCAATAAGGATCCCAAAACCCGCCTGCAGGAGTTTCTGCAATCGCGTGCCTGTGAGCTGCCGCGCTACGAAGTTGTGGATATTCAGGGCGAGCCGCATTGCCGCACCTTCTTCGTCGAATGCCAGGTGGCCCTGCTCTACGACAAAACTCATGGGCAGGGCGCCAGTCGCCGCATTGCCGAACAGGTTGCCGCGGCAGCCGCATTGATCGCCCTGGGCGTGGAGAACGGACATGACTGACGAGCAGCAACAATCCGAAGACGTCAGCCGTTGCGGTTATGTCGCGATCGTCGGCCGGCCGAACGTCGGCAAATCCACCTTGCTCAACCACATCCTCGGCCAGAAGCTGGCGATTACCTCGCGCAAGCCGCAGACGACGCGGCACAACATGCTTGGCATCAAGACCGAAGGCAACGTTCAGGCTGTCTATGTGGACACGCCCGGTCTGCACAAGAATGGCGAGACGGCGCTCAATCGCTATATGAACCGCACCGCGGCCTCGGCGCTGAAGGACGTCGATGTGGTGATCTTCGTGGTCGACCGCACTCGCTGGACCGATGAAGACCAGGCCGTGCTCGAGCGCGTGCAATACGTCACCGGGCCGCTGATCGTCGCCGTCAACAAGAACGACCGCATCGAGGACAAGGCCGAGCTGCTACCGCACCTGCGCTGGCTGGCCGAGCAGCTGCCGGATGCCGAGATCGTGCCGATCTCCGCGCAGCACGGGCAGAATCTTGAAACCCTGGAACAGCTGGTGGCCGAGCGCCTGCCCGAGGGCGAGCACTTCTTCCCGGAAGATCAGATCACCGACCGCAGCAGCCGCTTTCTCGCCGCCGAACTGGTGCGCGAGAAGATCATGCGTCAGCTTGGCGCCGAGGTGCCGTACCAGATCACCGTCGAGATCGAGGACTTCAAGCAGGAAGGCCACGTGCTGCACATCCACGCGCTGATTCTGGTCGAGCGCGACGGGCAGAAGAAGATCATCATCGGCGACAAGGGCGAGCGCATCAAACGCATCGGCCAGGAAGCGCGCAAGGACATGGAGGTGCTGTTTGACTCCAAGGTCATGCTCAACCTGTGGGTCAAGGTGAAGGGTGGCTGGTCCGACGACGAGCGCGCACTGCATTCGCTGGGCTATCAGTAACACCACCTTCGCACTCACCCGTGCGCATCGCGCACGCCTTGGCCCGCCATGCACCAGCCTGCATTCGTTCTGCACAGCCGTCCCTACAAGGAAAGCAGCGCGTTGGTCGACCTGTTCACTCCGCAGGGGCGGCTGCGCGCCGTCATGCGTGCGGCGCGGGGCAAGGCCGGCAGCCTGATTCGCCCGTTCGTATCGCTGGAAGTCGAACTGCGCGGCAAGTCCGAGCTGAAGACCGTTGCCCGCCTGGAAAGCGCCGGGCCCGCCCACTGGCTCGATGGCCAGGCGCTGTTCAGCGGTATGTACCTCAACGAGCTGCTGATTCGCCTGTTGCCTGCCGAAGACGCGCACCCTGCGTTGTTCGATCATTACGTCGCGACACTGCCGGCGCTGGCCGAGCGCCGGCCGTTGGAACCGTTGCTGCGGGCCTTCGAATGGCGACTGCTCGACGAACTGGGCTATGGTTTCGCCCTCGACAACGATATCGCCGGTCAGCCGATCGATGCGCAGCGGCTGTATCGGCTGGTGCCGGACGCCGGCCTGGAGCCGGTTGTGGGCTTCCAGCCTGGGCTGTTCAACGGCGCGGAACTCTTGGCCATGGCCGAGGCCGATTGGCAGGTGCCGGGCGCGCTCGCCGCCGCCAAGCGGCTGATGCGCCAGGCTCTGGCACCGCATCTGGGCGGCCGACCGCTAGTCAGCCGCGAACTGTTCATGAACCTGAAGGAGGCTCCGCGTGACTGAAGCCAATCGAATTCTGCTCGGCGTCAACGTCGACCACGTTGCCACACTGCGTCAGGCCCGCGGCACCCGCTATCCGGACCCGGTCAAGGCCGCGCTGGATGCGGAAGAGGCCGGTGCCGATGGCATCACGGTGCACCTGCGCGAGGATCGTCGGCATATCCAGGAGCGCGATGTGCTGATGATGAAGGACGCGTTGCAGACGAGGATGAACTTCGAGATGGGGGTCACCGAGGCGATGCTCGCATTCGCCGAGCAGCTGCGTCCGGAGCACGTCTGCCTGGTCCCGGAAACGCGTCAGGAGCTGACCACCGAGGGTGGGCTGGACGTGCTCGGGCAGGAAGCGCGCATTCGCGAGGCCGTTGAGCGTCTACGTGGCTGTGGCGCGGAGGTCTCGCTGTTCATCGATGCCGAGCCGCGGCAGATCGAGGCGGCCGCTCGTGTCGGCGCACCGGCTATCGAACTGCACACCGGCCGTTATGCCGATGCCCACAGCGTTGCCGAGCGGGCCTGCGAGCTCGCGCGGATTCGCGACGGTGTCGAGGCCGGCCTGAGTCACGGACTCATCGTCAACGCCGGGCATGGCCTGCATTACCACAACGCCGAAGCCATCGCCGCCATTCGTGGCGTCAACGAGCTGAATATCGGCCACGCCATCGTCGCCCATGCGCTGTTCGTCGGCTTCAAGCAGGCGGTCAAGGAAATGAAGCATCTGATCCTCAGCGCCGCAGCGCGAGGGTGAGACAAGCCGTCCGCTGGAGGGCGCATTCGCGGCCCTCCGCAGGACGGCGCTGCTCAGCGGCGGAACAGGTTGATCAGTACGGTCAGCACCACGCTGAGAATCACCATCGAGGTGATCGGGATGAACACCCGGCTGCGTTCGGACTCGATGCGGATGTCGCCGGGTAGTCGACCGAACCAGCTCAGCAGCCATGGGAAATAGTGCCAGGCGATGCCGAGCAGTAGCAGGGCAGCGCCCGCCACGATCATCCAGCGTGCCATTTCATTTCCTCGTTTCGCTCCAATCGCGTGGCCGGTCGTGTTCGGTATTCGACAAAGGCGGCGATCACCTGTGCGGCCAACACCTCAACGGCTTCGCTTCGATTGCTGCCGCGTAGCAGCTTGATCTGATACTCGCCCAGTTGTGGCAACCCATACTGCCCATCCAGACGCTGCAGGGGCGGGCGAATCAGGCTTGATGGATAGGGCGCGATGGCGAGATCGGCAATCATCGCGGCCTCCTGTCCCGAAGTCTGTTCGCTGGAGTAGGCCACTCGATAGCTGCGGCCGACGCGGTCGAGGGCATCCAGCGCCTGTCGTCGCCAGGCGCAATCGGGGCTGGCCAGCGCCAGCGGCAGCGGCGCGCGCAGCGCGGCGACCCCACCACTGCGACCCGCCCAGACCAGCGGTTCGCTATGGATCGGCGCGCCCCGCGAGTCGTCCTGGCCGAGGTTGCCAACGGTGACCAGGGCGAGGTCCAGTTCGCCTGCGTCGATGCGCTCGATCATATCGATGCTGCGCGCGACCGACACATCTACTTCGACTCCGGGATGACTGCGGGCGAACAACGCCAGCAGACCGGGCAGGATGCGCGTTCCGACATCCGCCGGCGTTCCGAAGCGCACGCGCCCCTGCAGCGCTGGCTGGAGGAAGTGCGCGATGGCCTCCTCGTTGAGCTTGAGCAGGCGCCGGGCATAGCCGAGCAGTGTCTCGCCGGCCGGTGTCAGGCGCACCTGCCGTGCTTCGCGGACGAACAGGGAGCGCCCGAGGGTCTCTTCCAGCCGCTTGATCTGCATGCTGACAGCCGAGGTGCTGCGATAGATCTGCCCAGCGGCACGGGTGAAGCTGCCGCTTTCGGCAATGGCGACAAAGGTGCGCAGGACATCGCTTTCCAGCAGGGGCGTCGAAGGGGTAGTGGATTGCTCCAGCGGCTCGGGCATAGGAAGGCTTCAGTTTTTCTGAACACAGGCTTTCATATTAGTCGTTTGTTTGAACGACTGAGGCCCGCTCATCCTGTAGGCAACCGGTGGCGCCACAAGCCCGTGGCCACCGAGAGCGAAGCGGAGGTGAGCATGTCTGGTGAACGACGCGATACCCATGTACGGCGACAATCCGAGCCGCAGCTACCGGACTTCTACCTGCCGGCCATGTGGCCGCTGGATCTGCAGCGCAGCCTGCATGACTGGTTTCGCGCCTGGCGGCAACGACGCCTGTATCGGCAATTGTTGAAGCTGGATGATCGGCAGCTGGCGTCGCGCGATCTGGATCGGCGCCGGCTCAGGGAAATGGCTAATACGCCGTTGCGTCAGTTGGTAGCGCAGCGGCGCAAGCACCGCTGCGCTGCCCGCGCCTCTTGTTGAGCGACCAACCTGCCGTCAGGGCTTGCGGGCGAGGAGTACGGCGCGCATGGGGGCCGGCAGACCTTCGACCGTTTTGCGGTGGTCTTGCGGGTCGAGGAAGTCGGGCAACGACTGGTAGCGCATCCACTCGGTGCTGCGCTGTTCCGCGATGCTGGTCACGCTGACATCCACGCAGCGCACGTCGACAAAGCCAGCGCGGCGCAACCAGCATTCCAGCGCCCTCACCGAGGGCAGGAACCAGACGTTGCGCATCTGCGCATAGCGATCCTCCGGTACCAGGGCGGTGTTCTCGTCGCCCTCGACCACCAGTGTTTCCAGCACCAGCTCGCCGCCGCGTACCAGACAGTCCTTGAGGTCGAGCAGATGGTCGACCGGTGAGCGGCGATGGTAGAGCACACCCATGGAAAACACCGTTTCGAAGCCTTCGAGCCTGGCCGGCAGTTCTTCCAGGGCGAACGGCAGATGCCAGACCGGCAACTCCTGCAGGTAGCGCTTCATCGCATGGAATTGGCAGAAGAACAGCCAGTTCGGGTCGACCCCGACCACGCTGTCGGCGCCGGCACCGAGCATGCGCCACATGTAGTAGCCGTTGCCGCAACCGACGTCGAGGATGCGTTTGCCGGCCAGATTCAGGTGCGGCGCAACCCGGTCCCACTTCCAGTCCGAGCGCCACTCGGTATCGACATGCACACCGAACACGTCGAACGGCCCCTTGCGCCATGGCGAGAGCCCCATCAGCGCATCGTGGGTGGCCTGGCGCGTGGCGTCGTCACAGGTCGCGTCGAGGCGGAAGCCGTCACGCAGTTCGACCTGCACGGGCGCCAGCGCAGGCAGCGCATCGACGGCGCGCCGCCAGCGCGGCAGATCACCGTGACCAACCGCGAGTTTGGCGTCCAGCTGCTGCTGAACGCCGTTGGCCCAGGCAGCGAGTGGTGTGCCGGCCAGGCGCCAGGCGAGGGGAGTGAGGTCGAGATTCATGGCAGGGCGATCAGCGAAGCGAAATTCAGGCATTGGAACCAGGGCACGACCTTGGAAAAGCCGGCCTCGAGCAGGCGTTGGCGATGGGCTTCCAGGCTATCGGGCTTCATCACGTTCTCGATGGCGCTGCGCTTCTGGGCGATTTCCAGTTCGCTGTAGCCATTGGCGCGCTTGAAAGCGATGTGCAGGTCGGTCAGCAGCTGCTGCTCCTCGTCGTCCTCGAAGCGCAGTTTCTCCGACAGGATCAGCGCGCCGCCCGGCACCAGTGCCTGACGAATGCGGCCGAGCAGGGCCTGGCGCTGTTCGGGGGCGATGAACTGCAGGGTGAAGTTCAGCGCCACCAGCGAGCTGGACTGGAACTCCAGGGCCAGGATGTCGGCTTCTAGGACCTCCACCGGCAACAGCTCCTGGTACATGGAGTCCTGCGCATGCAGGTATTCGCGGCAGCGCTCGACCATGGCGGTGGAGTTGTCCACGGCAATCACCTGGCAGTTGTCCTGACTCACATGCCGGCGCAGCGCCTGGGTCACCGCACCCAGCGAGCAGCCGAGGTCGTACAGGCGGGTATTGGGCTGAGCGAACTGTGCGGCGGTCACGCCGATATTCTCAACGATCGTCGGATAACCAGGTACCGAACGCTTGATCATGTCGGGGAACACCCGTGCCACGTCCTCGTTGAAGACGAAGTCCTGGACACGGGCTAGGGGCTGGGCGAACAGACGGTCGGGATCGTGACTCACGGTGGCGGCGGCGTGTTGGAAAAATGGGGCGGCATTGTAGCGGAAAGCGGCTGCCTGGCCCTGCCTCAGTGCACCTCGATCCGACAATCGAACAGCCCGGCCGGCTCGCCATCGGCCTCCCAGGGGCGCTGGTAGGTCAGGTAGAGCCGACCGCTGCCGGCCTGCCGCGCTTCGAAACGCCAGGTCGACAGGCCATCCCCGCCGATCATGTCGACTTTCGGATTGCTGAATACCTCGGGGCCGAGGCTGCGCAATTGCTCCGCGGCGGCTTCGTGCAGAATCCAGCGATAGCCGGTGGTCGGGTTGCTCGGCAGGCTGATGATGAGTTGCTGGCCGCTCCGCAGTGTTTGCGGGCAGCGGCTGTCGTCGCTGAGCACGACGCTGGAGGGTGTCTTGTCGTTGCTTGCGCAGGCAGCGAGCAGGGCGACGCTGGCGGGCAGCAACAGACGAGGGATGTCGAAAGACATGATCGGCACCGGTCGGAAATGAGTTGGGAAGGATAGCCCAAAAGAGCGTGGTCGCAGGCGCGCACTCGGTCTGCGCCCGCCGCGAGGGGTGGAAGTGCAGCGCGACTTCCACCCCTCGACTACCGCTGGTCTGCATCTTGACCCGCCTCAGAACAGCACCTTGGCCACATCGGCGAAGCGTTTGGCGAAATGCACCGTCAGGCCTTCCTTGAGGTAGTCGGGCAACTCTTCGAAGTCGCCGCGGTTGGCTTCCGGCAGGATCAGCTCGAAGATCTTCTGCCGCCGCGCCGCGATCACCTTCTCGCGCACCCCGCCGATCGGCAATACGTGGCCGGTCAGCGTCAGCTCGCCGGTCATGGCCACGCCTTTCTTCGGCGGCTGGTTGCGCGCCAGGGAGAGCAGTGCGCTGGCCATGGTGATGCCGGCGCTGGGGCCGTCCTTGGGCGTGGCGCCTTCTGGCACGTGCAGGTGTACGAAAGCCTGGTCGAAGAACTCCGGATCGCCCTTGAAGGTTTTCAGGTTCGAGCTGACATAGCTGTAGGCGATCTCCGCCGATTCCTTCATCACCTCACCGAGCTTGCCGGTGAGCTTGAAGCCGCGGTTGAGCGTATGGATGCGCGTGGCCTCGATCGGCAGTGTGGCGCCACCCATGCTGGTCCAGGCCAACCCCGTGATCACACCGACGCCGGAGAGCACCTGTTCGCTGCGGAATACCGGTTTGCCGAGGTAGCTTTCCAGGTCCTTCGGCGTGATCTTCAGCTCCGCTTGCGGGTCTTCCAGCAGCTTGACCACCGCCTTGCGCACCAGTTTGCCCAGCTGTTTCTCCAGCTGACGCACACCCGCCTCGCGCGCATAGCCTTCGATCACCGCCTTCATGGCGCTGTCGCTGATGGTCAGGCGTTGCTTGGGCACGCCGGTCTTGTCCAACAGCTTCGGCCACAGGTGACGCTTGGCAATGGCCAGCTTCTCTTCGGCGATGTAGCCGGACAGGCGGATCACCTCCATGCGGTCGAGCAGCGGGCCGGGAATCGAGTCCAGGGTGTTGGCCGTGCAGACGAACAGCACCTTGGACAGGTCCAGGCGCAGGTCCAGGTAATGGTCGAGGAATTCGACGTTCTGCTCCGGGTCCAGCGTCTCCAGCAGCGCCGAGGCCGGATCGCCCTGGTAGCTGCTGCTGAGCTTGTCGATCTCGTCGAGCATGATCACCGGATTCATCACCTCGACATCCTTTAGCGCCTGCACCAGTTTGCCGGGCAGGGCGCCGATGTAGGTGCGGCGGTGGCCCTTGATCTCCGCCTCATCGCGCATACCTCCTACCGAGAAGCGATAGAACGGCCGCCCCAGGGATTCGGCGATGGACTTGCCTATGCTGGTCTTGCCCACGCCGGGCGGGCCGACCAGCAGCACGATGGAGCCGGCGATCTCGCCCTTGAAGGCGCCGACGGCAAGAAATTCGAGGATGCGGTTCTTGATGTCGTCGAGGCCAGCGTGGTGTTTGTCCAGCACCTTGCGCGCACGCTTGAGGTCGAGCTTGTCCTGGCCGAACACGCCCCAGGGCAAGGCGGTGGCCCAGTCCAGGTAATTGCGGGTGACTGCATATTCCGGCGAGCCGGTCTCGAGGATCGACAGCTTGTTCAGTTCCTCGCCGATTCGCTTCTGCGCGGCGGGCGGCACCACCTTACCGTCAAGGCGGGCGCGGAACTCGTCGGCGTCAGCGCTCTTGTCATCCTTGGTGATGCCCAGCTCGCGCTGGATGATCTTCAGCTGTTCCTTGAGGAAGAACTCACGCTGGCGCTCGCCGATCTTACGATTCACCTCGCCGGTCAGTTCCTTCTGCAGCCTGGCGACTTCCACTTCCTTGCGCAGCAGCGGCAGCACCTTCTCCATGCGCTTCAACACCGGCACGGTATCCAGCACTTCCTGCAGCTCCGCGCCTGGCGCGGTGGTCAGCGCGGCGGCGAAGTCCGACAGTGGCGACGGGTCGTTGGGGCTGAAGCGATTGAGGTAGTTCTTCAGTTCCTCGCTGTACAGCGGATTGAGCGGCAAGAGCTCCTTGATCGCGTTGATCAGGGCCATGCCGTAGGCCTTCACCTCGTCACGCGGGTCGTCATCGCTCTTCGGATAATCGACTTCCACCAGATACGGCGGCTTGCGTCGCAGCCAGCCGCGGATGCGCACCCGCGCCAGGCCCTGGGCGACGAACTGCAGCTTGCCGCCCTCCTGCGAGGCGTGGTGCACGCGGACCATGGTGCCGTGCTCCGGCAGGCTGTCCGGGTCGAAGGTGGCCATGTCCAGCACCGGCGAGTCGACGAAGAACAGTGCCACGCGCTGGTGCGGCGTCTTCGCCACGCGTTCCAGGGTTTCGGCCCAGGGATCCTCGTTGACGATCACCGGCAACACTTGCGCCGGAAAGAACGGCCGGTTGTGCACCGGGATGATGTAGAGCTTGTCCGGCTGCTGTTGATCGGGCAGTACGAGACCGTTGGAGGAGATGATTTCCTGCTCGATATGATCCTGATTGATGTCGTCGTTCATGCGGCACCCGTTGCGAATACGTGCACCTTAGATGGGTGGTGGCGCGGATGATTTCAATCCCGTCGCGTGGGGGTGGGCACTTCATGCCGGCTTAGGTACAGTGCTTGCACGCACAGGTGCACATCATGCTCAACGCCCGTCTGCTTCGCCTGGATGACCAGACTCACCAGCACGCCCACGACTATCACCAGCTGGTGATGTCGCTCTCTGGGCGCGCGGAATTCGAGGTCAATGGCTCGGGTGGCGAAGTCTGCCGGATGCGTGCCTGCCTGGTGCCGGGCGATGCCGACCACGGCTTCGCCGGCATGGGCGACAACCGCATGCTGATCATCGATCTCGACGAGCAGGATGTTGTCACTGATGACCCTGCGCTGTTGGCCCGCCTGTTCGAGGCGCCGCGCTATCCGGCGCTGGATGCCGATTTCCAGAATCTGTTGGCCTACGCCGGTGCCGAACTGGCGCGCTACGGCAGCGATCCGCTGCTGGCCCGGGCGCTGGGCGGCGTGCTGTTGCAGGCGCTGCACCTGCGACTGTTCGGCGAGTCCCAGCAGCGACCGGCCGGTCCGCTCGATCTGCAGCGGCTGGACAGCCATATCCAGGACAACCTGGCGCGACGCATCACCGTCGCCGAGTTGGCCCAGGTGGTCTGCCTCAGCCCCAGCCACTTCCACGCCCAGTTCAAGGATTGCGTCGGCCTTACGCCGCACCAGTACCTGCTCAAGACCCGCCTCGACCGTGCCGCCCGCCTGCTGCGCGAAACGCCCCTGCCACTGGTGCGGATTGCCGAGGAGTGCGGCTTCTCCAGCCAGAGCGCCTTGACCACGGCGACCCGCCGCTACCTCGGTCTGACCCCTCGCGGATTGCGCAAGTCCGACTCCTGAGCTTTCTCCTGATTGCCCTGTTTCCGGGCTCTTCAGCTGTCACGCGCAGATTCCTGCGCCATGCTGGTGCGTTTTTATTACCGTCGCATTTCCGCACCCGGCTTCCGGAGTTTTTCGTAAAACTTCCGTAGTTTTGCGCAAGAACGACGCGTCACGCTGCCCCTACATTCCGTGTCCCGACCTGGCTCATTGTCTTGTGCTGCACCAACAGCCTGGCCGTGGACTAGACCTATAAGCAGACACCATCACAAGAGGAGCGGCGCATGTTCAAGGCCGGTCACGTGCTGGAAGGCGCCTTCGCCAACCAGAAAGCCGCGGAATTCTTTCCCGCCATCAGCGCCAACTACGCCGTTGACGAGGCGCAATATCTCACCGAGCTGCTGCAGCTTGCCGATCCCGGCGAGGCGGGTATTGCCGCCATTCGCGAGCGCGCGCGCAGCCTGATCGAGGCGGTGCGCGGGCGTGACAATGCCGTCGACACCCTCGATGCACTGCTGCGCCAGTACAGCCTGGACACCCAGGAAGGGCTGATGCTGATGTGCCTGGCCGAAGCGCTGCTGCGGGTGCCGGATGCCGCCACGGCTGACGCGCTGATCCGCGACAAGCTCAACGCCGCCGAGTGGGAACGCCACCTCGGCCAGAGCGACAACGTGTTGGTCAACTTCGCCGCCTGGGGGCTGGTGATGACCGGCAAGGTGGTCGATCCGGAAACTGCCGACGGCCGGCCGAAGAATGTCATCGGCCGCCTGCTCAAGCGCTCCGGCGAGCCGGTGATCCGCAGCGCGATGAATCAGGCGATGAAGCTGATGGGCAAGCAGTTCGTGCTTGGCCGCACCATCGCCGAAGCGCTGAAGAACGGCCGTCCCGAGCGCGAGAAGGGCTACACCTATTCCTTCGACATGCTCGGCGAGGCCGCGCTGACCGCCGAAGACGCCGCCAAGTACATGGCCGACTACCGTCAGGCCGTGGAAACCGTCGGCGCCGAGCCGCAGGTCGGCAAGGGCCCGCGTCCGTCGGTGTCGATCAAATTGTCGGCGCTGCATCCACGTTACGAAGTCGTCCAGCGCGAGCGCGTGCTCACCGAGCTGTTCGCCAGCGTGCGCGAACTGGCCGTGCTGGCGCGGCAGCGCAATGTCGGGATCACCATCGATGCCGAGGAGGCCGACCGCCTCGAGCTGTCGCTGGAACTGTACGAAAAGCTCCTGCGCGACCCGGCCATCGCCGGCTGGGGCGAGTTCGGCCTGGTCATCCAGGCCTATTCCAAGCGCTGCCTGCCGGTGCTGGTCTGGCTGACGCTGCTCGGTCGCGAGCTTGGCGAACGCATTCCGCTACGGCTGGTAAAAGGCGCCTACTGGGACAGTGAGATCAAGCAGTGCCAGGTCCAGGGCCTGGACGGCTACCCCGTCTATACCCGCAAAGAAGGTACCGACACCTCCTACCTCGCCTGCGCGCGCTACCTGTTGTCCGAACACACCCGTGGGGTGATCTACCCGCAGTTCGCCAGCCACAACGCGCACACCGTCAGCTGCATCCTGGCCATGGCCGAGGAAACCTCGCAGCCGCGCGAGTTTGAGTTCCAGCGCCTGCACGGCATGGGCGATGCCTTGTACGACACGGTGATCGAGAAGTACGCCCGCAACGTACGGATCTACGCCCCGGTCGGCGCGCACAAGGACCTGCTGCCCTATCTGGTGCGGCGCCTGCTGGAGAACGGTGCCAACTCGTCGTTCGTCCACCAGCTGGTCGACCCGCGCGTGCCGGTCGAATCGCTGATCGATCACCCGGTGAGCCAGCTGCGCAAGTTCGCTGCACTGGGCAACCCCCGCATTCCGCTGCCGCCGGCGCTGTTTGGCAATCGCAAGAACTCCCAAGGGATCAACATGAATATCCAGAACCAATGGAACGACCTGGCCAGCGCCTACCAACCTTTCCTCGAGCGCCAGTGGCAGGCGGCGCCGGTCATCAGCGGGCAGCGGCTCGCCGGTACGCCGTCCGAGGTGCGTTGCCCCTATGACCTGAACAAGGTTGTCGGCCAGGCCCAGTTCGCCAGCGCCGAGCAGGCGCGCCAGGCCGTCGATCGCCTGGCGGCCTATTGGCCGAGCTGGAATGCCACGCCGGTGGAAGCCCGTGCCGCCGTGCTGGAGCGTCTGGCTGATCTGCTGGAGCAGCACCGCGCCGAGCTGATGGCGCTGTGTACCGTTGAAGCCGGCAAGTCGCTGCTGGACGGTATCGACGAAGTACGCGAGGCGGTGGATTTCTGCCGTTACTACGCGCAGCAGGCGCGGCAGAAGCTCGGCCGCGAAGAGCTGAAAGGCCCGACCGGCGAGCGCAACGAGCTGTTCCATGAAGGCCGCGGCGTTTTTGTCTGCGTCAGCCCGTGGAACTTCCCACTGGCGATCTACCTCGGCCAGATCACCGCGGCACTGGTGGCCGGCAACACCGTGCTGGCCAAGCCGGCCGAGCAGACTAGCCTGATTGCTGCGCGTGCGCTTGAGCTGATGTTCGAAGCCGGTCTGCCGAAGGAGGCGATCGCCTTCCTGCCGGGCGACGGTGCCACCCTGGGTGGCGTGTTCTGTCGCGATCCGCGGGTGGTCGGCGTGTGCTTCACCGGTTCCACCGACACGGCGCGCATCATCAATCGCCAGCTGGCCGAGAAGGAAGGGCCGATCGCCACACTGATCGCCGAGACCGGCGGGCAGAACGCGATGATCGTCGACTCCACGGCGCTGCCCGAGCAGGTGATCAAGGATGCCGTCGGTTCCGCCTTCACCAGTGCCGGCCAGCGTTGCTCGGCGTTGCGCGTGCTCTATGTGCAGCGTGACATCGCTGATCGGGTGATCGAGTTGCTAAAGGGCGCCATGGCCGAGCTGAACGTCGGCCCGACCCATCTGCGTGAGAACGACATCGGTCCGGTGATCGACCAGGAAGCTCGCGAAGGTCTGCTGGCGCATATCCAGCAGCTCAAGAGCGAAGGGCGACTGATCGCCGAGGCGACATTGCCGGCTGGTCTGAATGGCCATTTCGTGGCGCCGGTGGCCTTCGAAATCGACGGCATTCACCAGCTCAAGAAGGAGCAGTTCGGCCCGGTGCTGCACGTGGTGCGCTACGACGCGGCGGACCTGGAAAAGGTCGTCGCGGCGATCAACGGCACCGGCTACGGCCTGACCCTCGGCGTACACAGCCGCAACGAGGAAACCGCCGAGCGCATCGAGCAACTGGCGCGGGTCGGCAACCTCTACGTCAACCGCAACCAGATTGGTGCCGTGGTTGGTGTGCAGCCGTTCGGCGGCTGTGGTCTGTCGGGCACCGGTCCGAAGGCGGGCGGCCCCAGCTATGTGCTGCGCTTCGCCAACGAGCGCACCACCTCGACCAACACTACTGCGGTGGGCGGCAACGCCTCGCTGCTGTCGCTCGGAGACGACTGAAGGCATTCATGCTGTACCACCGGGTGAATGGTCTTGATCGTTCACCCGGCGCATCACGCTAAACCTCCCGGCCGCTCACGCAGCCGGAACACAACAACAATTGGACAGTTGGCGGACGCTCTTCCGCCACTGACGGGCCCGGGTTGGGCCTGTCACAGGTGATGGCCTTTTCGCTATCGCCCTCTGCCAAGGTGCTACGTGGGTCCGCTCGCGTTGCGCCGAACAACAACTAACGAGGGACACACATGAGCATCAGTACACCCACGCTGATCACCTTTCTGATCTACATCGCGGCGATGATCCTGATCGGTTTCGTCGCTTACCGCGCCACCAAGAACTTCGACGACTACATCCTCGGCGGTCGCAGCCTCGGCAGCTTCGTCACTGCGCTGTCGGCCGGTGCCTCGGACATGAGCGGCTGGCTGCTGATGGGCCTGCCCGGTGCGATCTTCGTCGCCGGTCTGTCGGAAAGCTGGATCGCCATCGGCTTGATTGTCGGCGCCTGGCTGAACTGGCTGTTCGTCGCCGGACGGTTGCGTGTGCACACCGAGCACAACCACAACGCCCTGACGTTGCCGGATTACTTCTCCCATCGCTTCGAGGACGAGAGCCGCATGCTGCGGATCTTCTCCGCGCTGGTGATCCTGGTGTTCTTCACCATCTATTGCGCCTCGGGCGTGGTCGCCGGCGCGCGGCTGTTCGAGAGCAGCTTCGGCGTGCCGTATGAATACGCACTGTGGATCGGCGCCGCGGCGACCATCCTCTATGTGTTTATCGGTGGCTTCCTCGCGGTGAGCTGGACCGATACCGTGCAGGCCACGCTGATGATCTTCGCGCTGCTGATCACGCCGTTGTTCGTCATCCTCGCCCTCGGTGACATGGGCACCGTGATGGCCACCATCGAGGCGCAGAACCCGGCCAACTTCGACATGTTCCGCGGGCTGTCCTTCGTCGCCATCATCTCGCTGCTGGCCTGGGGCCTGGGCTACTTCGGCCAGCCGCACATCCTGGTGCGCTTCATGGCCGCCGACTCGATCAAGACCATCCCCAACGCCCGTCGCATCGGCATGACCTGGATGATCCTGACGCTGGCCGGTGCCGTGGCGGTGGGTTTCCTCGGCATCGCCTACTTCGCCGATCACCCGGACCAGGCCGGTGCGGTGAGCCAGAACGGCGAGCGGGTGTTCATGGAACTGGTGAAGATCCTGTTCAACCCTTGGGTGGCCGGCATCATCCTCTCCGGCGTGCTGGCGGCGGTGATGAGCACCCTCAGTGCGCAGCTCTTGGTCAGCTCCAGCGCGCTGACCCAGGACCTCTACAAGGCGATGCTGCGCAAGAATGCCTCGCAGACCGAACTGGTCTGGGTCGGCCGCGGCATGGTCTTGTTGATCGCCCTGATCGCCATCGGCATCGCTTCCAACCCGGAGAGCAAGGTGCTGGGTCTGGTGTCCTACGCCTGGGCCGGCTTCGGCGCGGCATTCGGGCCGGTGGTGCTGATCTCGCTGCTGTGGAAGCGCATGACCCGCAACGGCGCACTGGTCGGCATGCTGGTTGGCGCCGTCACTGTGGTGGTGTGGAAGGAGTTCATCGGCCTGGGCCTGTACGAAATCATCCCGGGCTTCATCCTCGCCAGCATCGCTATCTATGTGGTGAGCAAGATGGGCGCCGAGCCGGCAGCCAGCATCGTCAAGCGCTTCGAGGAAGCCGACGCGGATTATCACGCCGGCTAAGACCAGTGTCGCCCCGGCTCGAAAGCCGAATTCGAAGCGGGGCGCACTTCCAAAGGCTGCAGAGGATTTTGCTGCGATCACCTACAAAAAACCCCGGCTAGCCGGGGTTTTGCGTTTCTGCCGCAGGTTCAGTCGTCCGCAACCAGATTGGATCGGTCATCCACCGCGCCCGCGGCGATCAGATGTTCGGCTTCGTCTTCTGGCACATGGATGCTGGTGCCGTCGATGTTCATCACTGACATGCGTGCCTGGGGATCGGTGGTGATGCGCACGTCCATCAGGGCGCTGCGGTGCGTGTTGCCGTTGATGACCACGGTGCAGGTGCCGGTGGTGGTGTCGATGTCTACGGTCATGATCTATCTCCCGAAGCGGTGCAAAAGCCGCGCGAGGTTCGCCCGGCGTTTCCATGTCGACCACGAACAGGGTGCATCCGTTGTGCCTGTTACTGGAAAAACAGTCTTAAATGTTATGATATAACATATTAGATTCTCGCCCCGCGAAGCTGGCACCGCTACCGGATGCCGGCATACAGCCGTCTTCGGTTGCCTTGGAAGGCAACCGCCACTGTCTGGAGAGTCACATGAAACTTAAGCGTCATCCCCTGGCCTGGGCGATCAGCCTGGCCCTGGTTCCGGCTGCCTGGGCCGCCGATCCGGTCGAACTGCAATCCGTCGTGGTCAGCGCCAGCGGCCTGGCCAAGCAGAGCCATGAGATGACCACCCCGGTCGCCGTGATGGAAAACGATGAGCTGGTGCTGCGCCGTGAAGCGACACTGGGCGAAACCCTGGAAAGCTTGCCGGGCGTGCGCTCCAGCAGCTTCGGCGCCGGCGCGGCACGTCCGGTGATCCGCGGGTTGGATGGCGCTCGGGTCAAGGTGCTGAGCGATGGCGTCGAGCTGCTCGACGCTTCCACCATCAGCCCCGACCACGCGGTGACCAGCGAGCCCTTGCTAGCCGAGCGCATCGAGGTGCTCAAGGGGCCGGCGACCCTGCTCTACGGTGGCGGCGCCATCGGCGGGGTAGTCAACGTGATCGACAAGAAGATACCCACCCGCGTCCCGGAGAAGGGCTACGAAGGCGAGCTGGAGCTACGCGCCAACAGCGCCGCCAACGAAGGGGCAGGGGTGTTCGGTATCACTGCCGGCAGCGGCAACTTCGCCGTCCGCGCCGAGGGTACCAAGCGTCAGGCCGACCCCTATGAAATCCCCGGCTCGCCGAACAAGCAGGAAGGCTCCTACAACGACACCGACAGCTTCAACCTGGGCGCCAGCTTCATAGGCGAGCGGGGCTACATCGGCGCCGCCTACGGTGAGCAGAACAACCGCTACGGGCTGCTGGCCCACGAGCACGCCGATTGCCACACCCACGGCAGCGATTGGCATTGCGGCGGCCACGATGACGACGATGACGACGACCATGATCACGACCACGAACACGGCAGCGTGCCCTACGTCGACATGCGGCAGAAGCGCTGGGATCTGCGCGGCGAGCTGAGCGATCCGCTGCCGGGCTTTGAACTGGCACGGCTGCGTGTCGGCCACAGCGATTACCAGCACAAGGAGATCGAAGGCGGGGAAGTGGGCACTCGCTTCAACAACGACGCCACCGATGCCCGCCTGGAGCTGACCCATCAGCCGCTGTTCGGCTGGCGCGGCGTGCTCGGTGCACAGACCCTGCGTCGCGACTTCGAAGCCCTCGGCGAGGAGGCCTACGTGCCGCAGACGCTGACGCGCAACCACGGCCTGTTCCTGCTCGAGGAATACACCGCCGGCTCCTGGCGCTATGAACTCGGCCTGCGCCACGAATGGCAGGACATCGATGCCGATGGCCGCCCGGATACCGATCACAGCGGCACCTCGATGTCCGCCGGTGCGGTCTGGACCTTCGCTCCGCAGTACTCGCTGGGCTTCTCGCTCACGCGCTCGCAACGCCTGCCCAGCGCCGAAGAGCTGTACGCCAACGGCCCGCATGCCGCGACCCGCACCGTCGAGCTGGGCAATGTCGACCTGGAGGAGGAAACCTCGCACAACGCCGAGATCACCCTGCGCAAGTTCGCCGGCCGCACGACCTTCAGCCTCAGCGTTTTCCGCAACGAGGTGGACGACTTCATCTATGCCGCCGATACCGGCAACGACATCGGTGGCGGCTACCGCGAGATTGAGTACCGCCAGCAGGACGCCGTGCTCACCGGCGCCGAAGGGGAGGTGCGCTTCCAGGCGACCGACGCCACCGCCTTCACCCTGTTCGGCGATCATGTGCGCGGCAAGTTGCGCGACGGTGGCGGCGACCTGCCACGCATCCCGGCCGATCGCCTTGGCGTGCGGCTGGACCAGAGCTTTACCCCTGCGCTCAATGGTCAACTGGAGTTCTATCGCGTGCAGCGCCAGGACGACCTGGCCGACTACGAAACCGAAACCGGCGGCTACAACATGCTCGGTGCGAGCCTCGGCTACAGCGGCTCGCTGAGCCAGACCGACTACCTGCTCTATCTCAAGGCGAACAACCTGCTGGACGAGAAGGCCCGTCAGCACACCTCGTTCATCAAGGATGAGGTGCTGTTGCCCGGTCGCAACCTGACCGTAGGCGTGCGCCTGGCGTTCTGACCGCACGGTGATCGCGCCAAAAGGGCTGGCAACGTTTGCCGGCCCTTTTTTGTTATAGCGGCGGCGCTGCGCGCCTGGAGAACCTGGCGGTCACGCGCACGCAGGCGGGCGACGCGCTATCCTTGCGCCCCTCGATGGTTCCGCGGCCGGGCTCGGCGGGCGGAGCGTCAGGACACACAAGGAAAACAAGTCCCATGAACGTCAGCACCCCCACTCTGATCACTTTCGTGGTCTACATCGCCGCGATGATCCTGATCGGCTTCATCGCCTATCGTGCCACCAAGAACTTCTCCGACTACATCCTCGGCGGGCGCAGCCTCGGCAGCTTCGTCACCGCGTTGTCGGCGGGCGCCTCGGACATGAGCGGCTGGCTGCTGATGGGCCTGCCCGGCGCGATCTTCGTTGCCGGCCTGTCGGAAAGCTGGATCGCCATCGGCCTGATCATCGGCGCCTGGCTCAACTGGCTGTTCGTCGCCGGTCGCCTGCGCGTGCACACCGAGCACAACCACAACGCGCTGACCCTGCCGGACTATTTCTCGCACCGCTTCGAGGACGAGAGCCGCATGCTGCGGATCTTCTCCGCGCTGGTGATCCTGGTGTTCTTCACCATCTACTGCGCCTCGGGTGTGGTGGCGGGCGCGCGGCTTTTCGAGTCCACCTTCGGCATGCCCTACGAATACGCACTGTGGGTCGGCGCTGCGGCGACCATCCTTTATGTGTTCATCGGCGGCTTCCTGGCGGTGAGCTGGACCGACACCGTGCAGGCCACGCTGATGATCTTCGCGCTGCTGATCACGCCGTTGTTTGTCATCTTCGCCCTCGGTGACATGGGCACCGTGATGGCCACCATCGAGGCGCAGAACCCGGCCAACTTCGACATGTTCCGCGGGCTGTCCTTCGTCGCCATCATCTCGCTGCTGGCCTGGGGCCTTGGCTACTTCGGCCAGCCGCACATCCTGGTGCGCTTCATGGCCGCCGACTCGATCAAAACCATCCCCAACGCCCGCCGTATCGGCATGACCTGGATGATCCTGACGTTGGCCGGCGCCGTGGCGGTGGGCTTCCTCGGCATCGCCTACTTCGCTGACCATCCGGAGCAGGCCGGTGCGGTGAGCCAGAATGGCGAGCGGGTGTTCATGGAACTGGTGAAGATCTTGTTCAACCCCTGGGTCGCCGGCATCATCCTCTCCGGCGTCCTTGCGGCGGTGATGAGTACTCTCAGTGCGCAGCTCCTGGTCAGCTCCAGCGCGCTGACCCAGGACTTCTACAAGGCCATGCTGCGCAAGCATGCCTCGCAGACCGAGCTGGTCTGGGTCGGCCGCGGCATGGTGCTGTTGATCGCGCTGATCGCCATCGGCATCGCCTCCAACCCGGAGAGCAAGGTGCTCGGTCTGGTGTCTTACGCCTGGGCTGGCTTCGGCGCGGCGTTCGGTCCGGTGGTACTGATCTCGCTGCTGTGGAAGCGCATGACGCGCAACGGCGCGCTGGCCGGCATGCTGGTGGGGGCGGTCACCGTGGTGGTGTGGAAAGAGTTCATCGGTCTGGGGCTGTACGAAATCATCCCGGGCTTCATCCTCGCCAGTATTGCCATCGTCGTGGTGAGCAAGCTGGGCGCCGAGCCGGCAGCCAGCATCGTCAAGCGATTCGAGGAAGCGGATGCGGACTACCACGCCGGTTGATGCCCGGAGTGGGTGCGCGTTCGTGGTGGGCTGAAGCCCACCCTACAAAAAGCGGCCGTGCACAACCGCCATGCCAATCCTGCGTAGGGTGGGCTTCAGCCCACCGCTACGGTCTCAAGGCGTAAGGCATCCAACCCGGCCCTTCGCCAATCTGCTCAATCCGTCACCTCGGACAAATCGATCCGCCGCCAGCGCGCTTCGGCAAAGCTGTACAGGGCAAAGGCCAACAGCCCGGCGCCGACGGCCAGCAACAGCGCGCCACCGGCGGGCATGCCCTGCAGGGCTTCCAGTGCTTCCTTGAGGCCCGGCGGGTCGGTCGGTTCGTAACGGCTGCCGCCCATGAACAGCAGGCCGGCGATGATCAGGAAGGCGCAGCCGCGTGCCGCCAGGCCGATGCGTGAGACCGGGCGAACCAGGCGCATGGTGCCCTCGTCGCACTGGAAGTAGCGCTCGAAATGCGCGCGCCAGGCCTTGATCAGGTGGGCGATGCCGACGCCGAGCGGGATCAGTGCGATCGTCCAGATCAGCCAGTGCGAGTGTTCCAGGCCCAGCAGGCGCATCAGGCTGTCGGTGCTGCCACTCCCTGAACCACCACCACCGCCATCAGTGAAACGGTCCAGACCACTCACCAGCAGACTCAGGGTGAACAGCGCAAGCAACAGATTCACCACGCCGCTGCCGACCAGGCCGGCGCGCACCAGCAGGCCCTTGGCATCGCGGCCGTGCCGGTCGGTATCGCCAATGCCCTGGGTCAGGCGCCAGGCCACATGCGCCAGCAGGCCGATCACCACCAGCCAGAGCAGCACCGCGCCGAAGGGTTGCCCGAGCAGTTGTTGTACTGCGCCGCGGGTATCCACGGTGTCGCCCGCGCCCAGCGCCGCCATGAGCGCAAAAAAACCGACGATCACGTAGACCACGCCACGCGCGGCGTAACCGCTGCGTGCCAGCCAGACCACTCCGCGGGTCACATCCATCCAGTGTCCTCCGTTGCGTCATGAGTGTGTTGCCGTATGAGGCCGCCTGGTCAGTAGACGCCGGGGCGCCGGCTCGGTTCGCTCGTTGCTACACTCACACAGCTGGCGATAATCGGCCTGCATGTCGATAATCGCCCATCCATTACATGCCCAGGGTTCACGCCAATGACCGACGATCAGCGTGCTCATTCTCCGTCGATGGCACCGCCCATCGTCGCTTCGCCGGCCAAACGCATCGAAGCGCTGACCGGTGATCCGAACTTCATGACGTCGCTGGCCCGCGGTCTGGCAGTGATCCACGCCTTTCAGGAACGCAAGCGTCATCTGACCATCGCGCAGATCAGCCATCGCACCGAAATCCCCCGCGCCGCCGTGCGCCGCTGCCTGCATACGCTGATGAAACTCGGCTACGTCACCACCGACGGGCGCACCTATTCGCTGCTGCCCAAGGTACTGACACTGGGCCACGCCTATCTGTCGTCCACGCCGCTGAGAGCAATGGTGGTTTGGTCGACAACGGCATGAAACGTCTGGCAGAAGGCGAACCATCTGCAGGTTGCTCGGCCCCAAATGAAAAGGCCCCGCGCGTAAGCAGGGCCTTAAAGACTGGAGCGGGCGAAGGGAATCGAACCCTTTTGCTTAGTGTGTCGTTCCGGCTCAATGCGTGTCGTTATGCGGTTTCCGGGCTAAACCGCCTGCTCGTTTCGGCGCTATTCGGCACAGTGATTTCGACACTTTATCGACACCGCGTTTAGCAACGCGCTAAAGTACTCTTGCCAATTTTTGCCAAACGGGGCTGCCGGCATGAGTACCATGAACATCTCCCTTCCTGAGGCGCTGAAGAGCTTTGTGGACGAACAAGTCAATCAGCGTGGCTACGGTACCAGTAGTGAGTACGTGCGCGAACTGATCCGCAAGGACCAGGACCGCCAGCATCTTCGGGGTTTGCTATTGGCGGGTGCCGCCTCGGCTCCGACTGCTCCCGTTGATGCCGATTACTTCGAATCTCTGCGTGATCGGGTTCGGAATGCGCGCGGATGAAGCAAAAGCCAGTCATCCCAAGAGCGCTAGCGCGCGAGGACGTTGATCGAGCGATTGCCTTCTACGTGGAGCAGGAGGCCGACAAGGCTGCGCTGGGCCTGATTGATGCGTTGGAGCATGCTTATAAACAGCTCAGCCGCCATCCCGAATCAGGCTCCAACCGCTACGCCCATGAGCTGGATCTTCCTGGGTTGCGATCATGGCCGCTCAAGCGCTATCCCTACGTGGTGTTCTACGTGGATCGTCCTCGCCACATTGAGATTTGGCGCATACTGCACGGAATGAGCGATATTCCTTCTTGGCTCCAAGATGATGTGCAGCGCTAGCTTTGTGAGAGTGTCGGTTACTCTTTGCAGTGGAGATGCTTAAGGAAATCCTGAAGAAGACTTCCCGTTTCTGGTGAAATACGCCGATCCCGTTGCCGGAGTTTCCCGATGAAGCAGATGACCTTTGCCGACGCCGAGTACGCCGGTAAGCGCAAGCAGACCCGTAAGGAGTTGTTCCTGATCGAGATGGATCAGGTGGTGCCGTGGACGGGTTTGGTTGCCCTGATCGAGCCGCACTACCCCAAGGGTGAAGGCGGCCGTCCGGCGTATCCGCTGATGGCGATGCTACGCGTACACCTGATGCAGAACTGGTTCGGCTACAGCGATCCGGCGATGGAGGAAGCGTTGTACGAGACCACGATCCTGCGCCAGTTTGCCGGGCTGAGCCTGGAACGCATTCCCGACGAAACCACCATCCTCAACTTCCGTCGCTTGCTGGAGAAACACGAATTGGCGGCTGGGATTCTGGCGGTGATCAATGGTTATCTGGGCGACCGCGGTTTGTCGTTGCGCCAAGGCACTATCGTCGATGCCACGCTGATCCATGCGCCGAGTTCGACCAAGAATCAGGACGGT
>NZ_JACBXH010000044.1:0-31896 GCF_041381355.1 Pseudomonas sp. LM13
CTTTGGGGGGACTTTTTTCAACCCGCCTTCCTCCTCAGTATCGTCAGCGCCGGTCCCCTCGAATCCGTCGCCGATATCTTGTTGGCCTCATCGATCAGCTTGCCCAGTTCGGCCGCCGAGTAGTGGCTGGTGATGCTGCCGTTCTCGTGGCCCAGCAGGACCTTCCTGTCTTCCTCCGTAACGCCAGCGGCGCGAAGTCTGCGACCGAACGTGTGCTTCAGGTCATGCACGCGGATCGACGTAGAACCCGCCGGTGCCGTTCGCTTGAAGCGCTGCTCGTACATCGCGGCCGTCCGGTTCCTTGCCTTGCGCCACGCCGAGTCGTTCATGCGCTGTAGTGGCGTTGCCATTGTGGTTGCGCATGTTGGCTGGCCAGTACGGGGCCGCCGTAGCAATGTACGTGATTAGCTCTGGATACAGCAGGCTGGTGCCACGGACTTCAGGGCGAAGAGAGGACTATTGAAAATCCCGGCTGCGCACATCAAGCCCGGTGAGCAGGGGCGTGAGGTCGCTCAAGCGGCCGGCGATAAGGTGTCGTACGCCGCTGGCTGACTCCAGATGGCCATCCACGCGAAGCAGTTGCGACTGGATCAAGGGCCGCCTCTGGCGCTCGGCCAGGTCGCGCCAGACCACCACATTGACCATGCCGAACTCGTCTTCCAAGGTGACGAAGATGACACCGCTGGCGGTCTGTGGGCGTTGCCGGCCGATCACCAGGCCGGCGACGCTGACCGGCCGGCCATGCTCGATAGTGGCCAGTTCCCGCGAGCTTCGGCAGCGCCGGGCTTTCAATTCTTCCCGCAGCAAGGCCAGGGGATGCGGTCCCAGTGTCGTGCCAAGGGTCGCGTAGTCGTTGAAAAGGTCTTCGCTCACCGAAGGCAGTGGCAGGTTGATGGAGGTTTCCTCCGGTGCGGGCAGGCTGGCGAACAGCGGCAGCTGTGGTTCGATTCCGGCGACGGCCCAACGCGCTCGATGTCGATGGCCGGCCAGGCCGCGCAGGGCGCCGGCATCGGCGAGCTGCTCGCGCGCACGCGGTTCGAGCTCGGCGCGCAGGCACAGGTCATGGATGTCCGTGAATGGCTGGCGTAGGCGTGCGGCTTCGATGCGCTGGGCATCGGCTTCCCGAAAGCCGCGCACCATGCGTAGCCCCAGGCGGATTGCCGGTTGTTCCTGGTGGCATGGCTCGAGGCTGCAATCCCAGCCGCTGTAGCGAGCGTCCACCGGGCGGATTTCCAGCCCGTGGCGGCGGGCGTCCTGGAGAATCTGGTCGGGGTTGTAGAAGCCCATCGGCCAGCTGTTGATCAGCGCGCAGGCAAATGCCGCCGGTTCGTGGCACTTCAGCCAGCTGCTGGCATAGGTGAGCAGCGCGAAACTCGCCGCGTGTGATTCGGGAAAACCGTAGCTGCCGAACCCTTTGATCTGCTCGAAGATTCGCGCGATGAAGTCGGGCTGGTAGCCTTTGGCGAGCATTCGCTCGGTCAGGCGCACGCGGTGGGGTTCCAGGCTGCCGTGACGCTTCCAGGCGGCCATGGCACGGCGCAGCTTGTCGGCCTCGTCTGGAGTGTATTCGGCCGCCACGATCGCCAGTTCCATCACCTGTTCCTGGAAAAGGGGCACGCCAAGGGTGCGCTCGAACACCGGTTTCAGTTCTTCGGACGGGTAATCCACCTTTTCTTCGTCGTTACGTCGACGCAGGTAGGGATGCACCATGTCGCCCTGGATCGGCCCGGGGCGAACGATGGCGACCTGGATGACCAGGTCGTAGAAGGTCTTCGGGCGCAGGCGTGGCAGCATGGCCATCTGTGCACGTGATTCGATCTGGAACACGCCGATCGTATCGGCCCGACTGATCATCTCGTAGGTGGGCTTGTCCTCCGCGGGCAGCGTGGCGAGGGTCCAGCGTGTGCCGCGATAGTGTTCGATCAGGTCGAAACAGCGACGTATCGCGCTGAGCATGCCCAGTGCCAGCACGTCGACCTTGAGCAGACCGACCGCATCGAGGTCGTCCTTGTCCCACTGGATCACCGTGCGGTCGGCCATGCTGGCATTCTCGATCGGCACCAGGGTGTCGAGCGGCTGTTCGGAGATCACGAAGCCGCCAGGGTGCTGGGACAGGTGACGGGGAAAGCCGATAAGCGCATCGGTCAGCACCAGGACCCGGCGCAGAATCGGATTGTCCGGATCGAAGCCGGCCTCGCGCAGTCGCGAGTCGTCGGGTATGTGCTCACTCCAGCGTCCACAGCAGCCGGCCAGGGCGTTGATCTGGTCCGGCGGCAGGCCCAGCGCCTTGGCGACATCCCGCAGGGCGCCGGTGGCGCGGTAGCTGCTGGCGACGGCGGTGAGGGCGGCGCGATTACGCCCGTAGCGCTGAAAGACGTACTGGATGACCTCCTCGCGGCGGTCGTGCTCGAAATCCACGTCGATATCGGGCGGCTCGTTGCGCTCGCGGGAGAGGAAACGCTCGAACAACAGTTTGCTGCGCACCGGGTCGAGTTCGGTGATGCCCAGTACGAAGCAGACGCTCGAATTGGCCGCCGAGCCCCGACCCTGGCAGAGAATGCCCCGCTCGCGGGCGAAGCGGACGATGTCATGCACGGTCAGGAAATAGCTTTCGTAATGCAAGTCGGCGATCAGCTCCAGTTCATGTTCGAGCTGCGCGCGGGCCTTTTCCGGGATGCCGTCCGGCCAGCGCCAGCGTGCGCCATCCTCGACCAGCTTGCGCAACCATGAGGTGGTGTCATGTCCAGGGGGGACCAGTTCGTGGGGGTAGTGATATTTCAGCTGGTCGAGCTGGAAATGGCAGCGCTGGCTGATGCGAAGGGTTTCGGCAAGCAGTTCGGCTGGATAGAGCTGGGCCAGCTCCTCGAGCGACCGCAGGTGGCGTTCGCCATTGGGGAAGAGGTGGCATCCGGCCTCGGCGACCGGCAGATGGTGGCGGATGGCGGTCATGCAGTCCTGCAATGCCCGGCGACCGCGGGCATGCATGTGCACGTCGCCACAGGCCACGGCGGGTATGCCCAGGCGTGAAGCCTGGGTCAGGGATTGCCGCAGCTGCAGCGCGTCGTCCGGCCCCTGATGCAGTTCGATGCCGAGCCAGAGGCGATCGCGAAAGTGCTCGAGCAGCCATCGACCTTCGGTGTCGGCACTATCGTGGCCGGGCAGCCAGATCGCCAGCAGTCCCTCTAGCGACCCCTTGCTCAGGTCTTCGCGCAGCGCCTGGTAACGACCTTTCTCGGCCCTTCGGCGGGCACGGGTGATCAGCTGGCACAAGGCCTGGTAGCCGGTCAGGTTTTCCACCAGCAAGACCAGTTTGGGTCCATCTTCGATCTGCACCTCGCTGCCGATGATCAGCGGCAGACCGATATCCTTCGAGGCCTGCCAGGCGCGCACGATACCGGCCAGGCTGCATTCGTCGGTGATCGCCAGAGCGTCATAGCCCTGGCGTTTGGCGCGCTCGAAGAGTTCGCGCGCGCTGGATGCACCTCGCTGGAAGCTGAAGTTGGACAGGCAGTGCAGCTCGGCATATTCGGCGTTCATGCGAACCAGCCGTGCAGCAGCAGCAGCCCGCCGGTAAGGGCGCGAAACGCCCAACCCTGTTGGCCGGTAGTGGTTTGCACCCGATAGTAGTCGCGCCGCGCGTCGGCGCCATCCCACCAGCCGGACTCGATGCGCTCGGGGCCAGCCAGGGTAAGCAGACCCTCTTCGCGCAAGGGCTGCGGGGTGCTCAGCAGCCAGCCGGGGCGCAAACCTACTTGAGGCAATGGTTCGGTGTGGGCGAGGCTGCTTTCCCGCCAGGCGCATTCCGGGCGGTGGTCCGCTCGTGCGCTCAGCGAGACCACAGCATCGTCGCCCAGTCGAGCACGGAGGCGCTCGCGCAGCTGCTCCCAAGACGCATTCTGCTGCGGGCGCTCGTCGAACAAGGCCTGGTGGGCCGGCGTGAAGGCTGGCAGATCACGTGCCAGCAGACGCACGGCCAGGACGGGGGCCGGCAGTTGCAGGTGCTCGAGGCGGCCACGGGTCAGTTCGAACAGCATGGCGGGCTCGCGTTCGGTACTGAGCAGGCCGACCGGCACCTCGCTGTCGGGCAGGGTGCGATGTTCCAGGTACAGACTGAAACGCTGGACGCCGCTGTCCCGCCCGGCGAGAAAGGCGGCCAGGTCGGCTGTCAGTCTGCGCAATGGAAACAGCAGAGCCTGGTGGGACTCGACCTCGAAACTCAGTTCGATGCGGGTGTCGAAGATATCCGGCGGGCGGTAGAACTCCAGAGGTAGCGGCCGATGCCCGAGCAGGGTGTCGAGCTGGACCAGCACTTCGGCCGGAAAGCGTCTGGCCAGGCTGTCGCGCGGCAAGGCGAGCAGTTGATGAAGATGGCGCAGGCCCATGCGTACCAGCGATGTGCTGACTTCGCGGGGCAGGCCGAGGCGCTCGATCGGCAGTACCCCGAGCACCTGATGCAGCGTGGCCGTATCGGTCACGGCCAGCCCGTCATGGGCATTGGCGAGGACGCGCGCGGCCGCCGGGTTGGGCGCCAGAGTGATGCGGTGGCGGAAGCCCAGGGCTGTGAGTTCCTCGCGCAGACGCTTCTCGAATCGTGGCCAGGGGCCGAACAGGCCGAGGCTGGAATGCACCTCCAGCAGCAGACAGCGCGGGTAGTGCAGGCTGACCTGGGCGCTGTAGCCGTAACCCCAGGCCGCCAGGAACTGCTGCCAGCGTTCGATCATCAGCGAGTCGTAATCGGCGGTGGCGAAGTCGTGGGTCAATGCCTGGGCTGCGACCAGCGATTGCCCTGGCTTGAGGCCGAGCTTGCGGGCGGCCGCGTTGACGGCCTGCAGCACGCGGCGCTGCGGCGGGCCGGCGAGCAGTACCAATGGCGCGGCGTCATCGTCGCGGTGGCGCAGAATGCCGTCCATGGCCAGCTGCGGCAGCAGAATGCAGGCCCAGAGCATCGTCACACCTATTGCCAAGCTCTGGCCGGTAGCGACCGGGCCGGAGCCAGGCCGCCGCGGCACTTGATGACGCGCAACTGTGCCGGCTGCGCCTCGATGGTCAGGCGTAGTGCCGCCGGTGATGGGTTATTTGCTTCATGCAGTGGCCGATAGACGAAGCCCAGGGTTTGTCCGGTTTCAGCGGCAACCTGCAAGCGCCGTAAGGCGCGGTCATCGGCTTGTTGCGGCCAGCACAGTACGGCCGCACAACTGCCGGAGCGCAGGCATTGTTCAGCAGCCCACAGCGCATCGCGGCCCTTTGCCTGGACGATGGTCAGCCACCGCAGGTCTACACCCGCGGCCAACCAGGCCTGGGGGTAAGGTCGATGAGGGGGCGTTATCAGCATCACCCGCTCGCCGGCCGTGGTCAGCCGTGCAAGGGTCGGCCACAGCAGGCTCAGTTCGCCGATGCCCGTGGCCGCGACGAGGAGCTCGCTGATGGCCGACTCTGGCCAGCCGCCGCCAGGCAGAAACTCATCCAGTGTGGCGTTTCCGGTCGGCTGGACGGCCGTGCGGGACGTTATGGCCTGTCCACGCCAGACGCGACGTGTATCCAGCAGGCTATCGAGGGCGACCACTGCGGTCATGAAGAGATTCCAAAATAACTGTATATAGATACAGTATTTGGCCAGTCGAGAGTTGGTCAAGCGCGACGCGATGAGTGAGCGCGGCGCTTTATCTGTTCTAGCGCATGTTCCCTCCGTGGAAGGCGGGGCAGTCTGATAGCTGCTCGGCCATTCGGCTTCGGCCAAGCCCTGATCACTGCTGCTTGTGCTCGGAAAATCCGTCGATTAGCATGCGCGCCCGGGATATGAGGCCGCAGTACTTATATTTGCTGCTTCCCGGCCATATCGAGATTGGAAAGCCCGGTTCGCCCGCGATCCGGGCTTTTTCTTTGCTGTTCGGGGCGCATGATGGTCCTGTGTCGACGAAGCTGAACGAGGGAAATACCGTGCGTGAGCGCCTGCTGGCTGCGGAAAAGGTGAAGTCGATCGAGTGGCATGGCGATCGCCTGAGCCTGCTCGATCAGCGCAAGCTGCCGACCGAAGAGGTCTGGCGCAGCTACGACTCTGCCGCTGCGGTCGCTGGCGCCATTCGCGACATGGTCGTGCGCGGCGCGCCTGCCATCGGCATCAGTGCGGCCTATGCGCTGGTCCTGGCTGCCCGTACGCGCATGGCGGCCGGTGGTGATTGGCGGCAGGCGCTGGAGGAAGATGTCGCGCTCCTTGCTGCATCGCGTCCCACGGCGGTCAATCTGGTCTGGGCGCTGAAGCAGATGCGCGAACGCCTCAAGCCAGGCGAGGATCCTTGCGCGGCGCTGGAGGCCCACGCCATCTCGATACATGAGAGCGATCGCGAGGCCAATCTGGCCATGGCGCAGTTCGGTGTCGATCTCATTCGTCGCCATCAGGGCAATCCGCAGAACCTGCTTACTCACTGCAACACCGGCGCTCTGGCGACCGGTGGTTTCGGTACCGCGCTCGGTGTCATCCGCGCGGCGCATCTCGATGGGTTGGTGGAGCGCGTCTACGTGGACGAAACCCGCCCCTGGCTGCAGGGTTCTCGCCTGACCGCCTGGGAGCTGCTGGGCGATGGCGTGCCGGCCACGCTGAACGTCGATTCGGCGGCCGCTCATCTGATGAGGTCGCGCGGTATTTCCTGGGTGATCGTCGGGGCGGATCGCATCGCCGCCAATGGCGATGTGGCGAACAAGATCGGTACCTACCAGCTCGCGGTTCTAGCGATGCATCACGGCGTGCGTTTCATGGTGGTGGCGCCGAGCTCATCTATCGACATGACGCTGGAAAGCGGCGATGAGATTCCCCTCGAAGAGCGTGCCGGCAGCGAGCTGCTCGAGGTCAATGGCCAGCGTTTCGCAGCTGATGTCGAGGCATTCAATCCAGTGTTCGATGTAACACCGGCTGATCTCATTGATGTCATCGTCACCGAGAAAGGGGTGGTCGAGCGCCCGACCGCGGCGAAGATGGCCGATTTGATGAGCCGCAAACGCTTGCATTGAACCTGAATCGATCGGCCCGCGAGCGGGCCATGCAGACAAGCCGCAGCCGTGCGCAAGGCTCAGCTTATAGCCGCCGTCTGTGTTACCATCCCGCGCTTATCGCAGGACCCTGCTGACTATAAGGAACCAGGCTTCCATGGGCGAACTGGCCAAAGAAATCCTCCCGGTCAATATCGAAGACGAGCTCAAGCAGTCCTACCTTGATTACGCCATGAGCGTGATCATCGGCCGTGCGCTGCCGGACGCGCGCGATGGCCTGAAACCGGTGCACCGCCGCGTGCTCTATGCCATGAGCGAGTTGGGCAACGACTGGAACAAGCCGTACAAGAAATCCGCCCGTGTGGTCGGTGACGTGATCGGTAAGTACCACCCGCACGGCGACTCCGCGGTGTACGACACCATCGTGCGTATGGCGCAGCCGTTCTCGCTGCGCTACATGCTGGTCGACGGTCAAGGCAACTTCGGTTCGGTCGATGGCGACAGTGCCGCGGCAATGCGTTACACCGAAGTGCGCATGGCCAAGCTGGCGCACGAGTTGCTGGCCGACCTGGACAAGGAAACCGTCGACTGGGTGCCCAACTACGATGGCACCGAGCAGATTCCGGCAGTCATGCCGACCAAGATCCCCAACCTGTTGGTCAACGGTTCCAGCGGTATCGCGGTCGGTATGGCCACCAACATCCCGCCGCACAACCTGGGCGAAGTCATCGACGGCTGCCTGGCGCTGATCGACAACGCCGATATCACCATCGATGAGCTGATGCAGTTCATTCCTGGCCCCGATTTCCCCACCGCGGGCATCATCAACGGTCGCGCCGGCATCATCGAGGCCTATCGCACCGGTCGCGGCCGCATTTATATTCGTGCGCGCGCCGATATCGAGGACATCGACAAGGTCGGCGGCCGTCAGCAGATCGTCATCACCGAGCTGCCGTATCAGCTGAACAAGGCGCGGCTGATCGAGAAGATCGCCGAGCTGGTGAAAGAGAAGAAGATCGAAGGCATCACCGAGCTGCGTGACGAGTCCGACAAGGACGGCATGCGTGTAGTCATCGAGCTGCGTCGTGGCGAAGTGCCGGAGGTGATCCTCAACAACCTCTATGCCCAGACCCAGCTGCAGAGCGTGTTCGGCATCAACGTGGTGGCGCTGGTCGATGGCCAGCCGCGCACGCTGAACCTCAAGGAACTGCTGGAAGCCTTCGTCCGTCACCGCCGCGAAGTCGTCACCCGGCGTACCGTGTACGAACTGCGCAAGGCGCGCGAGCGCGGGCACATCCTTGAAGGCCAGGCAGTTGCACTGTCCAACATCGATCCGGTGATTGCCCTGATCAAGGCCTCGCCGACGCCGGCCGAAGCCAAGGATGCGCTGATCTCCACTGCCTGGGAGTCGAGCGCGGTCGAGGCGATGGTCGAGCGCGCCGGGGCAGACGCCTGCCGCCCGGAGAATCTGGACCCGCAGTATGGTCTGCGCGACGGCAAGTATTTCCTCTCGCCGGAGCAGGCCCAGGCGATCCTCGACCTGCGTCTGCACCGCCTGACCGGTCTCGAGCACGAGAAGCTGCTCGCCGAGTACCAGGAAATCCTCACCCAGATCGGTGAGCTGATCCGTATCCTGACCAATCCGGTGCGGCTGATGGAAGTCATCCGCGAGGAGCTGGAGGGCGTGAAGCGCGACTTCGGCGATGCGCGGCGCACCGAGATCCTCGAGTCCCGTCTGGATCTGACCCTGGCCGACCTGATCACCGAAGAAGAGCGCGTCGTCACCATCTCCCATGGTGGCTACGCCAAGTCCCAGCCGTTGGCCGCCTATCAGGCGCAGCGCCGCGGTGGCCGTGGCAAGGCCGCGACCGGGGTGAAAGAAGAGGACTACGTCGAGCATCTGCTGGTTGCCAACAGTCATACCACGCTGCTGCTGTTCTCCAGCAAGGGCAAGGTCTACTGGTTGAAGACCTACGAGATTCCCGAGGCCTCGCGCACCTCGCGTGGGCGTCCGCTGGTCAACCTGTTGCCGCTGGACGAGGGCGAGCGCATCACCGCCATGCTGCAGGTCGATCTCGAGGCCCTGCGCAAGCAGGCTGCCGAGAGTGACGAGGAACTGGACGACGCCGAAGGTCTGGTGATCGAGCATGACGACGTCGACGATGTCGAGGGCGACGACGACAGCGATGAGAAGGACGAACCCACCGGTGCCTACATCTTCATGGCGACGGCCAAGGGGACGGTCAAGAAGACACCGCTGGTGCAGTTCAGTCGGCCTCGTACTTCCGGTCTCATCGCACTGAAGCTGGAGGAGGGCGACACCCTGATCGCCGCTGCCGTGACCGATGGTGCCCAGGAAGTGATGATGTTCTCCGACGGCGGTAAGGTCATCCGCTTCAAGGAAAGCAAGGTTCGCATCATGGGCCGCAATGCCCGCGGTGTGCGTGGCATGCGTCTGCCGGAAGGGCAGCGGATCATCTCGATGCTGATTCCGGAGCCCGACGCGCAGATCCTCACCGCCTCGGTGCGCGGTTATGGCAAGCGCACGGCGATGGAAGAGTTCCCGCGCCGCGGTCGTGGTGGCCAGGGCGTCATCGCCATGGTGACCAACGAGCGCAACGGCCCGCTGGTCGGTGCCGTACAGGTGCTCGAGGGCGAGGAGATCATGCTGATCTCCGACCAGGGCACGCTCGTGCGGACCCGCGTCGACGAAGTCTCCTCCCTGGGCCGCAACACCCAGGGCGTCACGTTGATCAAGCTGAGCAAAGGCGAACACCTGGTCGGTCTGGAGCGGGTGCAGGAGCCGTCCGAGGAAGAGGTGCTGGAAGACATCGGGGCGCTGCTCGATGACGATGCCCTCGAGAAGGAAATGCCGGTCATCAGTACCGAGCCGAGCGAAGACGAATTGCTTGGCGGTGGCGGCGATGTGTCGCCGGACGTGGTGCCGACCGACGACGAAGACTGATTGGCGATAGCGCCATCCGATAGAAAGCAGCACACCGGGCAGACGGTAGCGAGGCGGTCGGTAAAGAAACCGGCCGTCGAGCCCGGGATTCAATATCGAGCAAGAGCGAGAGAACAGCAGTGAGCAAACGCGCCTTTAACTTCTGTGCCGGTCCGGCTGCGCTTCCCGAAGCCGTCCTTCAGCGCGCCCAGGCGGAGCTTCTGGACTGGCATGGCAAGGGCCTGTCGGTCATGGAAATGAGCCATCGCAGCGACGATTACACTGCCATCGCCGAAAAGGCGGAGCAGGATCTGCGCGATCTGCTGGCGATTCCGTCGAACTACAAGGTGCTGTTCCTGCAGGGCGGGGCCAGCCAGCAGTTCGCCGAGATTCCGCTGAACCTGCTGCCCGAGGGTGGCGTGGCCGACTATGTCGATACCGGCATCTGGTCGCGCAAGGCGATCGAGGAAGCGCGTCGCTTCGGTAACGTCAACGTCGCTGCGAGCGCCAAGCCTTATGACTACTTCGCGATTCCCGGGCAGAACGACTGGCAGCTGAGCGATGGCGCGGCCTATCTGCACTACGCCAGCAATGAGACCATCGGCGGCCTGCAGTTCGATTGGGTGCCGGAGCTGGGCGATACCCCGCTGGTCGTCGACATGTCGTCGGACATCCTTTCGCGGCCGATCGACGTATCGAAGTTCGGCCTGATCTATGCCGGAGCGCAGAAGAATATCGGCCCGTCCGGGCTGGTGCTGGTCATCGTCCGTGAGGACCTGCTCGGCCACGCACGTTCCGTCTGCCCGACCATGCTCGATTACAAGATCGCCGCCGACAATGGCTCGATGTACAACACGCCGGCGACCTTCTCCTGGTATCTCTCGGGGCTGGTTTTCGAGTGGCTGAAGGAGCAGGGCGGCGTCGAGGCGATGGAAAAGCGCAATCGCGCAAAAAAGGACATGCTCTATGGCGCCATCGATGCCAGCGATTTCTACACCAACCCGATCGCCGTCAACGCGCGCTCGTGGATGAACGTGCCGTTCCGTCTGGCCGATGAGCGCCTGGACAAGGCCTTCCTGGCTGGTGCCGACGCGCGTGGCCTGCTGAACCTGAAAGGCCATCGCTCCGTGGGCGGTATGCGCGCCTCGATCTACAACGCTGTCGGCCTGGATGCGGTCGAGGCGCTGGTGGCCTACATGGCCGAGTTCGAGAAGGAGCACGGCTGATGAGCGACGCCGATCAGCTGAAGGCGCTGCGGGTTCGAATCGACAGTCTCGACGAGCGTATTCTCGAGCTGATCAGCGAGCGCGCCCGCTGCGCCCAGGAAGTGGCCCGGGTCAAGACCGCTGCTCTGGCCGAGGGCGAGTCGGCGGTGTTCTACCGCCCGGAACGCGAAGCCTGGGTGCTCAAGCACATCATGGAACTCAATCGTGGGCCGCTCGACAATGAAGAGATGGCCCGCCTGTTCCGCGAGATCATGTCCTCCTGCCTGGCGCTCGAGCAGCCGCTGCGCGTGGCCTATCTGGGGCCGGAAGGGACGTTCTCTCAGGCCGCCGCGCTCAAGCATTTCGGCCATGCGGTGATCAGCACCCCGATGGCGGCGATCGATGAGGTGTTCCGCGAAGTGGTCGCCGGTGCGGTGAACTTCGGCGTGGTGCCGGTGGAGAACTCCACCGAAGGCGCGGTCAACCACACGCTGGACAGCTTCCTCGAGCACGACATCGTTATCTGTGGCGAGGTGGAGCTGCGCATCCACCATCATCTGCTGGTGGGCGAAACCACCAAGACCGATCGCATTACGCGCATCTACTCCCATGCCCAATCGCTGGCGCAGTGTCGCAAGTGGCTCGATGCGCATTATCCGAACGTCGAGCGGGTGGCGGTTTCCAGCAATGCGGATGCGGCCAAGCGGGTCAAGAGCGAGTGGAACTCGGCCGCCATTGCCGGCGACATGGCAGCCCAGCTGTACGGCCTGACCAAGCTGGCGGAGAAGATCGAAGACCGCCCGGACAACTCCACCCGCTTCCTCATCATCGGTAACCAGGAAGTGCCGCCGACCGGCGATGACAAGACGTCGATCATTGTCTCGATGCGCAACAAGCCGGGTGCGCTGCACGAGCTGCTGGTGCCGTTCCACACCAATGGCATCGACCTTACCCGGATCGAGACGCGGCCGTCGCGCAGTGGCAAGTGGACTTATGTGTTCTTCATCGACTTCCTCGGCCACCACCAGGATCCGCTGATCAAGGACGTGCTGGAGAAGATTGGCCAGGAAGCCGTGGCGCTGAAGGTGCTGGGTTCCTACCCCAAGGCAGTACTTTAATTGCGGCTCCGGGCTTCAGGAGCAGGCGGCAGGCGACAGGCTTGTGCCTGCGGCCTGAGCCTGCAGCCTGAGGCCTAACCAATGAGTTGTGATTTCCTTGCCCTGGCGCAGCCGGGCGTGCAGAAGCTGTCGCCTTACGTACCAGGCAAGCCGGTCGATGAGCTGGCGCGCGAGTTGAATCTGGATCCCGCCGGGATCGTCAAGCTGGCCAGCAATGAGAACCCTCTGGGGCCCAGCCCGAAGGCGCTGGCAGCGATCCAGGCCGAGCTTTCCGAGCTGACCCGCTACCCCGACGGTAACGGCTTCGCGCTCAAGCAGCGCCTTGCCCAGCGTTATTCGGTGGGTGTTCACCAGGTCACGCTAGGCAATGGTTCCAACGACATCCTCGAGCTGGTCGCCCGTGCCTATCTGGCGCCGGGGCTCAACGCCGTGTTCAGCGAACATGCCTTCGCCGTCTATCCGATCGCGACCCAGGCTGTCGGCGCCGAGGGGCGCGCTGTCGCGGCGAAGAACTGGGGGCACGATCTCGACGCGATGGCCGCTGCGATCGACGAGAACACCCGGGTCGTCTTTGTCGCCAATCCCAACAACCCCACCGGGACCTGGTTCGATGCCGCTGCGTTGGGTGCTTTCCTCGCGCGCGTGCCAGCCCATGTACTGGTGGTGCTGGACGAGGCCTATATCGAATACGCCGAAGGTCAGGAGCTGCCTGATGGGTTGGCCTTCCTCGCCGACTATCCCAATCTGCTGGTTTCGCGCACCTTCTCCAAGGCCTATGGCCTGGCGGCCCTGCGCGTCGGCTACGCCATCAGCTCGCCGGTGATCGCCGACGTGTTGAACCGTGTTCGCCAGCCCTTCAACGTGAACAGTCTGGCGCTGGCCGCCGCCTGCGCGGCGCTGGATGACGTCGATTATCTGGCCGCCAGTCGCAAGGCGAACGATGCAGGGATGGTTCAGCTGGAGCGCGGCTTCCGCCAGTTGGGGTTGGAGTGGATTCCCTCGCGGGGCAATTTCATCGCGGTAGATTTCGCCCGCGATGCTGCGCCGATCAATCAGGCACTCTTGCGCGAGGGCGTGATCGTGCGTCCGGTCGCCGGGTACGGGATGCCGACATTCCTGCGGGTTTCCATTGGTACCGAGCGTGAGAACGCGCGCTTTCTGGACGTGCTGGCGCAGGTGCTGCAACAGTGAGCCCAGCCCCCGTGGAAAAAAGTGCGACACCTGTCATCGATCGTCTGGTGGTGATCGGGCTCGGGTTGATTGGCGGTTCGTTTGCCAAGGGGCTGCGTGAGTCCGGCCTTTGCCGCGACGTGGTCGGCTTCGATCTGGACGCCCGCTCGCGTGAACTGGCGGTCGAGCTGGGCGTGGTGGATCGCTGTGCCGACACGCTGGCCGAAGCCTGCCGTGACGCCGACGTTATTCAGCTCGCCACACCCATCCTCGCCCTGGAACGACTGCTCGGCGAGCTGGCGAAGCTCGACCTGGGCTCCGCCGTGATCACCGATGTCGGCAGCGCCAAGGGCAATGTGGTGCGCTGCGCGCACAACGTGTTCGGCGAGATGCCGTCGCGTTTCGTTCCCGGCCATCCCATCGCCGGATCGGAGCTCAGTGGTGTCACGGCGGCCAAGAGCACGCTGTTCCGCCGCCACAAGGTCATACTGACTCCGCTGAAGAACACCGATCCGCAGGCGCTTGCGCTGGTGACCCGGCTTTGGGCGGCGCTCGGTGCCGATGTCGAGCACATGGACGTGGCGCACCACGACGAGGTGCTGGCCGCCACTAGTCACCTGCCGCACCTGTTGGCCTTCGGTCTGGTTGATTCGCTCGCCAAGCGCCATGAGAATCTCGAGATCTTCCGTTACGCGGCGGGTGGGTTTCGTGATTTCACCCGTATTGCCGGTAGCGACCCGGTGATGTGGCACGACATCTTCCTCGCCAATCGCGAGGCGGTGCTGCATACCCTGGATGATTTTCGTGCCGACCTCGACGCCCTGCGCGCCGCGGTCGATGAAGGAGACGGGCACAGGTTGTTGGGCGTGTTCACGCGCGCCCGGGCTGCCCGGGAACATTTCAGCAAAATACTGGCTCGCCGAGCCTATGTGGACGTTATGCATTCCAATGACCTCGTTTTCCTCGCCAACCCTGGCGGCAGCCTGACCGGCCATCTGCGTGTCCCAGGCGACAAATCCATTTCGCATCGTTCGATCATGCTGGGTTCCCTGGCGGAAGGGACCACCGAAGTCGAGGGTTTTCTCGAAGGTGAAGACGCCCTCGCCACGATTCAGGCGTTCCGTGACATGGGTGTGGTCATCGAAGGCCCGCAGCAGGGGCGGGTGACCGTCCATGGCGTTGGCCTGCATGGACTGAAGCCGCCGCCTGGCCCGATCTACCTGGGTAACTCCGGCACCTCCATGCGTCTGTTGTCCGGCCTGCTCGCGGCGCAGCCGTTCGATACCACCCTGACCGGCGATGCCTCGCTGTCCAAGCGCCCGATGAATCGCGTCGCCAAGCCGCTGCGCGAGATGGGGGCAGTCATCGAGACTGCACCGGAAGGGCGTCCGCCGCTGACCATTCGCGGCGGCCAGCGTCTGTCCGGTATGCATTACGACATGCCGATGGCCAGCGCGCAGGTCAAGTCCTGCCTGCTGCTGGCCGGCCTGTACGCGGCCGACCAGACCTCCGTGACCGAGCCCGCACCGACGCGTGACCACACCGAACGCATGCTGCGTGGTTTCGGCTATCCGGTGACAGTCGAGGGGCGCACCGCGATCGTCGAGCCCGGGCACAAGCTGCATGGCACCCATATCGAGGTGCCGGCGGATATCTCCTCTGCAGCCTTCTTCATGGTCGCGGCCAGCATTGCACCGGGCTCCGAGATCGTACTCGAGCACGTGGGGATCAACCCGACTCGCACCGGCGTGATCGACATCCTCAAGCTGATGGGTGGCGATATCGTCCTGGAAAATCTTCGCGAGGTGGGCGGCGAGCCGGTCGCCGATATCCGCGTGCGTGGTGCGCAACTCAAGGGTATCGACATCCCCGAAGACCTGGTGCCGCTGGCCATCGACGAGTTCCCCGTGCTCTTCGTTGCCGCGGCATGTGCCCAGGGACGTACGACCCTACGCGGTGCCGAGGAGCTGCGCGTCAAGGAGTCGGATCGTATCCAGGTCATGGCTGACGGCCTGCAGACGCTGGGTATCAAGGCGGAACCGACACCTGATGGCATCGTTATCGAAGGTGGCATGATCGGTTCCGGTGAAGTCTGGGCGCACGGTGATCATCGTATCGCCATGTCGTTCAGCGTCGCTGCGCTGCGCGCCAGCGGCCCGGTCCGCATCCACGATTGCGCGAACGTGGCAACCTCGTTCCCCAATTTCCTGGATCTGGCTCAGCGGGCCGGGATGCAGGTTCAGGCGGAGGGCGCCTCATGATCAAGCCTGTACCAGTCATCACCATCGACGGGCCCAGCGGCTCGGGCAAGGGAACCGTCGCCGCGTTGCTCGCCGGCAAGCTCGGCTGGAATTTCCTCGATTCCGGCGCCCTGTACCGTTTGCTGGCCTTCGCTGCGCGCAATCATGGTGTCGACCTGACCAACGAGGAAGCCCTGAAGGTGCTTGCCGAGCATCTGGATGTGCAGTTCGGCGCTGCCCGCGATGGGCACGGCATGATCATCATCCTCGAGGGCGAGGAAGTCACCGAGGCCATTCGCAACGAGAGCGTCGGTGCAGGCGCGTCGCAGGTCGCGGCATTGCCGGTGGTTCGGACCGCGCTGTTGCAGCGACAGAAAGCCTTTCGCGAGGCACCCGGCCTGGTCGCTGACGGACGCGACATGGGAACCGTCGTGTTCCCCGATGCGCCACTGAAGATATTCCTTACCGCCAGCGCTGAAGAGCGTGCCCGCAGACGCTACTTGCAGTTGAAGGCGCGCGGTGATGATGTTAATCTCGCGAGTCTTCTTGAGGAGATCCGGGAGCGCGACGAGCGCGATACCCAGCGAGCGGTAGCGCCACTGAAGCCGGCAGACGATGCCATTCAGTTGGATTCCACTACACTCTCTATCGAAGAAGTGCTGCAAAGGATTCTGAGCGAAGTCGCCGATCGCGACTTGGCTGGATGATCGGAACGCCGAAAGGCGGCCAAACGGACTTCGATGTCAGCGCAGCCAGTAGGTTGCGCACCTCGAGCCGTTAACAAGGAGGCATGTGGGAGACCAGATCCAGTCCCGCAGGCCTTTTTTTATATGAATGAACCCACATTGTCTGGAATGTGGAGATTGGGCGGATCCTCGCCCGAAAACAGCAGGAATCAACATGAGCGAAAGCTTCGCAGAACTTTTTGAAGAAAGCCTTAAATCCCTCGACATGCAGCCGGGTGCCATCATCACCGGCATCGTGGTCGACATCGACGGTGACTGGGTCACCGTGCATGCTGGCCTCAAGTCCGAGGGCGTCATCCCGGTCGAGCAGTTCTACAACGAGCAGGGCGAGCTGACCATCAAGGTGGGTGACGAGGTCCACGTTGCTCTGGACGCGGTTGAAGATGGCTTTGGCGAAACCAAGCTGTCCCGTGAAAAGGCCAAGCGCGCGGAATCCTGGATTGTTCTGGAAGCGGCTTTCGCTGCAGAAGAAGTGGTCAAGGGCGTCATCAACGGCAAGGTCAAAGGTGGCTTCACCGTCGACGTCAACGGCATCCGCGCGTTCCTGCCGGGTTCGCTGGTCGATGTCCGCCCTGTGCGCGACACCACTCACCTGGAAGGCAAAGAGCTCGAGTTCAAGGTCATCAAGCTCGATCAGAAGCGCAACAACGTTGTCGTTTCCCGTCGCAGCGTGCTGGAAGCCGAGAACAGCGCCGAGCGCGAAGCTCTGCTGGAATCCCTGCAGGAAGGCCAGCAGGTCAAGGGTATCGTCAAGAACCTCACCGACTACGGTGCGTTCGTTGACCTGGGCGGCGTCGATGGTCTGCTGCACATCACCGACATGGCCTGGAAGCGCATCAAGCATCCGTCCGAGATCGTCAACGTTGGCGACGAGATCGATGTCAAGGTGCTGAAGTTCGACCGCGAGCGCAACCGCGTATCGCTGGGCCTGAAGCAACTGGGCGAAGACCCATGGGTTGCCATCAAGGCTCGTTACCCGGAAGGCACCCGCGTTCAGGCTCGCGTCACCAACCTCACCGACTACGGCTGCTTCGCCGAGCTGGAAGAAGGTGTCGAAGGTCTGGTGCACGTATCCGAAATGGACTGGACCAACAAGAATATCCACCCGTCGAAGGTCGTTCAGGTCGGCGACGAAGTGGAAGTCATGGTTCTGGACATCGACGAAGAGCGTCGTCGTATCTCCCTGGGCATCAAGCAGTGCAAATCCAACCCGTGGGAAGATTTCTCCAGCCAGTTCAACAAGGGCGACCGTATCTCCGGCACCATCAAGTCGATCACCGATTTCGGTATCTTCATCGGTCTGGATGGCGGCATCGACGGTCTGGTTCACCTGTCCGACATCTCTTGGAACGAGCCGGGTGAAGAAGCCGTTCGCCGCTTCAAGAAGGGCGACGAGCTGGACACCGTCATCCTGTCGGTCGATCCGGAGCGTGAGCGTATCTCCCTGGGCATCAAGCAGCTGGAAGACGATCCGTTCTCCAACTACGCCGCCGTCAATGACAAGGGCAGCATCGTTCGCGGTACCGTGAAAGAAGTTGACGCCAAAGGCGCCATCATCGATCTGGGCAACGATATCGAAGCGACCCTGAAGGCGTCCGAAATCAGCCGCGACCGTGTTGAAGATGCGCGCAACGTGCTGAAGGAAGGCGACGAAGTTGAAGCCAAGATCATCAGCATCGACCGCAAGTCCCGCGTGATCAGCCTGTCCATCAAGTCCAAAGACGTCGAAGACGAGAAGGACGCGATGAAAGAGCTGCGCACCAAGCAGGAAGTTGAAAGCACCGGCCCGACCACCATTGGTGATCTGATCCGTGCTCAGATGGAAAACCAGAACTAAGTTCGGGTTCTTCATGAAAAAAGGGCGACTTCGGTCGCCCTTTTTTGTGCCCGCGGTTCTGGCGAAGTGAAGCCCCCGGCGCTGCGAGGGTTATCAGCCCCTGGCCTTTTCCACAGCGAGCGCCTGGTTGACCGCGAGCCAGCCGTCCACCGCTTGTTCCCCTGCATCATCGAAGGCGCGTTGCAGCAGTCTGACCTGTTCCCGGCGCAGCGCCTGCTCGAGCTTCGCTCCCTCGGCGGTAAAGCGCAGCATGCGTTTGCGCTTGTCGTCCTCCGCCGTGAGGCTTTCCACCAGATGCATTTCGATCAGCTGGCGCAATGGTGTGTTCAGCGCCTGCTTGGTAACGCCCAGGTAACTCAGCAGTTCCTTGACGCTCAGGTCGGGATAGCTGGCGATGAAGAACAGGATGCGGTGGTGCACGCGGGACAGGCCGCGACGGGCCAGCATCTCGTCAGGCTTCGCCGTGAAAGCCTGATAGCCGAGAAAGAAGCTTTCCATTATCTGGCGCTGCACGGCGCTTTTTTTTAGGTCAGGCATATTGACGTATTTATTATGAGGGGCGTAATTTCGGTCAAGAAGTTTGACTTATTTTGCAACGCCTCGCACCTGGTATGGAAATGGCCTTCTCCGAACGCATTACTCGCCTGAAAAGCTCTCTGATTCGTGAAATTCTCGCTGCAGCCCAGCGTCCTGAAGTGATGTCCTTCGCCGGTGGGTTGCCGGCTGAGGCGATGTTGCCTGCAGTGGATTGGACCGAACTACCTGCAAGCATGGGGCAGTACGGGATGAGCGAAGGTGAGCCTGCACTTCGCGAAGCGATCGCCGCCCAGGCCCGGGCCTTGGGCGTGCCTTGCGAGGCCAGCCAGGTGCTGATCGTCAGCGGGTCGCAGCAGACGCTGGATCTCGCCTCGAAACTGTTCATCGACGCGGGCACCGAGGTTCTGGTCGAGGCGCCGACTTACCTTGCCGCGCTGCAATCGTTCCAGCTGTTCGGCGCTCAGTGCCTGGCCGTTCCACAGGAGGCTGATGGACCGGACCTCGCGGCATTGCGTGCCACCCTGGAGCAGCGCGCGCCGGCTTTCGCTTACCTGATTCCGACTTTCCAAAATCCTTCTGCGGTGCGTTACAGCGAAGCCAAACGTGAGGCGGTTGCCGGTTTGCTGGACGAGTTCGGAGTGACCTTGCTGGAGGACGAGCCATACCGTGAACTGGTGTTCGATCAGGGTAGCGCCAGGCCCATCGTGTCGCGCCTCAAGCGGGCCAGCTGGATATATACAGGCACGGTTTCCAAGACACTGCTGCCCGGCCTGCGGGTTGGTTACCTGATCGCATCTGCGGACCTGTTTCCTTATCTGCTGCGCCTGAAGCAGTCGGCCGACCTGCATAGCAATCGGGTCGGGCAATGGCAGGCCCTGCAATGGCTGGGCCGCGACCGTTACCTGGCGCATCTCGAACAGTTGCGCGAGTTCTACCGAGTCCGCCGAGATGCCATGCAGGCGGCGCTAGACGAGCACTTCAGTGATCTGGCGACCTGGGAGCTGCCGCAAGGCGGGCTGTTCTTCTGGTTGACCCTCAAGCAGCCGCTGGACACGCGGACGCTGCTCAATCAGGCGCTGGCCGAAGACGTCGTGTTCATGCCCGGCGAGCCCTTCTTCGTCGACCCGGATGCGAATCCCGGTTACCTGCGGCTGAACTTCAGCCATGTCGCGGCCGAGCGCATGGGCGAGGGGCTGCGCAGGTTGGCGCAGGTCATTCGCGATGCTGGTGCGCTGGAAGCTGCTTGAGGAGTAATTGCTGACCCGCGCCGCGGGTCGATCGGGAGGGGAGACCATGTTGAAAGTCTATGGCGATTACCGGTCAGGTAATTGCTACAAGGTCAAGCTGATGCTGCACCTGCTGAGCCAGCCGTACGAGTGGGTTCCGATTAACATCCTTCGAGGCGAGACGCGCTCGGAGGATTTCCTCAAGAAGAATCCGAACGGCAAGATCCCAGTGCTGGAGCTTGAGGACGGCTCCTGTCTATGGGAATCCAACGCTATCCTGAATTACCTGGCCGAGGGCAGCGAGTTCCTGCCGACTGATCCGCGCCTGCGCACCCAGGTGCTGCAGTGGCAGTTCTTCGAGCAGTACAGCCACGAGCCGTTCATCGCCGTGGCGCGGTACATCAAGGTCTATCTGGGTATGCCGGAGGAGCGACGCGAGGAATACGAGGCCAAGCAACTCGACGGCTATCATGCACTCAACGTGATGGAGCAGCAGCTGCTGCGCACGCCTTATCTGGTGGGAAACCACTATTCGATCGCCGACGTTGCGCTCTACGCGTACACCCATGTCGCGGAAGAAGGCGGCTTTGATCTGGGCGGATATCCTGCGATTCGCCAGTGGCTGCAGCGCGTTGCGAGCCATCCACGGCATGTCGGCATGTACGATTGACTGAAGACAGAGCAGGGCCGTGAAGGCCCTGTCTCTTTACTGCGTCACTTCACCAGCCCGAGAAACTCGCTGCGAGTAGCGGCATTGTCGCGGAACTGGCCCAGCATCACCGAGGTGACCATGGACGAGTTCTGCTTCTCGACGCCGCGCATCATCATGCACATGTGCTGGGCCTCGATGACCACGGCAACGCCGGAGGCTCCGGTGACCTGCTGCATCGCTTCGGCGATCTCGCGGGTCAGGTTTTCCTGAATCTGCAGCCTGCGCGCGTACATCTCGACAATCCGCGCGACCTTCGACAGACCGAGCACTTTGCCATTGGGCAGATATGCGACATGCGCCTTGCCGATGAACGGCAGCATGTGATGTTCGCAAAGTGAATACAACTCGATGTTCTTGACCAGCACCATCTCGCTGTTATCGGAGCTGAACAGTGCGCCGTTGGTCACTTCCTCCAGCGTCTGCTGGTAGCCCTTGCACAGGTACTGCATGGCTTTGGCGGCGCGCTTGGGCGTGTCGAGCAGGCCTTCGCGGTTAACGTCCTCGCCAAGCTGGCCAAGGATCGCGGTGTAGTGTTGTTCCAGGGACATTGAGCTACCTGTCGGGTACATAGCGAAGGCGAAGGGTAGGGTGCGCCCGCCCCGCTGGCAAGTGTGCCGCGTAGTCGGGTGACTGATCTGCACGCTTTATTCGTCGCGGCCTTCGAGCATGGTGCGCTTGAGCATCACGTAAAGTGCTCCAGTCCCACCGTGGCGCGGCAGGCAGGACGTGAAGCCCAGCACTTGTGGGTGCTGCCGAAGCCAGGTGTTGACGTGACTCTTGAGCAGGGGACGTTTGCCGTCGAGTCTGGCCGCCTTGCCATGCGTCACGCGCACGCAACGAACCTCGAGCTTCGTGGCTTCGGCTATGAAATCCCAGAGCTGTTCGCGGGCTTTCTCCACGCTCATGCCATGCAGGTCCAGGCTGCCTTCGAACGGGATCTGGCCCGCCTTCAGTTTGCGCAACTGGCTGTCCTGAACGCCATCTCGAGCCCAGTACAGCTCATCCTCTGCGCCAACGTCTATGACGAACTGGTCGGAAAGGCCGTCGACTCGATTCGTTTCATTATTGGCCGTGGCATTGCTGCGACGAGTCGCAATTTGCTCGCGATTGCTGCGCGCTTTACCTGTTTCGGCACGGTCATGCTTGATCGGCCTGACTCCGCGGATCGCCGATTGGAAAAGAGAGAAGTCGTCGTCTTGCATGGAGCCTCCGAACCGAGCGATGCAAGTCAGCGCTTCAGCGCGTCGACATTCGGAACGCAAACGGCGAAATTGTCCGCAAGGATCGTCATTTCGATGCGGTGGACCTGATCGGCATCGATGCTGCCATCGCCCATCGGTAGATCACGCGTGGCGCAGGCACTGTCAACCAAGGTGCAGCGATAGCCATAGTCCTTTGCCGCCCGTACCGTGGTGCTCACGCTTGAGTGAGTCATGAATCCACACACGATCAGATCGAGCCGGCCGAGCTTCTGCAGCAGTTCGTGCAGCTCGGTGCCGGAGAACGCATTGGGCAGTCGTTTTGCCACGATGGATTCGCCGGGCTGGGGCGCGGCTTCGGGCATGATCTGCCCACGAAAGCCCTGCGGATCGAACAGGCCGCCGCTAATGCCCAGGTGATGTACATGGACGATCGGTGCGCCGGCCTCCCTTGCGGCCGCCAGCAGGCGAGTAATCTCCGGCAATGCCCGGTTCAGGGCTGGCAGCGCGAGCACGCCGCTGCGGTACTCCTCCTGTACGTCGATGACCAGCACGGTGGCGTTTGTCAGCGCCGCCGGATTATAGCTGCGGCCACTGAGCTGGAGCATGGTCTGTGGCTTGGTCATTGTCGACTCCTTGTACTGTGAGGGGGGTGATTGTGGCGCCAGAATGGCCGGTTGTGAACCGCCTGCGCCGTGTTTCGCTGGCCTCGCGCCGAACGAGACGATACATGCGCGTCGATTGCCGAGGCGCGGTACATCTTCACGTGGGCAGGCAGAGTAATGCGCACCGGCATCGCGCGCGCATGAAACGAATCGCGCATTTACAAATGTGCAGGTTTGGGTATCGCCACCCCGCAGGCGATCGCGCACGTGGTTGGCATTTCCGGTTGCCTGTTAAACTCGCGTCCTTTTACAGGAGATTCGCTCTTGACCGCTTCGCTTTCCCGCTTGCGCACCCTGCGCGACTACATCCGCTGGGCTGTCAGTCGATTCCAGGCGGAGCAACTGTTCTTCGGCCACGGCACTGACAATGCCTGGGACGATGCGCGTCAGCTGGTTCTGGGTGCACTTCATCTGCCGTGGGAGATGTCTGACAGCTATCTGGACTGTCGCCTGGAAGCGGATGAGTGCGAACACCTGCAGAACTTGCTGCGTCGGCGGATCGATGACCGCGTGCCGACTGGCTATCTGTTGCAACAGGCGTGGTTTTGCGGACTGCCGTTCTTCGTGGATGAGCGCGTGCTGATTCCACGATCCCCCATTGGCGAACTCATCGAGCATCGCTTCGATCCATGGTTGCCCAAGACGCCTGCGCGGATACTCGACCTGTGTACAGGATCGGGGTGCATCGGCATCGCCTGCGCCTATGAATTTCTCGAGGCAGAGGTGGTTCTCGCCGATCTGTCGTTTGATGCGCTGGAAGTGGCGAACCGCAACATTGAGCAGCATGGTCTCGAAGATAGGGTTTATACCGTTCAGAGCGACGGGTTCGACGGTCTGCCCAAGCAGCGCTTCGATCTGATTGTCTCGAATCCTCCCTATGTCGATGCCGAAGACTTCGCCGACATGCCAGCTGAGTTCCAGCATGAACCTGCGCTCGGCTTGGCTTGTGGGGAGGATGGTTTGGATCTGGTGCGCCGTATGCTCGCTGAGGCCGCCGACCACCTGACCGATGACGGCGTGCTTATCGTGGAGGTCGGCAACAGCCAGGTTCATGTCCAGGCGTTGTATCCCGAAGTGGATTTCACCTGGCTGGAATTCGCTCGTGGCGGGCATGGCGTGTTTCTGCTGGCAGCCCAGCAATGCCGCGAGCATCAGGCGCTGTTTCGAGCACGATTGAATCGCAGCTGATCGTCCGTAGGAGCGGAGCCCGCAGAGCAGTACGTCCGATAAGACGGTGAAAACACATCTCGCGCTGAGCATTTGCTTGTGTCAGTGGTCTGCTCAGTATGGCGTCTGATTCTGGTGCGGTCTGCGTTCATCATGCGCGCCCGCCGGTTCAACGCAGCGCGCAATCCGCGCTCACCGGACACCTGCATTCAAGCGAGCGGATCATGCCTGGCATCACCGTCGAGCCCATCACATTCGCTTTGTTCGGCGCCCTGGGAGATCTGGCGCTGCGCAAGTTGTTTCCGGCGCTGTATCAGCTGGATCGTGCCGGTCTGTTGCACGCCGATACGCAAATAGTGGCGCTATCGCGCGAGAGCGCCGACCCGTCGGCGCACAAGTCGCGTATAGAGCAGGCGCTGCGGGCGCGCATTCCAGCCAATGAAGTCGATGAGCGAGCATTCGAACGCTTCGGGCAGCGCTTGCGCTACCTGGGTATGGACTTTCGCCAGGGCGAGGGCTACAGGGTGCTGGCTGAGAGCGTACCGGCCGGCCAGCCGCTCATTGCCTATTTCGCAACGCCGGCTGCCGTTTATGGCGATATCTGCCGCTTCCTTGCCTCGGCCGGACTTGCCGAGCAGACGCGGGTCGTGTTGGAAAAGCCCATCGGGCATGACCTCGAGTCCTCGCGCACCGTCAACGACGCGGTGGCCGACCACTTTCCCGAAAGCCGGATCTATCGAATCGATCATTATCTTGGCAAGGAAACCGTACAGAACCTGATCGCATTGCGATTTGCCAACAGCCTGTTCGAAACGCAGTGGGACCAACACCACATTTCCCATGTGGAGATCACTGTCGCCGAAACTGTTGGCATTGAGGGGCGCTGGGGATACTTCGATCAGGCCGGTCAGCTGCGCGACATGGTGCAGAACCACTTGCTGCAGCTGCTCTGCCTGATTGCCATGGACCCGCCGAGCAATCTCACCGCTGACAGCATCCGTGACGAGAAAGTGAAGGTCCTCAAGGCGCTCGCGCCCATCACCGCCGAAGCGATTCATCAGCGAGTGGTGCGCGGACAGTATGCGGCCGGTAACGTTGGCGGCGAGAGGGTGCCGGGTTATCTGGACGAGGAGAATTCCAATGCCCAGAGCAGCACGGAAACCTTCGTCGCGTTGCGAGCAGACATCTGCAACTGGCGATGGTCCGGCGTGCCGTTCTACCTGCGTACCGGCAAGCGAATGGCGCAGAAGCTTTCGCAGATCGTCATCCACTTCAAGGAGCCGCCTTTTTATATCTTTGCGCCCGAACAGCGCTCGTTGATCAGCAATCGCCTGATCATTCGCCTGCAGCCAGACGAGGGTATATCTCTGCAGGTGATGACCAAGGAGCAGGGGCTCGACAAGGGAATGCACTTGCGCAGCGGCCCGCTGCAGTTGAATTTCTCTGAAACTTATAAGAGCGCGCGCATTCCCGACGCCTATGAGCGCTTGTTGCTCGAAGTCATGCAGGGCAACCAGAATCTGTTTGTGCGCAGGGACGAAATCGAATATGCCTGGCAATGGTGCGATCAGCTCATCGAAGGCTGGAGTAGGCTCGGTGCAGAGCTCAAGCTCTATCCAGCCGGCTCCTGGGGGCCGGTCGCTTCGATAGCGCTCATTTCACGTGATGGGAGGGCGTGGTATGGCGATCTCTGAGCTCGATTTACCCACCGGAGTGGTCGCTCATAGCTCGGCCGACGCGCAGCGGCAGGCCGAGCTGATGGCCGACAGCGTTGCCAAGGCGCTGCGCTATGCGGTACAGACACACGGCGTCGCAAGTCTGGTGGTATCCGGTGGGCGGAGCCCGGTTGCGTTCTTCGAGTCCCTGTCCCGGCGAGAGCTGGACTGGGCGAAGATCCAGATCAGCCTGGCCGACGAGCGCTGGGTCTCGCCAACCGATCCGGCGAGCAACGAAGGCTTGCTGCGGCGCCACCTTTTGCAGAATGCCGCGAGTGCCGCCCGGTTGATCGGGCTCTACCAGCCAGTCGACTCGCTCGAGCAGGCTGCGGGCTTCGCCAATGCGGCGCTCGACCAATTGCATCAGCCGATCGATGTGCTCGTGCTCGGCATGGGCGACGACGGGCACACCGCTTCGCTGTTCCCTGGCAGCGCCAATTTGGCGCATGCCTTGCGGGAGGATTGTCCCGAGCGCTGTGTGGCTACGCAGGCACCGGTCGCCCCCGAGGCCCGCCTGACGATGACCTATCCTCTACTGGCCTGCGCCAGGATGCAGTGTCTGGCCATTCAAGGCAGCGAAAAGCTTGAAACCCTACGTGTAGCGCTGAGTGCCGACCCGTTGCAGATGCCCATCCGGGCATTCCTGCACGCTCCGCTCGAAATCTACTGGTGCCCGTGAGGCCCGAGGACTCCTGCATGACCATGGACCAGAAGAATGCCCTGATCGAACGGATCTGCGTCGCGGCGCGGATTCTGCCGGTCATCACCATTGGCAGCGAAGAGCAGATCCTGCCGCTCGCCGATGCCTTGTCGGCGGGTGGCCTGCGTACTCTGGAGATTACCTTGCGCTCGCGTCATGGTCTGACCGCTATTCAGCGGTTGCGCCAGGAACGACCGGACCTCTGCATCGGCGCCGGAACCGTCCTCGACCGGCGCATGATGGACGAAGTGGAGGCGGCCGGCGCCCAGTTCATCGTCACGCCGGGCTCTACCTGCGACATCCTCGAAGCCGGGGTGAGCTGCTCGGTACCCTTGCTACCGGGCACGAGCAGTGCGTCCGACGTCATGGAAGGGTACGCGCTGGGTTATCGCCGCTTCAAAATGTTCCCGGCCGAGGTGTGTGGCGGCATCGCCGCGCTCAAGGCCCTCGGCGGACCGTTCGGGGACGTTCGGTTCTGCCCGACCGGCGGGGTGAGCGCTGCCAATGCGGCCCAGTACCTGGCGCTGGCTAACGTCATGTGCGTCGGCGGCACCTGGATGATTGACAGCGCAACGCTGGAGCGCGGTGACTGGGCGGGCATCCAGCAGCGTACCGCGGAGGCGCTGGCCGCTTTGCCCTAGGTCGGACTGGCGCCGCCGTCCGACTGGCGCAAGGTGCGCTGCCGGCATGATCCGCGTATGATTCGCGCCCTTTCAATCGGATTGCCACACCGGGAGGTGCCCAGATGACCGAGCACGAAGAAACCACGATCCACGCCACGCACGGCGAGAAGCTGCAGAAAGTCCTTGCCCGTCTGGGCATCGCGTCGCGTCGCGACGTCGAAAAGTGGATCGTCGAGGGCCGCGTCAAGGTCAATGGCGCGGTTGCCACACTCGGCCAGCGTGTCGATTCCCATGACGCCATCGCGGTCGATGGCCGCCTGCTCAAGCGCGAAGAAACCAGCCAGGTGGTGCGGCGTGTGCTGATCTACAACAAGCCCGACGGCGAGATCTGCACCCGCAACGACCCCGAAGGCCGCCCTACGGTGTTCGATCGCCTGCCACGTCCCAAGGAGGGCCGCTGGATCAACATCGGCCGGCTCGATATCAACACGACGGGGCTGCTGCTGTTCACCACTGACGGTGAGCTGGCCAATCGTCTGATGCACCCCTCGTACGAAATGGACCGGGAATACGCGGTACGTGTGCGCGGCGAGGTCGACGACGAGATGATCGAGCGGCTGAAGACCGGTGTGATGCTGGAGGACGGTCCGGCGCGCTTCACCGATATCCAGGAAGCGCCTGGTGGCGAGGGCTTCAACCATTGGTATCACTGCGTGGTCATGGAAGGCCGCAACCGTGAGGTTCGTCGGCTTTGGGAGTCCCAGGGGCTGGTCGTCAGTCGGCTGAAGCGTGTTCGTTTCGGGCCAGTCTTCATGACGTCAGACCTGCCCATGGGGCGCTGGCGCGAGATGTCGCAAGCCGAGGTGGACATTCTCAGCGAGGAGGTCGGCCTCAAGCCGGTCGCGCTGCCGAGCATGAAGGCCAAGGCCAAGGAGAAAATCGACCGTATGCAGCGCAAGGTAGCCAAGCCAATGGGGCGGGGCGAGCGGCGGCCACGCGTCCTTCGTCCGGCCCATGAGGCCGACGCGCCTGTAGCGGAAAAAACGCGGGTGGCTCGAGACGACAAGAGCGAGCGCAAGCCGCGGAGCAGCGACAAGCCTCGTGGAACGCCGGTCGCCGAGCGTCCGGGGGATAACCGCAAGGGTGGCAAGCGCCGCGAAGGAAGCGGGCCCTCATCTGGCCCGGCGAGGAAGCCGGCCGGAGAGGGTCAGCGGCCCGGGTTCGGCCGCGAGCGTAGCAAGCGTCCCTGATCGGCCCGCCTGCAGCGCAGCGGATGACCGGCTGCGCTGCACGGCTTCACTGCGCGTCCAGCGCCTGGCCGTTGATACCGGCGCTATCCGGGCCCATCAGGTACAGATAGACCGGCATAATTTCTTCGGGCAACGGATTGACCAGTGGGTTCTCGCCTGGATAAGCCTTGGCGCGCATATCGGTACGGGTAGCGCCCGGATTGACGCTGTTGGCACGCACCGGTGCGGTGTTATCCAGCTCGTCGGCTAAGACCTGCATCAGTCCTTCCGTGGCGAACTTCGATACGGCGTAGGCACCCCAATAGGCGCGTCCTTTACGTCCGACGCTGCTGGAGGTGAAGATCACTGAGGCGTCCTTGGAGAGCTTGAGCAGCGGCAGCAGGGTACTGGTCAGCATGAACATCGCGTTCACATTGACCTGCATGACTCGCATGAAGTTGTCGCCGGACAACTGCTCGATCGGCGTGCGAGGGCCAACGATCGCAGCGTTGTGCAGCAGCCCGTCGAGGTGTCCGAACTCCCCTTCGATCATGGCTGCCAGCTCGTCGTACTGATGCGGCAGGGCTGTCTCCAGATTGAAGGGGATGACAGCGGGGCGCGGATGGCCGGCTGCTTCGATTTCGTCGTACACCCGATTCAGATTGTCTTCATTCTTGCCCAACAGCAGCACGGTTGCTCCGTGGGCCGCGTAGGCCTTGGCAGCAGCTTCGCCGATGCCACGGCCAGCGCCGGTGACCAGAATGATGCGCCCTGCGAGGAGGTCGGGGCGGGCGGAGTACTCGAACATCGTTTGCCTCGTAGATCGAAATTGATGGGTGCTCGGCAATTACTGCCGAGTGATGATGCTGTGGTGGTGACCCTATGGCAGTTTCAGCAGCTGCACAGGGCGCTGTCCAGGACCTGGCGCAGATCCAGCGGGTGATCCACCACTACGTCCGCGCCCCAGTTGCTCGGGTTGTCTTGTGGATGGATATAGCCATAGCGCACCGCGGCGGTCCTGCTGCCGGCCGCGCGGCCCGATTCGATATCGCGCAGGTCATCGCCGACGAACAGCACCGTAGATGGGTCAAGGTCGAGCTGCTTGCACGCGAGGAGCATCGGCTCGGGGTCGGGCTTGCTGTTGGCGACGTGGTCAGGACAGACCAGCACGGCGGAACGGGACGCGAGGCCCAGCTGCTGCATGATCGGTTCGGCGAAACGCAGCGGCTTGTTGGTTACCACACCCCAGCGCAGGTTGGACCGCTCGATTTCGTCCAGCAGTTCCGCCATGCCATCGTAGAGGCGGCTATGCACGGCGCAATGCTCCTGGTAGCGCGCAAGAAACTCGAGACGCAATCCTTCGAACTCGTCCGACATGGGGTCCACATCGAAGGCGCCGAGCACCATGGCTCTGGCACCACCGGACACCACGTCACGAATCTGCTGATCCGGCACGGGCTCAAGACCGCGTGCAATCCGCATGGCCTGCGCCACGGCGATGAAATCGGGAGCGGTATCAAGCAGGGTACCGTCCATGTCGAACAGAACAGCGCGCAGGCGCATCAGGACTCCTTGACGGTCAGGACCATGTAGTTGACGTCGACGTCCGCCGACAGCTTGTAGTGCTTGGTCAGCGGGTTGTAGGTAAGGCCGACAATGTCCTTCACGGCCAAGCCGGCATCACGGCTCCAGGCGCCGAGCTCGGAAGGACGGATGAATTTCTTGAAATCATGTGTGCCGCGCGGAAGCAGCTGCAGCACATACTCCGCGCCGATGATGGCGAACGCGTAGGCTTTCGGGTTGCGGTTGATGGTGGAGAAGAACACCTGGCCGCCCGGTTTGACCAGTGTGGCGCAGGCCCGGATGACCGAGGCCGGGTCCGGTACGTGTTCGAGCATCTCGAGACAGGTGACCACGTCGAACTGCTCTGGCGCCTCTGCGGCCATGGCTTCGGCGGTGATCTGCCGATAATCGATCTCGAGTCCGGACTCAAGAAGATGCAAACGGGCAACGGACAGAGGGGCTTCGCCCATGTCGATACCCGTGACTTTGGCCCCACGGTGCGCCATGGCTTCGCTGAGGATGCCGCCTCCGCATCCGATGTCGATGACCTTTTTACCTGCCAGCGAGATATGTTCGTCGATCCAATTCACGCGAAGCGGATTGATCTCGTGCAATGGCTTGAACTCGCTTTCACGATCCCACCAGCGATGGGCAAGTGCTTCGAATTTGGCGATTTCAGCGTGGTCGACATTGCTCATGGTCCGGTCCGTTAGAAGGCTTGTGGAAAAGTTCGAATTGCAAATGCGCATGTTGCCAGCTTCGGCTGGAAAGGTGGTGCAATTGCCGCCTGGATTCTTATGTCAGGTTGTCGCGTAGGTTGGCCTCTGGGGCCGTCCGAGGGCTTTAGCCATTGTTCGTACTTGCGATGCGCTCTCCCCAGCGACACGCCTCGGTGATTATCCGTTGTTCATCCATTCGGAGCAGTTGTCCTTTCTCAAGCAGCTGCTTGCCTCCGACCCATACGTGTTGGACCGTGTCTCTGCCGGTGGAATAGATAAGCTGGGATACCGGGTCATATATCGGTTGCTGGCTCAAACCGGAAAGATCGAATGCAACGAGGTCTGCGAACTTGCCGATTTCCAAAGAACCAGTCTGGTCCTCTATACCCAGGGCTCGGGCGCCATTGAGGGTAGCCATGCGTAGCGCGCGATGGGCATCCAGAGCTGTCGCGGAGCCCGCGACAGCCTTCGCCAGCAAGGCCGCGGTGCGGGTTTCCCCGAGAAGGTCTAGGTCATTGTTGCTCGCAGCGCCATCGGTCCCCACTGCTACGTTGATTCCCGCCTCCCATAACCGCTCGATCGGACAGAAACCGCTAGCGAGCTTGAGGTTGGATTCCGGGCAGTGGATGACACTGCAGTTGTGCTCGGTGAGCAGCGCAATATCGGACTCATCAACCTGAGTCATGTGCACGGCCTGAAAGCGAGGGCCGAGCAGCTGCAGCCTCGCGAGACGCGCCAGCGGGCGCTCGCCATGCTTGCGCAACGCTTCCTGAACTTCTTGCGCAGTTTCATGAATGTGCATGTGGATACCGGCGTCCATTTCCGCTACCAGGATCCGGATCGCCTCAAGCTTGTCGTCCGTAATCGAATAGGGGGCATGTGGCCCGAAGGCGATCGAAATGCGCGGGTGATGCTTGAGATCGTCGAATAGAGCTACACCGGTGCGTAGTGCTTGGTCTGCATCGCGTGCGCCCGGAACAGGGAAATCCAGTACGGGAATGGTGATTTGCGCGCGTACCCCATGCCTGTGTACAAGCTCGCTGATGACCTTGGGGTAAAAGTACATATCCGAAAAGCACGTGACCCCGCTTTTCAGCTGCTCGGCGATCGCAAGTTCGGTGCCGCATCGCACGAATTCTTCATCGACCCAGCGTGACTCAGCCGGCCAAATATGCTCCCGCAGCCAGCGCTGCAGCGATAGATCATCGGCCAGCCCTCGAAACAAGGTCATCGCAGCGTGACCATGTGCATTGATGAGGCCGGGGGCGAGCAGCATACCTTGGAGATGTCGGATCTCATTCGCCCCGTATTTGAGTGCTTCGGCTTCGGGAGCGATAAGTACTATGCGCCCATCTCGAATGCCGAGCCCGTGCTCCCTAAGCACGACCCCTGCAGGTTCTACCGGAACGAGCCACGTAGGTAATAGAAGCAGGTCTAACGGGGTGTCACTTGATTGGGGCATGGGAGGCCGTAGCTAGGGATGGATAAGATCGATAGTGTAATGGCAGGCCGCACTGGTTTGAAGAAAGCCACACATATGAAGGATGGCTTGCTCGTCGGGCCATAAAATGTATGGCCGGTACTCCCTTGACGAACG
>NZ_JACBXH010000045.1:0-31814 GCF_041381355.1 Pseudomonas sp. LM13
TGAGGCTAGGTATGTTCATGTGGCGCAGCTTGCCGGCAATCTGTTCGGGAGACAAACGCTCACGCAGCATATGAACCACCAGTTCGAAGCGCTCGCTCCCCGGCAGCAGCTTTCGGCTCGGTCGACAGACTTGGCGGCGGGCCTTCATCTGCTCCTGGGCCGCGCGGGCCGAGTAGCTGCCACAGACATCTCGATTGCGGCGCAGCTCTCGACTGATGGTCGAAGGAGACCTATTGATCAGGCGAGCAATCCTGCGCAGGCTGAAGCCCTGGGCGTGGCCGATTTGGATGGTGGCGCGTTCTTCAACGCTGAGTTCGGTATATGACATAGGGGCAGCACCGTACCGGAAAGGTCAGGTGTTGCACTCAGTTTTTGCCGCCGCCGAGACTCTCGTAAATCACCTCCGTTTCTTTATCTACTACTCCGGCTTTTACCTCTGATGAATATCCATAGTAAAAGGCAAAAGGAAGGCGCTTCTGAAGGCTCAGATTTTCTACGGCTTTCATCGAATGGCAGGCAGCGACAATAACTGTCAGCTCACCCCCTGTCCGCTGAGTGACGCTATCCAAGCTGTCCAACAACTCATCCCAGCCAATAAACTCCCCGGACGGCGTTCCAAGACCCTTCTCGGAGTGGCCGTGAGCATCAATGAATATGATTGGTCGAATGCCAAGCTCACACGCGCCTGTGATTTCCTCGAAGCATTCTGCAAATTTGGTTGCAGAGCCCGCCTCGAATCGATGGGCGAAATTCTTGTTGTATTCAAATCGCTCAGGATCGCGCGCGAGAAGCAAATCGTGCAGTTCTCTCAGTCGAGAGAGACCGGTTTGCAGATCCCGCTCGCTTAAACAGTCGATGATGAAAATGGCGTTTCCGGGCGAGAACGCGCTGCGTCTGAGGGTAAATTTCGTCGGATCCATGAATCGCCCCTAGTTGTGTGGACATTCTTTGGCCTCGTAGCGGCGGGGGCTACATGAGCATACGCCCTTGCCTTGCGAAGTAGTCAACTTGTGGCTGCCTTTGGCCGGTTAGCGGCCACTGCTCTGGCTAGCCATGCTTGTCCTTCCACACGTGGAGGACTTGCCATGAACATCATTGCTACCTGCAGCCGTCAGCCCTGGAACAAAGGAAAATTGGTCGGGCAGAAAACCCCGCTCCGACAGAGAGATATCTGGGCCATCCGAGTAAGGCTTCAAATTGCAGAACGAACCCGGGATCTGGCTCTGTTCGATCTGGCCATCGACAGCAAGCTTCGAGCCTGCGACTTAACCAAGCTCCGTGTGTGCGACGTTGCTCATGGCGAGCATGTGTCATCACGAGCAATGGTTATGCAGCAGAAAACGAAGCGACCAGTGCAGTTCGAGATTACTGAGCAAACACGGTCTGCTCTCGCAGCCTGGATACACCAAGCACAACTCCGTAGCCAGGACTGCCTTTTCCCGAGCAGGCTGCATACCTCAGATCATCTATCCACTCGTCAATATGCTCGTATCGTCAAAGGCTGGGTAAAAGCCATTGGCCTTGATCCAGCCATGTATGGCACTCACACAATGAGACGTACGAAGGCATCGCTGATCTATCGCAGGACGAAGAACCTACGGGCGGTTCAACTTCTGCTCGGCCATACGAAGCTGGAGAGCACCGTTCGATATCTTGGGATTGAGGTCGATGACGCTCTGGAAATGGCGGAGCAGACCGAAGTCTGACCATATATTGCGACGGTCGAAGTCAGGCCGTCGCTAACCGGCCAGAAGCGGCCAGCGAGTTCCAATGCCTTCGTACAAACCCACACTAACCGCTGCGGGCCTTATCTCCGCCCTCCAAACTATCCACAGTATTTATCACGAACGCGCTGCGTAAGGTCAAAGAGTTTTCCCTTCCTTCGGTCATCATTTCCATCTTGTCAGGATCAGTCCAAGTCTGGACCACCCCAGGCCGCTTAAAAATATTGGCAGGTAGAGGGTGCTTGGCGTATGGGTTGTGATAAATGCGCAAGCCGTCGATGATCGTTTCTCCAACTTCCCCAAAGCTGGCTGTTCGATGCGAGATTCCCTGGTCTGTTTCCCATTGTGTGCTAACAACCATCATCGGGTTCCCTGACAATGCATCGACCTTTCCCCAAGTGGCAACATTGCTAAAAACAACAGCACTGACATGGGAAAATCGCTCACAATTAAAAAACCCAAGTTCAATTTCTGAGCCGTTTTCCTTTGTGACACTGCCAAGGCTTTTACTTTCCAGCCCACCAGGAAACCGCTCTGGATTAGCCAGATATTCTTGTTCGTCGACATAATAGTCATAAAGCAACGCTTCGATGGGACGGTAGACTTGGAGGTTGAACCAGGGTTGCTCGAATGGCGCGATCGCAAGCAGGAAAGGCTTGCCCTTTACGTGCTCAAGCTTTGAATACTTGTCGATGTAATGTGTTGCCTTGTTCATAAAAGCGTTGGCCAGGCGGATGATTGCGACCCGGTTGATCTCGTTCAGATCAATCTCCTCGCGAGTTGGAGGTACCAGAGACTTTGACCACTCAGGAACTGATCCTTGAGCCGCGTTTGCCGTGGTAGCCTCTAGGACGAATTCGGTTTGTTCCACTGACAGGATGAAGTCAGGCGCATAGTGCTTCCAATTAAACTCTGCACCGAGTTCACGTAACGCAGCATGAAGGTAGATTTCCCAGAAGCTTGAGTTAAACGTAGTCTGAAATTCTTGTATGAATTTCCCGTCACGATCTGGAAACCCTTCCAACCACGCTTCCAATACTTTGCGGGCATAGCCGTTGCTCGGCCGATCACCACTGATGACTTTGAAGTGTTGATGAAGTTTATCTTCAGTGACTAGCGGCGTGAACAGATCCATCTGGGTTCCTTTCTCAAGGCGTTTTTGGTGTTTTACCGAGCACTGCTTAGAGGCGCGGTCAAGGAGCGCCGCTCATGGGCAAGTGGGGTGGAAGTATATTTTCCATACGCCAATGTCCGCTACTGGCCGATTCTGTTGAAAAACTAAGTTCTGCGGCAGCCAGCTGGTCAGCGGTGCCTACTATCGAAGTGACTGGAAGCCACTTCAAGTTGCCTTTCGGCGTTTCACTGAGCTTCCTTGCCTGGGTCTGAGGGTTAATTCGAGGGTTTCTGCTCGCCGCAGGCGCACCTATCCCGTGAGTGGTGGCCCTTGAGGCAAAAGCTTGGCCATGCGGCGCAGGTTCTGCACCGTCGCAGCCAAGGTGAATTCGTCAGCGGCACCTGTCAGGCCACGCAATCGTAAACGATCGAGTTTCATGATCCGTTTGAGGTGGGCGAAAAGCACCTCCACCTTCTTCCGTTCGCAACGAGAGACGAGGTATTCCGGTGTCTTGGCGATGCGTCGCGCCACGTCACGGGCAGCTTCATGGATGCTGCGGACGATCTTCCGATTCGGTGTGTTAGGGCAGCACTTCGCTTTCAGCGGACATGTGGCGCAGTCGGTTTGACTGGAGCGGTAGATGATGGTGTTGGCCTTGGTCACCCGCGATCTTTTCTGGGTGAAGGCGCGCCATTCACTGCGTAGCGGTTTGCCGGTTGGGCAGTGGTATTCATTGGCCTCCGGATTCCAGTGGAAATCGTTACTGGAGAGGCTGTCGTCTTTGCGCTCGGTCTTGTCCCAGACTGGGACATGCGGGTCGATGTTCTTTTCTTCGACCATCCAGGCCAGCATCGGGGCAGTGCCATAGGCGGTATCACCAATGAGGCGCTCTGGCGTGAGGTCGAACTGCGCTTCAACGCGATCAACCATCGTCCTGGTCGAATCGACCTCGGCAGTACGATGCGCTGGAGTTGCTTCCACATCCATGATCACGCCATGCTCAGTATCGATCAGGTAATTCGTGGAGTAGGCAAAGAAGGCCGGGCCGCCTGGCGCAGCAGTCCAACGGGACAGCGGATCGGTGAGCGAGATTTTCTTGGGAAGAGCCTCAGCAAGCGCCTCTTCATCAAGGGCTTCAAGATACTCGCGCACCGCGCGGCTGCTGAGCGCGGGATCACGCCAGTCGACTTCATCTCCCGTCACTCCACGTTGCCGGCTGGCATCCGCCTTGATGATGCTGGCGTCCACAGCGAAGCCTTCGCCTTTGACCAGGCCAGCCGCCATGCAGCGGCGCAGCACCTCATTGAACAACCAACGGAACAGACCGCTGTCACGGAAACGGCCGTGGCGATTCTTCGAGAAGGTCGAGTGATTGGGTACTTCGTCTTCCAGACCCAGCCGGCAGAACCAACGATAGGCCAGATTTAAGTGCACCTCTTCGCACAGCCGTCGTTCGGAACGGATGCCGTAGCAGTAGCCAACGACCAGCATCCGCACCATCAACTCCGGGTCGATCGAGGGGCGTCCGATGGAACTGTAGAAATCCGCAAGGTAGCTGCGCAGGTCACTCAGATCCAGGCACTGGTCGATACTGCGCAAGAGGTGTTGGGCTGGGACATGGTCTTCCAGATTGAACGAGTAAAACAGGCGCTGCTGTCCACCCGGTAGCTGTCCCATCATGCTGTTCGCCCCCGCGCTCACCGACAGAGTGATTCTGCCGCCGGCACGGGGAAATCGCTACTTTTTCAACAGAATCGGCCAGAAGCGGACATTCACAGTGACTGAGGAATGAGGGGCGGGTCACTTTTGCTCGGATAACCTAACGTTGGAATTCAGCGGCTGCCGTAGGCAGTCCGCTGGAATGACTTGTTAGGCAACAACTCCACTGCCTATGGGTTTATAGCGGATTTACTTAGGTTGGTACTCCAATGATGAATGGTGAAGGTTAATGCGCAAATTTCCCGCATCGTCTTTAACGTAACCCCACGTTTTGTCAACGGTAGTCACTTTCCCATTTTTATCTGTGAAGTGAACTTTCCCCATAGTAATTGCGCTATTGCCATCAAGAAAAATAGCAGAAGTGACAGGCTCACATTTTCTCCAGCCTTTTAGAGCAAAACCTGTGTCGGCAGGGAAGGATGGGTCACCGCCAACGAAATAAGATAGCGCACCGGCACGTGTGGGGCGAAATGTTTGAGGGTTCACCGTGAGCGTAGGCTTAAAGAGTACTGCGCCCATTTGGTAGGCGTAAGCGGAATCTATGACTTTCTCGGCCAATGCTCTCGCTGCTACTTTTCCATCCTTTTCGTATGCGGCGTTGATATCAAGAAGAGCAGCACACCATGCTTGCTGAGCTGTTAATGCTTCCTTCTCTGTTACTGCCTGATTTACAACGATGGGCTCGTTTGCGTTCGCAATATTTGAGGTAAGTGCGACTAATGCTGTTAATGCTACAAGTTTGACTTTCATAGTTGGGAGACCCCTGGGTTGAAAGAATTGGATTGTTGCGTGTTTGACTGTGCCTAACGCCGCAATCACCCGCTTGTCGGGTGCATTGCTTTGTTATGCGCTTTCTCTGCAAGTGCGTTGATCGCACATTCATCTAACCGGGCACGCCGTACCTCTTCGAATATCCGAGCGCCCGAGCGCTCGTAGAAGCTCCTTCCTCGATCATTGTCGGTAGCCACGATCCAGTCAATACGCCCGCAGCCAGTATTCTGAGCGAGGATACACAGCTCTGAGAGTAGAGCTTCGCCCACACCGCTTCCCCGGAACTGCGGATAGACAAACAGATCGTCTAGCCAGATGCCAGGCTTGGCAATGAACGTGGAATAGATACTGTAGTACGTCGCGATACCCACGGCCTCGCCTGACTTCATGGCCAAGAGCGCAAACGCCTTGGGTTGTTCGGAGAAGAAAGCTTCCTCAATGTCAGCTTCCGTAGATTGAAGCGAATTCAAACACCCATCGAATTCCGCTTTTCCTCGAACAAGGTCGAGTATCGCAGGAACGTCCGCTTTTTCTGCCTTCCTGATTTCAATAATAAGAGTACCCTCTCTATGGATGCGCATAACGCCGCCAACACGCGCAGCTTTGTAGTGAAGGCGAAGCCGCAACCGAAATGGTGTCGCTATGCTTGGATTGGTTAGTGGCAGACGCCCGTGACGTTGGCTCTTGCCCAAAGCAGGCTCCCATGAAGCGTTGGCCGCCTACATTCTCTGCGGAGTGGTTGCCTCTCTAGTTCAGGCAACCAGCAGGTGACGTCTAACCGCGTGCTGTGCATCAGTCTTTCATATTCTTCCACGCGAATACCGAGGCCAAAATAATGATACCGATGGCAGCACCAAAGTATAACGTAGCGATCGTAGCGCCAATCTCTACCGCCTGCTCAAGGAACAGAACCACCAGTAGCACAACAGCCACTTGGCTTACTGTTATCTTCAAATCATGGAAGCTCTTAATGTCCAGAGGGTTTTGGGATTCTCTGTCATCATCAGACACCGGACGGATGAACAGACGATACAGGTTAACCGCCATGATCTGAAAAGTAATAGCGATCAGCAGGAGATCCAACAGCTTCAGGAGGCGAACCGCGAGGCTCTTGCCGTCGTCAGCAGAGACAGGTATATCACGTACTACATCCAGTGCGGTATTCCAGATTATGTTAACCGAGGCACCATACAAGAGCAAAGATGACACCGCACAGATAACGACTGCCACCCACACCATAAACCGACTACTTCTGAAAACTCTCTCGATCATAATTTCTCCGGGCCGCGTCACAACGTCAGTTACAGACTCACAATTTTCTCTTAGTCGGTTTCACCGGACCATCTACTATCTCGTTAATCAACCTCTAGATTGTGCTTTCTACGGCGTTAGCCGAACACTGGAGCTGTCGGATTACTGCTGGATTACTTCAAACGTTCGTGACCCTGACATGACCTGGAGAAAAGCCACTAACAGTGATTAGACCGAACGCTCGACTAATACGCAGCCTAACATTTCGCTAACAATGTTGACTTTTCTCTTGCGGATCAGTGTTTTATGCATCTTTCACTCCCTTCTGCTGCGACGTTATATCGAACGCGGTATAAGCCAGGGCGGCCGAATGCGGCATAAGCCCGCGCTTCACAGCATGTCGCCAAAGCTAGCAGGAATGAATGCTTGTGTGAGATAAGCAAGGCATCCATGCCGCCGAAGATGGGACTGCGCGTGAGCAGTTGTTTCCATAATGCTTTTTCTGCTGTTGATTGCCAAGAAATTAGTGGCCGCTTCTGGCCGGTTAGCGACCATTGCTCCGGCCAACCATCCTTGTCCTCCCACACCAGGAGGACTTGCCATGAACACCATTGCTACCTACAGCCATCAGCCCTGGAACAAAGGAAAATTAGTCGGACAGAAGGCCCCGCTCCGCCTGAGAGATATCTGGGCAATCCGGGTGAGGCTGCAAATCGCCGAGAGAAGTCGAGATCTAGCGCTCTTCGATTTAGCCATCGACAGCAAGCTGCGAGCCTGCGATTTAACCAAGCTCCGTGTGCGCGACGTTGCCCATGGCGAAAACCTGTCATCACGAGCCATGGTGATGCAGCAGAAAACGCAGCGGCCAGTGCAGTTCGAGATCACTGAGCAAACACGGTCTGCTCTCGCGGCCTGGATACATCAAGCCCAGCTCCGCAGCGAGGACTGCCTTTTTCCGAGCCGGCTGCATACCTCTGACCATCTCTCCACTCGTCAATACGCCCGTATCGTCAAAGGCTGGGTGAAAGCCATTGGCCTTGATCCAGCCATGTATGGCACTCACACAATGAGACGTACGAAGGCATCACTGATCTATCGCAGGACGAAGAACCTGCGTGCGGTTCAATTGCTGCTCGGCCATACGAAGCTTGAGAGCACTGTCCGATACCTCGGGATTGAGGTCGATGACGCCTTGGAAATGGCGGAGCAGACCGAGGTTTGACCATGTATAGCGACGGTCGAAGTCAGACCGTCGCTAACCGGCCATAAGCTGCCGCACACAGAAAAGCCCACATTCCTAGCGGACACCCAGAAGCCGCCTCAGCCCCAACTCTGAGGTGCGAAGTGATGGCTTTAAGCGCTGCGTAGCAACCGACGGACATCCTTGGACGGCGGTGAGCCAAAATGGCGGCCATACTCGCGACTGAACTGCGAGGGGCTCTCGTAGCCGACGCGGTAACACGCGCTCGATACGTCCAGCCCTTCGTTGATCATCAGCCGGCGCGCCTCCTGCAGGCGCAGTTGTTTCTGATACTGCAGCGGGTTATCGCTGTGACCGCCTTGAAGCGGTGATGCAACGTCGAGTTACCGAGGTTGGCGACGCGGGTACGCCCGCGAGACGAGAGAAGCCCGGCCAGGAAGCCGGGCTCTGGCTTCACCTGCGGTAGAGCACCATGCCGGCGTGGTAGAGCACGCCGTCTCGAAACTCCCCGTCTGCGGTAAAGCCCGTGTCGTCCCAGTAGCGGATGTAGTCGCCCTCCACTTCATAGCGCCCCTGATAGGAACTCTTGCGGTTTCCACGCGCCTCATCGTAGCGCCCATTAGGTAGCAACTCGTGGCGGATGTATCCGTCAGCGGTAATCCACATGCCGGCATAGGGGTGACTACCTGCCGTGGGTTGTGTACTTTGCATATCGCGTTTCCATCTACCGGACAATCAGCCGAGGCGGCCGATTGCGGTGCGGTCTGAGCCGTTTTCGGCGACTCGAAAGCCGGGGGTGCGGTCGGAGCCGTCCTCGGCGATGCGAAAACCTGGAGTACGTTCTGCCCCGTTTTCAGCGACGGTCAAACCGACCGGGAATAGGCTCGCTGCGGAGACAATAAAGGCGCTCAGGGCGGTAGTGATCAACAATTGGCTGAAGCTTTTCATGGTGATGTCCTCACAAGTCGAACAGCGGATTCGGATGGCCTGTCCGGGCCGTTTGGTGTCATCCGTTTCGTGAGTCCAGATTAGGGAGAGTGGCCGCTTGGCCGTTATGTCGAACGTGTCGCGGGTTTGCCTGATCCTGTATGGCGTTGCCGACGTCCCTGTCTACTCACGTGATTACTTGCCCCACTCGGGGCCGCCATCGGTTGCCGTCTGCCCACCGTCAACGGCCAGCGTCGCGCCAGTGATGAACGCCGCCCGGTCGCTGGCCAGGAAAAAGATGGCATCGGCCACCTCGTCGACCGTGCCTGCGCGACGCAGCGGGATGCGCTCCCAGGCTTTGGCCAGCAGCGCCTCGTCGTCCATGATCGCCTCGGTCATCTCGGTGATGGTCAGACCCGGGCAGACGGTGTTGGCGCGCACGCCGTCGCGACCGTAGTCGCAGGCGATGCTGCGGGTAAGGTTCGCGACCGCAGCCTTGGCGGCGCAGTAGGCTGCATGGGTCCAGCCGCCGCCTAGCGACGACACCGAACCCACGTTGACGATCGAACCGCGTGTCTTCTTCAGCTGTGGCATGACCGCGCGCGCCAGGAAGAACACGCTGTCCAGGTCCGCGCCCATGCAGGCTCGCCAGTCCTGGTCCGAGGTTTCTTCCAAAGTGCCAACCAGGTTCATGCCGGCGGCGTTGACCAGCGTGTCGAGGCGTCCAAAACGCTCGACCGTAAGGCGAACCAGTTCATCGCAGTCGTCGCGCTGAGAAACATCTGCTGCGTGAGCCAGCACGCGGTCCGCCGGCAGGTCGGCCACGAAGGTGTTTAGCCGTGTCCGGTTGCGCCCGGCCACAACGACCGATCCGCCTTCGCCCAGGAACCGGCGCGCTGCAGCTGCACCGATGCCGGAACCACCGCCGGTGATAAGGGCAACCTTGTTCCGATAGTCAGACATGATGTGATCCTCCAAATCTATTCGGCTGGTCGGCAGCCCGCGCGGCGAGCCGCCGGGACGTTATCAAACCTGTGGTTTTGGAAAATCGGCGCTGCGAGCGGTGGCTTCCCAGGCGCTGAACTCCGCGCGCATGGCCGAGAGCTTGGCCATTGCCACATCGAAGGCCCTGTTGCCCAGCAGCAGGCGTTGCGGTGGCTGAGCCGTGGTAACCGCGTGGTGAATCGCTGCGGCGGCACGGGCCGGATCGCCCTCCTGTTTGCCGACCGAGGCGTGATAGGCACGGCGCGCCTCACCGGCGGTGGCATCGTAATCCTCGATCGGCTCCGGCACTTCGGCCGCCGAGCCTGCCCACTCGGTGCGAAATGCGCTGGGTTCCACAGTCATGACGCTGATACCTAAGGGCTCCAGCTCGGCGCGCAGGGTTTCCGACAGCCCCTCGACGGCGAACTTGCTCGCGCAGTAGTAGCCCACCGCGGGGTAGCCGGCGAGGCCGCCGATGGAGGTCAGGTTGACGATCATGCCCCGACGCCGCTTGCGCATCCCGGGTAGCACCGCGTGGATCATATGGGCGGTTCCGAAGAAGTTGACTTCGAACAGTCGGCGCGCCGCCTGCGGGTCAGTCTCCTCGACCGCGGCGAAGTAACCGATGCCGGCATTGTTGACCAGTACATCCACCGAGCCGAATGCGCGCTCGGCTTCAGCCACCACGGCCTTGGCCTGCTCGGCATCGGTGACGTCCAGTGGCAGCACCAACGCCTGGCCGAGCGTGGCGAGATCCTGCACCTGTTCGGTCTTACGCGCGGTGACGACGACGCGCTCGCCCTGCTCAAGCAGATGGGCTGCGATGTGGCGGCCGAAACCGGTGGAACAGCCGGTTACTAGCCAGGTGGTCTGCGTGCTCATGGGAAAGGTCCTCCTGCAAGTAGTCAGGTTCAGCGCTCAGCCGCTTCGGAGCGGCGCTCAAACGTGCGGATCTCGGGGGCCTCGCTGCAGAGCGCATCGACTTCGCTCATGAAGGCCTGCACATAGGGCATCTGCATATGTCCGTCGAAGTCCGTTGGCGAGCGCCAGTCTTCGTAAACGAACCAGCCCTCGGCCGAGTCGCTCGATTGGTAGATGTCGTAGCGGACGCAGCCAGGCTCCTGCCGGGTGGGACCGACCAGCGCCAACAGGCGCTGGCCGAGGGCATCGTTTTGCCCACGGCGGGGGGTGAAGAAAGCAATCTTGGTGACCATGGTCATGAGGAGTTCTCCTGTATGCGTGATGAGTCGATCAACCTGCAGTGACGGTCATGCCGCCGTCGGCCATGACAACCGAGCCGACCATGAAGCTCGCGCGTTCCGAGGCGAGAAACGCGACGATTTCAGCAATTTCTTCCGGCTGTGCGGCACGGCCGATGGGTGCGGCTTCGCCGTGCTGGGCAAGAAAGCCTGGACCGTCGTCGACCACGTCATTGAGGATGTTGGTGACCACGTCGCCGACGCCGATGGCATTGACGCGGATGCCGTGCTCGATGGCTTCGAGCGCGAGCGTGCGGGTCAGCTGGGCCAGCGCACCCTTGGAAGCGGTGTAGGCCGCGATGGTCGGAAAGGCGAAGTAGGAGGCATAGGACGCGATATTGACGATGGCCCCGCACTTGTTGGGCATCATTGCCTTGACCGCCTCGCGGCAATGCAGGAATGCCGCGGTAGCGTTAACCGCCTGGATACGCTCCCAGTCTTGGCGTGTCATGTCGACGACCAGCTTGTTGATGATGATCCCAGCGTTGTTGACCAGGATATCCAGCCGGCCGAACCGCTCGACAGCAAGCCCGACTGCGCGCTCGGCGGCGCCGTCTTCGCTGATGTCCGCCACCAGCGGGACCAGTCCGGGACGTGCAAGTTCTTCTACGGCGGGGTTCAGGTCTTCAGCAACCACCTTGGCGCCACGTGCATGCAGCAACAGTGCAATCGCCTTGCCGATGCCACTGGCGGCGCCGGTAACCAGCGCGACTTTGCCTTCGACTTCTTGCGAGACGGTGTTGTTGATATTAATCATGCTGTTTTCCTCCAGAGTCGAGGCCAGGCGAAACATTCGCCGGCCTGCACCCGTCGGGTGCCGTCGTTGATGACGGCTCTACTGTCTCGCAGATGGTCGAGCGCGGCCTTCGGGCGCTTGCCTAGGCTGTCGGGTTTTTGCGCTGAAGTGGTCTGGCTCTAGTACTGCTGGAATAGCTGACGGCGGTTTGATCGATATAAGCGGCTCGCTAGCAAGCTCAATGGCCGAGACGATCTCCGAGCTTCGGCTAAGGCAGCTTTTGCATTCCAGCGCCCGAGCGATGCCACCCGCCGATTCGTCAGCGAAACCCAGTAACGACATGCCATTGGTGAACAACGCCGCAGCGGCAACCACATAAAAACGATACGAATTGATCATGATGACGGGTGTCCTCGGGCCTGAAATTTGCAAACGCAGCTTTGTGCTACGGAGCTGTAATCACTTGAAGCGCCATCGCGCCCCGGTGCTGGGTAGCGGTATGTATTCGTCATCGCCCGGCACGTCGGGAAAGCGGCGCGCGCGCCAATCCTCGGCCGCCTGGAGAAGGCGGTCCTGCCGACTGGAGACGAAGTTCCAGTAGATGTGCCGCGGTCCGTCCAGCGGCTCGCCACCGAGCAACAGGAGCCGTGCAGGCCCGATGGCGCGCAGCACCACTTCGCTGTCCGGGCGCAGCACAACCAGGCGATCGGCACCGAAGCGCCCGGGCTGCCCAACCACCTCGACCTCACCACTGACGACATAAAGGGCGCGCTCGATATGCTCGGCGGACAGGCGATAACGCGCGCCGGCTTGCAGCTGAAGGTCCGCATAGAACAAATCGGAGAGCGTCTGTGTTGGAGATGTGAGGCCGTCCAGCGAGCCGGCCAGCAGACTTAGCGACACACCGTCGCTTTCGATGTGCGGTATGCGCTCGGCCAGCAGGTGCTGAAAGCCGGGCTCGGTCTCCTCATGCGACTCGGGCAGCGCAATCCAGGCCTGGAAACCCATGAGCTCGCCGCCGCTGGCCCGGACCGGATCGCTGGAACGCTCCGAATGAACGATGCCGCGCCCGGCCGTCATCAGGTTGATTTCCCCGGCTCGCAGCTGCTGGACATGCCCAGCGCTGTCGCGGTGGAGCATTTCGCCTTGCAGCAGGTAGCTGACGGTCGACAGGCCGATATGCGGATGCGGCCGAGTGTCGATCCCTTCGCCCGGTCCGAAGACCACCGGCCCGAAGCTATCGAGGAAGATGAACGGCCCAACCATGCGCCGCTGCGCCGACGGCAACGCCCGGCGCACGTCGAACCCGCCGATGTCACGCACGTTGGGGACGATGATCTGTTCGATAGTTCCGGAGGGTGAGGTCTGGGTCATGGCGGGTTTCCTGAGTGAGTGAAGATGAGGTCACTCTAGGCCCGCTGGCTTATCTGCAAAACCCGGATAATATGCATCGAAACGTTCGAGGGATTAGAAATGATTTCAGACCCAGGCACTCCGACGCTTGATCAACTGCGCGTATTTCTCACCGTGGTGGACGTCGGCAGTTTCGCTGGTGCAGCGCGCAAACTGCACCGCGCCACGTCGGTCGTGAGCTACTCCATTGCCAATCTGGAAATGCAGCTAGGCGTTAGCCTCTTTGATCGCAAGACCACCCGCAAACCACAATTGACCGACGCTGGCCGCACGGTACTGGCCGAAGCTCGCACTATCTACAACGGCATCGACGGGCTGAGAGCCAAGGTCCGGGGGCTATTGCATGGCCTGGAAGCCGAAGTGCATCTGGTGCTCGATGTGATGTTGCCGCGCCAACGGGTGGTCGATGCGCTAAAAGCCTTCCGAGAGGAATTCCCAACCGTTTCGTTGCACCTGCATATCGAGGCCCTCGGCGCAGTGACGCAACGGGTGCTTGATCGCGGAGCGACCTTGGGCGTGAGCGGCCCGCTGACCACCAGCATCGACGGCATCGAACGTATCGGTGTAGGCAAGGTGGCGCTCATTCCAGTGGCCGCGCCCGACCACCCATTGGCGCAACCGGGTCCACACGCGCCGGGTACAGGCCGCGCGCACGTCCAGCTGGTCCTGACCGACCGCTCCCGCCTCACCGAGGCTCAGGAGTTCGCCGTGGTCGGCACACGCACCTGGCGACTGGCGGATCTGGGCGCCAAGCATATGCTGCTTCGCGAAGGCATCGGCTGGGGCAACATGCCAGTCGACATGATTCGCGATGACCTGGCCAGCGGTCGGCTCGTACAGCTCGACCTGCCCGACTGCTTCGGCGGCGACTATATCTTCGATGTCATCTACCGCACCGATACCCCACCCGGCCCGGCAGCGAACTGGCTGATCGAACGGTTCAAGGCGCAGGCAACCGAGGACATTCGACCATTCTAAAAAATCGAACCTAACGCTCGAAATTGGTTGGCTATTTTCGATCGTAGCGTCGTGAGACATTGCCTCCATCGCGGCGACACAGCTGCTGGCATCAACCCAATGGAGACATCTCATGGCTAAGGTTCTGGTTCTTTACTACTCGTCTTACGGACATCTCGAAACAATGGCTAATGCTGTCGCCGACGGCGCGCGAGCCACCGGCGCACAGGTGGACGTCAAGCGCGTCCCGGAGACGGTCCCGGAAGACATCGCCCGCGGTGCCTATTTCAAATTGGACCAGGCCGCACCGGTAGCAACGGTCGCCGAGCTCGAACAGTACGACGCCATCATCGTCGGCACCGGCACCCGCTTCGGCCGCATCAGCAGCCAGATGGCCGCTTTTCTCGATCAGGCCGGCGGGCTCTGGGCGCGCGGTGCGCTCAATGGCAAGGTCGGCGGCGCCTTCACGTCGAGCGCCACCCAACATGGCGGTCAGGAAACCACGCTGTTCTCGATCATCACCAACCTGCTGCACTTCGGCATGACCATCGTCGGGCTGCCGTACAGCCACCAAGGTCAGATGAGCGTTTCAGAAGTGGTAGGCGGCGCACCCTACGGTGCGACCACCATTACCGGTGGCGACGGCTCGCGCCAGCCCAGCGACATCGAGCTGGACGGCGCCCGCCATCAGGGCGAGCTGATCGCCAAAACTGCCATCAAGTTGTTTGGCTGATCGTTCCGGGCTTGCCGCGGCAAGCCCCTCCTTCTCTCCCCCAGATACGAGCACTCACCATGACCGCCGAACAGCTGCTGCGCCTGCATTTCGAAACCTTCGTCGCTGACCCTGAACGCTGGAAGACGCTAATTGCCGACGATCTGGAGTGGGAACTGCCATTTGCGCCCGCCCTCGGCCACCCAGCGCGCCTCGACGGGCGTGATCAGGTGCTTGGCCATGTCGGCTGGTTCATCGGCGCAGTAGAGAACTTCCGTTTCTTCGACATACGCATTCACCCCGGCGCGAACCCGTTGGAAGCCAGCGCTGAAGTGAAAGCCGAGGCTCTGATCAAACCGACCGGGCGCATCTACAAACAGGACTACGTGCTGTTTGTACGCGTCGAGAACGGCAAACTCGCATTTATCCGCGAGTACTTCGACCCGGTCCGGGCTGCCCTTGCCCTCAATGCGCCCATCCCTGCGCTGAGCAGTTGACCTGCCGCGCCACCCTCTCAAAAAGCTGGCGCCGCTGCGTTACCCTAGCGACACCTGCCCTCGCCAGAGGGCTCTGTCGAGGGAGCATCCTGTGCGCCAAGCAGATTCCCAAAACCTTGCAGCAAACGATGCTCAGCGCATCACGGGCGAATCGATGCTGCATTACCTGCCAGGTGCGCCGCAGGCCTTGCCGTCGCGCCCGCAGCTGCAGGACGTGGTGGTGTTGCGGTTCAGCCATCGCAGCATCGTCGAGCCGATTCTGGTGCCCGCGGTGGTCGAGCCGCTTCTGGTATGGGTGCTGGCGGGCGCAGCCCGGGTCGAGGAGCGCGCCCTGGGCGGTGAATGGGAGGCGTCAGACGTCAAGGCCGGGGACTTCTTTCTCACCAACACCGGCGAGCCCTACGAGATGCGCTGGCAGACGCAAGGCTGCGACACCTTCGAAGTGATGCATCTGTACCTTGGCCTGCCGCTGATCGATCAGGCCGCGCGCGACGTGTTGGGCAAGCACGCCGGCCCGGTCACCTTTCTCGATGTTTCCGGCGCACGGGATGAACGGGTGAGCGTGATGCTCGAACAGCTGCGCCAAGAGCTCATCGACGAGCGCCAACCCAGCCCCTTATACGCCCACAGCCTGGCCCAGGCGCTGGCCGTGCATCTGGTGCGCCGATACCTCGACCCGAACCGCGGCGCACGCCGCAGTAATGCACTGCAGGCCTACAAGCTGCGCCGCGTCATCGAGGCGATGAACGATGGGCTTGCCGATGATTTCAGTCTGGCGAATCTTGCCCGGATCGCGGAGCTGAGCGAGTACCACTTCAGCCGGATGTTCAAGCGCGCCACCGGGTTGTCACCGTCACAGTACTTCATCCGCTTGCGCATGAGCCGCGCCCGGCATCTGCTGCTGGAGTCGGATGGCAGCATCATCGACATTGGGTTGGAGGTCGGCTACTCGAGCCCAAGCCATTTTTCTCAGGTGTTTCGTCGTGAGGTGGGCGTCACGCCCAGCGCCTATCGCCAGGCGTGACGACTCGCTCATAGGTTCTGTGGTTTGAAGCGCTCGCTCAGGTCGAGCACCCGGCCCGCCACGCGAAAGCGGCCATGCCCCGTGTAATGCAGGGTTTCCGGATTGCTGACGGCCTCGGCAACATGGCCTTTCACCACTTCCCAGATGAACAGGCCATAGGTATCGATCTGGCTCTCATCGGCCAGGCGGCATTCGAAGTTCGCGTAGCATTCTTCAATCAAGGGCGCCTGCACCCGGGTGCCACGCGCCGCAGTCAACCCGCACGCTTTGAATTTATCAACCGAGCGTCCCGATGAATTACCGACCGAGACGACCGCATCGACGAGGTCCGCGGTGGGGACATTGATCACGCATTCGCGGCTGCGGCGGATCAGCTCGTAGCTGTGGTTGCCTTCCCATATATAGCAACCGAACAGCGCTGGGCTGAACTGCATCATCATGTGCCAGCCCATCGTCATGATATTGGTTTCGCCCTGCCAGCATGAGCTGACCAGCACGATCGGGCCGGTCTCCAAGTGACGGCGAGTCTCGGCCAGGGGGAAATCTAACTTGTCGTAGCGGTGCATGGCGGCGTCCTCATGGGTGAAAGATGAGCTCAGCCTCTCTCAGGCACAGGCCGTCGTCTGTCGCGAGCCTGCCGGGGATGTCGCGAAATTGCGAAGGAAATAATGGCTGCTTCAGATCGTTCGAAACGGCTGCGTTTCGTTCGGACAGCGTGCCTGCCGGTGAGTGGGTTCAGGGCGTAAAATAACCGGGGGATTCCGGGTCAGTAATGCACCACGCTGCGGATCGACTTGCCTTCATGCATCAGGTGGAAGGCTTCGTTGATCTCATCGAGGGGCATGGTGTGGGTGACGAACGGCGCGAGGTCGATTTCGCCCTTCATGGCGTCTTCGACCATGCCCGGCAGCTGCGAGCGGCCCTTGACCCCGCCGAAGGCGGTGCCAAGCCAGCGTCGGCCAGTGACCAACTGGAACGGGCGGGTGCTGATCTCCTGTCCGGCGCCAGCCACGCCGATAACGACCGACTGACCCCAGCCGCGATGGGCTGACTCCAGCGCCGCGCGCATCACGTTGACGTTGCCGATGCATTCGAAGGAGTGGTCGACGCCCCAGCCGGTCATCTCGATGATGACCTGCTGGATGGGCTTGTCGAAATCCCTGGGATTGATGCAATCGGTCGCGCCAAAGGTGCGTGCCAGCTCGAACTTGGACGGATTGGTGTCCACGGCGATGATGCGCCCGGCCTTGGCCTGGCGCGCACCCTGAATCACCGCCAGACCGATGCCGCCCAGGCCGAACACTGCGACCGAGTCGCCGGGTTGCACTTTCGCAGTGTTATGCACCGCACCGATGCCGGTGGTGACGCCGCAACCCAGCAGGCAGACGTGTTCCGGATTGGCCTGCGGATTGACTTTCGCCAGCGAAACCTCCGCGACGACGGTGTATTCGCTGAAAGTCGAGCAGCCCATGTAGTGATAGATCGGCTGGCCGTTGTAGGAAAAGCGCGTGGTGCCGTCCGGCATCACGCCCTTGCCCTGGGTGGCGCGCACGGCCACACACAGATTGGTCTTGCCCGACTTGCAGAATAGGCACTCGCCGCATTCGGCGGTGTAGAGCGGGATCACATGGTCGCCCGGCTTGACGCTGGTGACGCCTTCGCCGACCTGGACCACGATACCGGCGCCTTCATGGCCCAGCACGACAGGGAAGAGGCCCTCGGGGTCGTCGCCCGACAGGGTGAAGGCGTCGGTGTGGCAGACGCCGGTATGGGTGATCTTGACCAGAACTTCACCGGCCTTTGGTGGAGCGACGTCGATCTCGACGATTTCAAGCGGTTTGCCTGGCCCGAAGGCGACGGCAGCACGTGACTTCATGCTTTTCTCCTGTAATCGGTGGGCACTTTACGGAGGTGCGGCAGTTGCCGCTCCACCTGGGCGACCAAAGGTTTAGCGTTGCGTTAAAGGCACGTCCAGGGCATCGCCGATGGTATAGAAATGCCCGCCGGCGACATGATGCAAGCTGCGCCAGACCGGGTCGGCATGCTCGTAGCGCCAGCGGCCATCGCTGAACGCCCGCGCGTCCGCCCAGGCGCCGACCACCTCGCCGATGAACAAGTCATAGGTCTCCTGATTGCGCACTTCCGGGATGAGCCGGCACGCCAGCCAGGCCGAAGCTCCGGCCACGAAGGGTTGGTCGAAGCCGTCGAAGCGCAGGAGCTCCACGCCGCAGTTCTGGAGCTTGTCCGGATCCTGATGCAGGCTCCGGGAGCCTACCTCGTGCACCAGCCGCGCTTGCGCGACAGTTGGAATCTGGATGACGAATTCACCGCTGGCCTCAATCAGTTCGCGCGTTCGTGTGATCTTGTCCAGCACCACGGTCAGCCTGGGTGGCGAAAAATCCAACGCACAGGCCCAGGCGGCGGCCATGACGTCGTCGACTCCACTGTGGCGGGCCGACACAAGGACGGTCGGACCATGGGTGATCAGCCGGTAGGCATCGTCCAATGCGACCGACAGGACGTGTTCGGTCATGTCATTCCTCTCTTCAAATATCCACGCCCGGGTCCGGTATGCAGCCGGGCGCGTCCCGGGCGCCGCGTCCGCCAGCGCAGCTGGACGGACAGGGCTTGGGTGATCAGATATCCACCACGACCTTGCCGAAATGGCGGCCGCTCTCCTGGTAGCGGAAAGCCTCAGCAAGCTGCTCCAACGGGAAGCTGCGGTCGATCACCGGGTGGATGCCGGTCTGCTCCAGCGCCGCCACGTACTCCTGCTGCAGGCGCCGGCTGCCGACGATCAGGCCCTGCAGGCGTGCCTGCCTGGCCATCAATACGGCAGTCGGCACCTCGCCGCCTCGGCCGGTCAATACGCCGATCAGCGCGATATGACCGCCCACGCGCACCGCATGAATGGACTGTGCCAGCGTGCCCGGGCCGCCGACTTCCACGACGTGATCGACGCCGCGCCCGCCGGTGATCTCCAGCACCCGCTTGCCCCATTGCGGAGTGCGGCGGTAATTGATGAGGTGGTCGGCGCCGAGCGAGCGCAGACGTTCGAGCTTTTCATCCGACGAGGAGGTGGCAATCACGCTCGCGCCCATCGCTTTTGCGATTTGCAGCGCCGCCACCGAAACCCCGCCGCTACCCAGAACCAGCACGCTCTCGCCGGCCTTGAGCGGGCCGTCGGCCACCAGGGCGCGCCAGGCGGTCAGCCCGGCGGTGGTGATGGTCGCCGCCTCGGCGTGGCTCCAGCCGCGCGGCGCCAGGGTGAAGTCGGCGGCTGCGCGCACCGCGACTTCGGTGGCGTAGCCGTCGATGCCGTCGCCCGGCGTGCCCTGAAAGTTGCCGACCGCGGCGAACGGCAGGCCGTCGGTCCATTGCGGAAAGAAGCCGGAGACGACGTGGTCGCCGGGCTTGAACTCATTCACGCCTTCGCCCACCTCTTCGACGACGCCGGCGGCGTCGGATAGTAGTACCCGTCCGTCGGCGGCGGGGATGCCGCCGTTGGCGACCAGCAGATCGTGGAAGTTGAGCGAGCTGGCGTGCAGCTTCACACGGACCTGACCTGGACCAGGCTGGCCGGGGTCGGGGAGTTCGCGTAGTTCGAGGCAGTCCAGGCCGCCGGGGCTGCGTGTCACGATGGCTTTCATCTGGAATCTCCTGTTGCTTCGCGCGGGCCGCCTCGCCGGGAAGCGGCCCGCAACGGTTAGGCTGTTTCGCCTCAGGCGGCGGCCAGGCTCGCGCTGTCGATCACGAAGCGGTACTTCACGTCGCTCTTGAGCATGCGCTCGTAGGCGTCGTTGATCTGCTGGATGGCGATCATCTCGATCTCGGCGACGATGCCTTTCTCGGCGCAGAAGTCGAGCATCTCCTGGGTCTCGGCGATGCCGCCGATCAGCGAGCCGGCGATGCTGCGGCGCTTGAAGATGAGATTGGCGATGCTCGGCGACGGGTGCGGGTGCTCGGGTACGCCGACCAGGGTCATGGTGCCGTCGAGTTTGAGCAGGCCAGTGAAGGCGTCGAGGTCGTGGCTGGCTGCGACCGTGTTGAGGATGAAGTCGAAACTGTTGGCGTGCGCCGCCATCTCTTCAGCGTTACGCGAGACAATGACTTCGTCGGCGCCCAGTTCCAGCGCAGCGGCGCGCTTGCTCTCGCTGGTGGTGAAGGCCACGGTGTGTGCGCCCAGGGCATGTGCCAGCTTGATGCCCATGTGGCCAAGCCCGCCGATACCCACGATGCCCACTTTCTGGCCAGGACCGACCTTCCAGTGGCGCAACGGTGACCAGGTGGTGACGCCGGCGCACAACAGCGGCGCCACGGCGGCCAGTTGCGCCTCGGGGTGCGAAACCTTCAGGACGAAGTCGTCCTTAACTACGATCTGCTGCGAATAGCCGCCCAGGGTGTGGCCGGGCGCATCATGCGTCGGGCCATTGTAGGTGAAGACCTGGCCGTGCTCGCAATACTGCTCCAGGCCCGCGTCGCAGGCCGGGCAATGATGGCAACTGTCGACCAGGCAGCCGACGCCGACCGTGTCGCCGATCTTGAACTTGGTCACTGCACTGCCGATGGCCGAAACGTGGCCGACGATTTCGTGCCCGGGCACGCAGGGGTACAGCGTGTTGGCCCACTCGTTGCGGGCCTGGTGCAGGTCGGAATGGCAGACGCCGCAGTAGGCGATGTCGATCTTGACGTCGTGCGGCCCCGGCTCGCGGCGAACAATGTCGAGCGCCGCCAGCGGCGTGTCAGCGGCATGGGTGCCATAGGCTTTTACTGTCATGGTGTTTCTCCTCGTAGGCCTACCGTCGCTTAGGCGACGCTGGTGTGCAGGCGCACGTCGACGTTGCCGCGGGTGGCGTTCGAGTACGGGCAGACTTGGTGGGTGGTTTCCACCAGCTTCTGCGCGTCGGCTTCGCTCAGGCCCTGGACTTCCACATACAGGTCGATGTCCAGGCTGTAGCCGCCCTCGGCGTTCTGGCCGATGCCGACCTCGACCGAGGTCTTGGTGGCAGTAGGTGCCAGCTTCAGTTGCTTGGCCGCCACCGGCAGTGCGTTGTCGAAGCAGGCGGCGTAACCCATGGCAAACAGTTGCTCGGGGTTGACGCCAGCCTTGCCGGACCCCGGCATGGCCATATCCAGCGCGAGGCTGCCATCGTCCAGCGTGGTGCGGCCGGAACGGCCGCCGACGGCGGTGGCGCGGGTCTTGTAGAAAATCTTCATGGTATTCAGCTCCGTAGGTTTACGAAGGGCGGTGTGCTCCGCCCAGGAAAAAATCATTCGCTCAGCTGTGCCTCGACCGCTTTCTGCTTGTCGGCATAGGGCGCGCGCAGCGCCAGGCTGGAGGTCCCGTCCGGGCTCTGCATCACCACGGCCTTGGCGTGGCTGAAACGCCGGAACCCATGGATGCCGTGGTAGGCGCCGATGCCGGAAGGGCCGATACCGCCAAACGGCAGATCCTCGATAAAAGCGTGGATCAGCGTGTCGTTGATCACTGCTGCACCCGAGGTGGTGCGTTCGGTGAAGCGCTTTTGACGCGTTGCGTCGCTGCCGAAGTAGTACGCGGCCAGCGGACGCGGATGGGCATTGACGTAGTCGATGGCATGGTCAAGATCCGGGCAGTTCACCAGCGGCAGGACCGGCCCGAAGATTTCTTCCTGCATCACGCGCATCGTATCGTCGGGATCCAGTACAAGCGTCGGTGCCAGCAGGCGGGTCGCAGGATCGGCATCTGCTTCGCCGTCCGGTGCAAGACTGATGACGGTTGCTCCCTTGGCCTGGGCGTCATCGAGCAACACCTGCAGGCGCTGGAAGTGCCGATCGTTGACAACGGCGGTGTAATCGCTGTTGCTTCCCAGATCTGGATAAGTGGCCGCAACGAACGCGCGGGCGTGCTCGATGAACGCCTCGCGTGCGGACGGCGGCAGAAGCACATAATCGGGGGCGATGCAGATCTGCCCGGCGTTGAATGTCTTGGATGTGAGCACCCGCTCGGCCACTATCTTGATGTCGGCGTCCACGTCGACGAGCACGGGCGATTTGCCGCCAAGTTCCAGCGTTACCGGTACAAGGTTCTCGGACGCGGCGCGCATCACAAGACGCCCCACTGCCGTGCTGCCCGTGTAAATGAGATGGTCGAACGGTTGCGCGGTGAAGGCGGCGCCGACTTCGGCGTCTCCGAGCACGACGCCGAATTCGAGCGCATCGAAATAGCGCGGAATCTGCTCGGCCAGCAGATCGGAGGTGCGGGGCGTCAGTTCGGACGGCTTGAGCAGCGCGCGGTTGCCGGCGGCGAACACGCCTGCGAGTGGCCCGAACGAGAGGTTGATCGGGAAGTTCCAGGGGCTGATGATGCCTACTACACCGAGTGGCTGGTATTCCACGCGTGCCTGCACGCCCGGCATACCGGCGTCTTGCGCTTCGGGTCGCATCCAATGTTCGAGTTGCTCGCGCGCGTGGCGCATGCTCTTGATGGGCGCAAGCACATCGGTGGCCAGTGTCTGATAGGGGCTGCGGTGGCCATAATCGGCGCGAATGGCCGATTCCAGCTGCGCGCGGTTATCGGACAACAGGCGTTCGGCGCGAGCGAGCCGATCCCGCCGCTGTTCGGCGTCCGCCGGGCCATCGCTCAGGTGCGCCTGCTTCATCGCCGCGACGACGCCAGGCAGGCGCGTGATCAGATCGGATGTACTCATGAGGGTTTCCTAAGTTCGGTTAACGTTGAACGTCGCCCGTGGACGCGAAACGGCGGCCGGCGGTACCGTGCCGCCGGCCCGCTTGCATCAGAACGGCGCGTCGATGTCGACCACGTCGATCAGCTTGTGGTTGACGAACTCCTTGAGGCCCAGGCCGAGCAACTCTCGGCCGTAGCCAGAGCGGCGTACGCCGCCGAACGGCAGGTCGGCCTTGGCCATGGTCGGGTGGTTGACGAACACCATGCCGGTGGAGATGCGCTTGGCGACTTCGGCGCCATGTTTGGCGTCGGCGGTGAACACCGAGCCGCCCAGGCCGAACGGCGAGTCGTTGGCGATGGCGATCGCTTCTTCCTCGTCGTGGGCGCGGTAGACCAGCGATACCGGCCCGAAGAATTCCCAGTAGTAGGCCGGGTTGTCCGGAGTCAGGCCGGTGAGGATCGTCGGCTGCACGAAGGCACCTTGCGCCGGCACCTTGGGCCCCACCTCGGTCGCGGTCGCGCCGTGGGCGACGGCCTGGCGGATCTGTTCCTTGACGTCGTCGGCGGCCTTCTGCGAGGACAGCGGCGCCAGGGTGGTAGCGGGGTCGAACGGATCGCCCGCCTTGAGCCCGGCCACGCCCTCGGTGTAGCGGCGCAGGAACTCATCGTAGATGGCCTCGACCAGGATGATGCGCTTGGAGGACACGCAGACCTGGCCGGCGTTCCAGTGGCGGCCGAACACCGCCCACTTCACGGTCTTGTCCAGCTCGGCGTCGGCCAGCACCACGAAGGCGTCGGCGCCACCGAGTTCCAGCGTGGACTTCTTCAGCGCCTTGCCAGCCTGGGCGGCGACCACCGCGCCTGCGCCTTCCGAGCCGGTCAGCGCCACGCCGTGCACGCGCGGGTCGTTGAGGATGATCTCGATGTGGTGCCGCGCCGCATAGAGGTTCTTGAAGGCGCCCGCGGGCAGGCCTGCTTCGAGCATCAGCTTCTCGAAGGCATCCGCGCTCTGCGGCACGTTGGAGGCGTGCTTGAGCAGCAGCGTGTTGCCCGCGGCCAGTTGCGGGGCCAGGATGCGGGCGATCTGGTAGTAGGGGAAATTCCACGGCTCGATCGCCAGGATCACACCCAGCGGCTCGTGTACCAGCAACGCGTCGCCCTCGGCGGGATCGGCCACGGTCAGTTTCTCCGGTGCCAGCAGGGCCTCGGCGTTCTTCACGTAATACTCGAAGATGCGCGCGGAAAGTTCGACCTCGGCCAGTGCCTCGGCGGTGATCTTGCCCATCTCCAGGGTCAGCAGTTTCGCGTAGTCGCCAGCCTTGGCGCGCAGCAGGTCTGCGGCACGCTGCAGGATGGCACCGCGCTCGGTGAACGAGCGCTCGCGCCAGGACAGGAAGGCTTCGTGCGCAGCGGCGATGGCCTGTTCCACCTCGGCGTCGGTGGCGTCCGGGAAGGTCTTCAGGGTCTCGCCGGTGTAGGGGTTGATGGTGGCGTATGCCATGTTCGATGATTCCTTGTGACAGTGGATGGAGGAAGGCGTCACGGCCTGCAGAGCCGGAGCGCGGACGAGGAATTCAGCGCAGGGTGAAGCCGAGCGCGTTCAGGGCTTCGCGCAGGCGATGGCGGCCCATCAGCGCGCCGGGGCTGCCGATGCGTTGCACCGACACTTGCGACCAGGGCCGGTCGTCACGCTGCTGCTCCTGCTGGAAGCGGCGCATCAGCGGGTCGTAGTGCGCCACCGCGGCGGCCTCGCCGGCAGCGTCGTAGCGTTCGTGATGCAGCACCGCCGGCTGTGCCAGGCGCGGCTTGACTTCGGCCGGGCGGGCCGGATCGGGATGGCCCACGCACATGCCGAACACCACGAAACTGTCCTGCGGCAGCCCCAGTTCAGCGGCGACCTGCTCTGGATGGTTGCGCATGCCGCCGATGTAGACGATACCCAGCCCCAGGGCTTCGAAGGCGTTCGCCGCGTTCTGCGCGGCTAACGCGGTGTCGACCGCTCCGACGGTGTAGCTCTCCAGGTAATCGATACCGTCGGTCGCGGCACCCTGCGCGGCACCGAGTCGGCGCAGCCGCGACCAGTCGGCGACCCAGGCCAGAAACAGCGGTGCCTCGGCCACGTGGCGCTGACCGCCGGCCAACGCGGCCAGGCGGGCGCGCCGCGCGGGGTCGCGCACGGCGATCACGCTCCATGGCTGCAGGTTGGACGAACTGGAGGCTGATTGCGCGGCAGCGATGGCGAGTTGAAGTGCCTCGTCGTCGACCGGTTGATCGGTGTAGGCGCGCACTGATCGGTGCTCCAGCAGCGCGGCCAGCGCGGCGGGAACAGGGGGCAGCGGCAGGGCGGCGGCCTCGCCATAGCGGGCCTGCCATGCGGAGGCTGGGTCGATCTGATGGGAAGTCATTCCAGAATCCTGTGCGTGTTAGGGGACTCAGGCCGCAGGTGTCGCGCCGATGCCGTCAAGCAACAGCACGCGGTAGTCCGCGCCCTTGAACCGGTGCACCCGTGCTGCCTGGTAAGCGGGGCTGTGATACCAGGCGCGTGCGGCCTGCATGTCGGAAAAGCGCAGGATCACGCCGCCCTCGATCGCCGGTCCCTCCAGCACCTCGAAATCGCCATAGAACGCCAGCGGCGTCAGATCGTGTCCTTCGCGCGCGGCTGGAGCCTGCCTCGCATAGATGTCAAGTTCGGTGGCGTCGAGGGTGCGTTCGCGCAGGAAAACCACGTAAGCGGACATGTTCAATCTCCTCACAGAAGGGCGAGCAGCGCCTTGGCGGCGTCGGCGGACGAGGCAGGGTTCTGGCCGGTGACCAGAAGGCCGTCGGTCAGCACGTGGGACTGCCAGTCGCCGCCCTTGCTGTAATGACCGCCATTGGCCTTGAGCACGTCCTCGACCAGAAACGGCACCACATCGGTCAGGCCAACCGCAGCCTCCTCGCTGTTGCTGAAACCGGTCACCTGCTTGCCGGCGACCAGCGGCTTGCCGTCGGCATCCTTGACGTGGCGCAGCACGCCAGGTGCGTGGCAGACCGTTCCGACCGGCTTGTTCGCCTTGACCGCCGCTTCGATCAGACCGATCGAGACCGGGTCTTCAGCCAGGTCCCATAGCGGGCCGTGGCCGCCGGGATAGAACACTGCATCGAAGTCGCCGATGGCGACCTCGGCCAGCTTGCGGGTGTTGGCCAGGGCCTTGACCGCGTCAGCGTCGGCCAGGAAGCGACGGGTCGCCTCGGTCTGGGCGTCGGGTTCGTCGCTCTTGGGGTCGAGCGGCGGCTGGCCGCCCTTGGGCGAGGCCAGGGTCAGCTTCGCGCCGGCATCGAGGAAGGCATAGTAGGGGGCAGCCAGTTCCTCCAGCCAGAAGCCGGTTTTCCTGCCAGTGTTGCCGAGTTGGTCGTGCGAAGTGAGGATGACGAGAATATTGGCCATAGCGGCTCTCCTTTGGAGGTTCGAAGTGAAAGACTCAGGGGGTGCCGACTCGTACCACGACCTTGCCGAAGTGCCTGCCGGCGAGCAGGTCGATCAGCGCCTGGGGCGCATGTTCCAGGCCCTCGACGAAGTCTTCGCGGACCGAGACCTTGCCCTCGGCGACCCATGCGCCCATGTCGCGCTGAAACGCCGCGAAACCGTCGGCGTAGTGGTCGCCGATGATGAAACCCTGCAGCAGCAGGCGCTTGCGCAGAACCAGCCCCAGCATCATCGGCATGCGGTCCGGGCCAGGTGGCAGGTCGGTGTCGTTGTAGTGGGCGATCAGCCCGCACACCGGCACGCGGGCGCCGACGTTCAGTCGCGGCAGCACGGTGTCGAGCACCGTGCCGCCGACGTTCTCGTAGTAGACGTCGATACCCTGCGGCGTCGCGGTAGCCAGTTGTTCGGCAAAGTCGGGCGCGCGGTGGTCGAGGCAGACATCGAAGCCGAACGCTTCGCGCGCGTAGCGGCATTTTTCCGGCCCGCCGGCGATGCCGATGGCGCGCGCGCCCTTTAGCCGGGCAAGCTGCCCAACTACCGAGCCGACCGCGCCGATGGCGGAGGCGACGACCACAGTCTCGCCCGGCTGCGGCCGGCCGATGTTCAGCAGGCCGTGGTAGGCGGTGAAGCCGGGCATGCCGAGCACGCTCAGCGCCAGCGAAGGATTCGTGGTCCGGGAATCGAGCACGACCAGTCCACGACCGTCGGAAAGCGTATGGCTCTGCCAACCCGTGTCGCCGACGACCAGGTCGCCAACCTTGAATGCCGGGTCGTGCGAAACCTCCACCCGGCTCACCGCGCCGCCGGTCATCACCTCGCCTAGCGCTACGGGTGGAGCATAGGACGGAGCATCGCTCATTCGCCCCCGCATATACGGGTCGAGCGAGAGGTACAGCGTGCGCAGCAGGAGCTGGCCCTTGCCTGGCTCAGGCAGCGATTCCTGTTCCAGCCGGAAGTCGTCTGGCGTCGGCTCACCCGAGGGGCGTGAGGCAAGTACGATGCGGGTTTGCAGGATCGCAGTGGTCATCGCTGACTCCTGAAAAGGACGGCCGAAACGGACTCATGTGCGTGCGTGGAAGCAAAGTTTGTCATCTGATTGAATTAGACCGGTCGTATACAGTTTGGGCAAAAAAAAAAGCTACGAGGACTTTTTTCTGTCTGTCAGGCGCAGCGTCGAAGATGAGAAGACAGGCCTAGCAGGCCCTGCGTAGCAGCCAGCGCGGCCTCCATGGGTACACGGTCGCGCGTGAGCTTGGCGCGCAGGCTCGCGCCCAGCCACAACTGGTACAACGTGTTCGCCGTTGTGCTGGCATCCAGCTCAACCGGAAGCGAGCCGTCGCTGGCGCCATCCTCGATGGCGCTGGCCAAACGCGCGATCACTCGCGTGGTGCCCTGTTCAAGAACTAAACGCATCGCCTCGGAGAGGTCGCTGACCTCCGCAGCCAGCTTGACCGCCAGACACTTGCCCTTCGGGTCACAGGCTGCCTGGGTCTCCAGCCAGTACTCGAAATAGGCGATCAGTCGCTGTGCTGCGGAAAGATCAGGACGACTCAGCAGATTATCGAGCGAAGCCAGGTAATCGGCGAAGTAATCCTCCAGCAGCGCTTCGCCAAAGGCCTCCTTGGAGCCGAAGTAATGGTAGAAGGAACCCTTCGGCACGCCGGAAGCCTGGAGAACCTCGTTCAGGCCCACGGCGCTGAAGCCCTTTCCCGCGATAATGATCCGGGCGGTATCGAGGATATGTTGGCGGACGTCGTTCGTGGCATTAGTCATGGTTTGTATCTTACCCTGAAACTAGACCGGTCGTCTACAATCATCGGGCAAGTTGATGATGACAGTTAAAAGCTATTAATAGAGCGCTTGCTGCGCAATGCCAGGGACGCTTCCCGGACAGCAGCAGCCGCTTCTCAAGAGGAAGATTCGCGCTCAACGGCTTATCTGCTTGGTATGCGTGTCTGCTTCTCTCGCCGGCAGCGTACAAACGCGGGCGGCAGCTGGCTGTGCCAGCAAACCGTGATGGTTTCTGGTTACCGCTACAGTTACCGCCACCCGAGTTCCCATTTATCCGGGTTCTGTATTTCGGGAATTCCGAAAATGATCAGCCGGAAAAAGTGGGGAAATCCGTGTACCCGTTGGCGCCGCCGCCGTAATAGACGCTGCTGTCAGCAGCCGCCAATGGCTGGTTGCCGCGCAGTCGCTCGACAAGGTCAGGATTGCCGATGAACGGCCGGCCAAACGAAAGGTTCTTCACCCAACTCCGGGGAATGCCGCCCGGATCTTGAGGAAGAAGTAGGCGTCATCGCGGTAGCCGTAGGCGATGCGCTTGATGACTTTGATGCGGTTGTTGATGCCTTCGAGCAGACCGGTGTGCATGGGCCAGCGCACCCGGCTGAGGATGCCGCGCCAGTACGGCCGCAGGCACTTGGCGAAGTGCATCAGGGCCGGGATCGCACTCTCCCGGGCATGGCGCAGCCATTGTTTCCAGGCACGGTGCCAAGCCCAGGCGCTGGGTGCGTTCCACAATGCCTTGAGTTGCTCCTTCATCACGTAGACCGTCATCAGCGACTGATTGGCTTCCAGCACCTCGCTCAGTCGGATCTGTTCGGACTCGGCCAGGTTTGCCGGGTTGCGCAGCAGCAGCCAGTGCGAGCGTTTGACCACCTTGCGAGCCGGCTTGTCGTGGCGCAGTTGGTTGGCCGCATCCACCCGCACCCGGCCGATCACCTCGCGGCCGTATTTGGAGATCACATGGAACAGGTCGTACACCACCTGTGCGTTCGGGCAGTGCTGACGCACTTCCAAGTCATAGGCGGTGTTCATGTCCATGGCCACCGCCTGGATGTCGGCACAGCGTTGGGGACCAAGCAACTCGAAGAACGGCCTCACCTCAGCCCGTGAGCGGCCTCGGCCAACCCACAGCACCCGCTTGCGCTCCACATCCACCACGACGGTGGCGTATCGGTGGCCCTTCTGGATCGCAAACTCGTCCATCGCGATCCGCCGCACCCCGTCCAGATCCACCGGCCCCAGCCTGCGCTCCAATGTCTGCAAGTCGATCGCCTTGGTCGTCTTCCAGTCCAGTCCGTGCCAACGAGCAGCATGCAGTACCGAGGTCACCGCGCACAGCCGTGCCACGCTCTCGGCCAGCCGCCGCGTCACCCGGCAATGCCGGTCAAGCCAGTCCAATCGCTCCACGCGGGGGCCGCAGGATAGGCAAGCCAAGCGCAGACGCGGCACGTGCAGCTCCACCTGATCATCGAATATCGGCAGCTCGCGGATGCGCCGCATCATGCGGTCATGAATCGCTGTCACCGCCTGACCACAGCCCATGCAATGCCGCTGCGCACCAGGTGCAGGCTCCAACTCGATCACCAGCCAACGCTGTTGTCCACGAGACTCATGGCGCCACTTGCGCACTCGATACCCCTCCCAGCTGCCCAGCCGGGACATACAATCCTGCTCGGCCACGGTCGACCCTCAGTCTGTTGCCTAGAGAACAGCAAGTCTGACCGGTCGGCCGTGTGCCTTCCTCCCCTCAGTTGGGAGAAGAACCGTAAAAAAGCCGGGCATCCGCCCGGCTTGATCGATTGACGCTCAGCTCAGAGGCTGGCGTCGAGCACCAGCTTGCCGCGTGTATGTCGCCCCCAGCTTTTGCGCAATGCGCCTTCGGCCTGGGACAAGGGCAGCACCTGCACCTCGATTGTCAGCTCGCCGGCCTCGAACAGTGCAGCGATGTCCTGGAGCTGCTTGCCATCGGATCGCGTGGCGAAATGCTTGCCGGTTGCGCTGGCTGACTCCGCCTGCTTGGCGTCCGGTGGGCTCACTGGGGATACCAGCAGTGCGCCGGGCTTGAGCACCGACCATGAGCGCGTTTGAGTGTCTCCACCGACCAGATCAAGCACCACATCGACCGGCTCGACAGCCGTCTCGAACCGCGTCTGGTTGTAGTCAATGACCTGCGAGGCGCCCAGCCCACGCAGGTAGTCATGGTTGCCCGCCGATGCGGTGGCGATGACGGTGGCGCCAGCGATGCGCGCCATCTGCACCGCCATGCTGCCCACGCCACCTGCGGCGCCGTGGATGAGCACCCGCTGGCCCGCCTTGATGTGCGCATGCTCATGCAGCGCCTGCCAGGCGGTCAGCGCAACCGCCGGTACCCCACTGGCGTGCAGCGCCGACAAGCGACTCGGCCGGTGGGCCAGGCGATCAGCACTGGCCACCACCTCGGTAGCGTACCCGCCGACAATATTGATGAAACCAAACACCTCATCGCCCACCGAAAACTCAGTCACATCTTCGCCTAGAGCGGCCACCCGACCTGCTACTTCGGCGCCCGGCGTGTAGGGCAACTGCAGCGGAATAAACGCTTTCATGGCTCCGGAAAGCACCTTCCAATCGATCGGGTTCACCCCGCTGCCGGCCACCTCGATCAATACCTCGCCCTTACCCGGCACCGGCGATGGCAACTCCTCGAACACGAAACCTTCGGGCTGCCCGTACTGCGCTACACGAATCGCTTTCATCTCTCACCTCAAATTGGGTTTTTCTTGAGCGAGCCGGCGGCAGGCGCCGGCCAGGAACGGAAGGGTCTTAACGGCGCCGTGCATCCAGACTGAAACGCCCAGCGCCGAAGGCGACGACCTGCAGCAGCCCGCCTGCCATGGCGATGTTCTTGAAGAAATGGATGAACTGGTTCTGGTCGCCCAGCTGATTATGGAACGCCAGGGCCGTCGCCACGCTGAACACGGCGAGCCCGGCGGCTATTAGGCGGGTGCGGTAGCCCAGGATCAGCGCGATGCCACCGACCACTTCAATCAGGATGGCGATCGCCAGCGCGAGCGTTGGGAACGGCAAGCCGACCGATTCGATGTAGCCAATCATTCCCGCCGGCGCGCTGATCTTGCTGACGCCCGAGAGCAGGAAAATCGCGCTCAGCAGAACGCGGCCGGTGAGCGAAGCCGAAGCTAGGAGCGTGTCACTGTGGTGGATGCCGGAAGTGTTGGTAGTGGTTGCAGTTGCTTGAGTCATGGCTATTTCCTCTTGAAGGGCTTACCACTTTGGTGAGCCGCATTGAGGAGAATTCTGCACGCGGCGGGCTTATCTAAATAGCCGCCTAATATAGAAGGTTAGGTTCGAGTAAATCGATCGAATGCCAGCACTGGCATGACTTGAGCGAAGTCGCTTACTTCTACAGTGGTCACAACCGAACTACTTAGGCAGCACTAATCACAGGGGCCACCGAGATCAAGGCGTTTCGGGACTAACACACCTATGGGGATCAACCCGTAGGCTCAGGGCGTATTGTCTTAAGCAAGGAGCGATTGCACTCAGCTAACATCCCTAGAGCTGTAGATCGCAGGTTCTGCAGTCGTTGCGAGCGTCCGCTTCTGGC
>NZ_JACBXH010000046.1:0-31247 GCF_041381355.1 Pseudomonas sp. LM13
AATAAAAAGGGGAGCCGCTAGGCTCCCCTTCAGGTCGTGTTGCTTTGTTCTTCTTCTGCTGACGGGCTTGTTGTTTTTGTTGGCAGCCCGGTCGGACATTGTCCGAGTAGCAGTCCCATTCGGGACACAAAGAACAAACGGATTATTTTGGTCGCTGATGTTGCCACTACCCTCACGGGCTCAACCGGTTCTGGAGCTGCCTCAGGGCAGTTTTGTTGTTATCGGTCCGGTCGACAGGAAACCTGTCGGGCAATTCCTCTCCAAAAGAATCAGTTTGCTACGTCTCCCACCTGCTTGTTTTTATTGTGTCGGAGTCGCTACGTGTTGTTCTTGTTATGGGGTGTGCTTTCTTGTTTTTGTTGTGCCCATAGGAAAGCATTCCCCGTGCCAGTTTCACGATATGCTTATTTTTCAATAGGTTAGCTGAAATCAGCCAATCGTAGCAGGATGCCGAAACGCCCTTTCGTTACCGCCCGCCTCAGCGAACCGTTACACCGTACGGAAGGAGTAACACCTTTGGATGGGTTTCCAGTAACAGCTGCGGCAGCTTCGAACGCGCAATGCAGGACACCCCGACAGTAGTCACCGTCAGGGTGTCGGTCGCTCGATTGGCATAGGTAGGTTCTTCGGCTGGTTAGCGCCTGGGTCGTATCAGGCGTCTGCTGTCAGAACAGCAGTTTCCTTGGATCTGGCCAGATAATCGCAGAGTGCGATGGCCAGCAGTGGAGCGACACCAATGTTGAAGGCCGCGTGCCAGGTTTCCACCAGTCCCACGAAAAGCATCCCCACAACAACGATCGCGGCGAGACAGTGAGCAAGGAAACGGCACAATTCAAGTGCAACTACTTGTTGTTCGGCATTGTTATTCATACGTTTGACTCCCCGTTTTTGTTGTAATAAGCCTCGGTTTTGATAGTAGTCCGCTGACCCAGCCGTGCAACTTCAACCGACGTGCGGCACGTCTACAACGCCTGTTCCAGCGCCCAGTCGAGACCTTGGTCGTATCCAGTTCATTACTTCTTACTGTGCACCGACATCAACGTTATATATGTGGGAATCGTTTTCTTGACTAACTGTCCAATAAACGCCGATCTCGCATTGATCATCAGACGAAACGCGGACTGGAGAAAAAGAACTTGTCCTTTTGGTCGCCTACACGATGCAGCTGCTTGGCGCTTAGCCATCGGTAGTGATTCGCCGCTGGCCATCCGGTCAATCCCACCCTGCTTCCGGCTCGCATCTGAGCGTCCGCCGCGCCTTGCCTGGCGTTCGTGAAAACCGCGGCGCCGGCGCCGCCTGCACCATCCCATCGAGCTCCTGATAGACCCCGCGCTGGCGCAGATGGGGATGCTGCGGCGCATCGACCAGTTCCAGCACGGGCGCGAAACAGGCGTCGCTGCCCTCCAGCAAGGCACACCACTCGGCTTGGGTGCGGGTCGCGAACAGCCGCTCCAGCAACTCGCCCTGCGCAGGCCACTCGGCCGGAGCAGCACAGCCCGCCCACAGCGCCTCCGGTGCGTCCATGCGCTCCAGCAGCTCGCGCCAGAACTGCGGTTCCAGCGGGCCGATGGCGATTTCGCGACCGTCCGCGCAGCGGTAGCACCGGTAGTTCGGCGCCGCTCCACCCAGCGGATTGCGCTCACGCTGCAGGTCGATCCGCCCACTCGGCAGCAAGCCGGCGAAGAACGTCATCAGCGACGACACGCCGTCGACGATGGCCGCATCGATCACCTGCCCCTGCCCTGAGCGCTCGCGCTCCCACAATGCGGCGAGAATGCCGACGGCGAGGTAGAGCGAGCCGCCACCGAAATCACCGACCAGATTCAGCGGAGGGATGGCCGGCCCGCTGTCGCCACGGATCGCCGCCAACGCGCCGGTCAGCGCGATGTAGTTGATATCGTGCCCAGCGGCCTTCGCCAGCGGGCCGCTCTGCCCCCAGCCGGTCATGCGCCCGTAGATCAGCCGCGGATTGCGCTCCAGCAGCTCGTCCGGCCCCAGCCCCAGCCGCTCCATCACCCCGGGGCGGAAGCCTTCGATCAGCACGTCGGCGTCCGCGGCCAGCGCCAGGCAGCGCTCTCGCCCAGCCACACTGCGGATGTCGAGGGTCAGCGTCTTGCGTCCACGATCGACCACCGGGTTCGGCCAGCCATTGCCACCTTCGCGCTCGATACGCAGCACCTCGGCGCCCATGTCGGCCAACAGCATGGCGCAATGCGGACCGGGGCCGATGCCGGCGAATTCCAGCACGCGCAGCCCGCACAGCGGTCCGCTACGGGTATCGTCATGTTCGTTCATGGGTCGATCTCCTCAATACACACGCGCGCGGACGCGCCCCGTGCGAAGCGCAGAGCGCGTCCGTTGACAGGCGTTACTGGTTGACGACGCTGGGCTGGTTCTCGACCAGATGATTGCGATAACGCTCGCGCAGGACCTTCTTGTCGATCTTGCCGGTGGCGGTGAGCGGCACCGCGTCGAAGATCACCGCGTCAGGCATCCACCACTTGACGATGTTCGGCTCCAGGTGGGCGAGGATTTGCTCCACCGTGATCTCGGCATCGCTGTGCGGCTCGACCACCAATAGCGGGCGCTCCTCCCATTTCGGGTGGAACACCCCTACCACTGCCGCCACCTTCACGCCCGGGCAGGCCGCGGCCACGTTCTCGATATCGATGGAGCTGACCCATTCGCCACCGGACTTGATCACATCCTTGCTGCGATCGGTGATGCGCATGAAGCCATCGGCATCCAGCGTGGCGATGTCGCCGGTGTCGAACCATCCTTCGGCATCCAGCGCGCTTTTCTCGCTGCGGTAGTAACGTTCCACCGTCCACGGCCCGCGCACCTTGAGGCTGCCGGAGCTGACACCATCACCGGGCAGCTCGTTGCCCTGCTCGTCCACTACTTTCAGCTCAATGCCGAACTGCAACCGCCCCTGGCGCGACCAGATGGTGTCGTTGGTGGCCTGCTGGCCGCGTTCGGCCAGCTTGGGCGTCGGCGTCGCCACGACGCCCAGGGGGCTGGTCTCGGTCATGCCCCACAGCTGGCAGACCGCCACGCCATACTTGGTCTGGAACGTCTCGGCCATGGCCCGCGGTACGGCGGAACCGCCAATCACCAGCCGTGCCAGGCTGCCCGAATCCTCGCCGCTGCGCTCCAGATGCGCGAGGTACATCGTCCAGATGGTCGGCACGCCGCCGGACAGGGTAACGCCCTCGCTCTTGATCAGCTCCTGCAGGCTGGCGCCGTCCATCTTGTCGCACGGCAGGACGAACTTGCAGCCATTGATCGCCGCAGCGAACGGCAGGCCCCAGGCGGTGCCGTGATAGAGCGACGAACAGGGCATGATGCAGTCGAAGGCGGACAGTCCGAACGCACCGGAAAGCCCCGCCGCCATGGCGTGCAGCACTACCGAGCGGTGGCTGTAGAGCACGCCCTTGGGGTCGCCGGTGGTGCCGGAGGTGTAGCAGAGCACCGCACCAGCGTTCTCGTCGAACTGCGGCCAGGCGAGCGGCTGTTCGACGGCGATCAGCTGCTCGTAGCCCATCACCCCTTCGAGGCCGGACGAAGGCTGCGCGGCCAGTTCGATGAAATGCCGGATATTGCTCAGCTGCGGCCGCAGACGGGCGACGTAGGCGGCGAAGCTGCTGTCGAACAGCAGCACCTGGCTGCCGGCATGGTTGATGGTGTACACGATCTGCTCATCCGACAGCCGCGGATTGGCGGTGTGCAGCACCGCGCCGATGCCGGGTACGGCGAAGAACAGTTCGTAATGACGATGGGTGTTCCAGGCCAGCGACGACACGCAGTCGCCGGGGCCGATGCCCAGCGAACGCAGCATACTGGCCGCCTGCGCGGCGCGGTTCGCAAGGCCGGCGTAGTCGTAGCGCCAGAGGGGTTCATCGACCAGCCGCGAGACGATTTCGCGGTCGCCGTGGGCACGGGCGGCGTGGGTGAGGATGCCGCTGATCAGCAGGGGGCGTTCTGCATCAAACCTGGTTGCATGTTTCCTACCTCTATCTTGTTTTTATTGTCGACGTGCCGGTCGAAGGAAACGGCGTTCTACCGGCATGGTTCTTCGTTTGGCCGCCTCAGGCACGCGGGCGGCGCAGCGGTGCTCAGTCAGATCCTCCGAGGTTGCGGGAGATGACCAGGCGCTGGATGTCGCTGGTGCCTTCGTAGATCTGGCAAACCCGTACGTCGCGGTAGATGCGCTCCACCGGGAAGTCGGACAGGTAGCCGTAGCCACCCAGGGTCTGGATCGCTGCCGAGCAGACCCTTTCCGCCATCTCCGAGGCGAACAGCTTGGCCATCGAGGCCTCCACCAATGCCGGCCGTCCGGCCTCGCGCAGCGCCGCAGCGTGATGGACCATCTGCCGTGCCACAGCGATCTGCGTGGCCATGTCGGCCAGGCGGAAGGCCACCGCCTGGTGCTCGACGATCGGCTTGCCGAAGGTTTCGCGCTCCCTGGCGTAGTCGCGCGCCGCTTCGAAGGCGGCGCGGGCCATGCCCACCGCCTGGGCGGCGATGCCGATGCGGCCGCCCTCCAGGTTGGCCAGGGCGATGCGGTAGCCCTCGCCCTCCTCGCCCAGCCGGTTGGCCGCCGGCACGCGCAGATCCTCGAAGGCAATCTGGCAGGTGTCCGAGGCATGCTGGCCGAGCTTGTCCTCGACCCGCACCACCTGATAACCCGGGCTGTCGGTCGGCACAATAAAGGCACTGATACCGCGCTTGCCGGCGTCCGGATCGGTGACGGCGAAAACGATCACCGTGCCGGCATGCTTGCCGGACGTGATGAACTGCTTGGCACCATTGAGCACGTAGTGATCGCCGTCGCGCCGGGCGCGGGTGCGCAGGCTGCTGGCATCGGAGCCGGCCTGAGGCTCGGTGAGGGCAAAGGCACCGATCTGCTCGCCGCGCGCCAGCGGGCCAAGGAAATCGCGCTTCTGCTGGTCGTTGCCGAAACGCAGGATGGGCACGCAACCCACCGAGTTGTGCACGCTCATGATGGTCGAGCAGGCGCCGTCACCGGCGGCGATCTCCTCCAGCGCCATGGCATAGGCCAGGTAGCCCGTGTCGCTGCCACCCCACTGCTCCGGCACCAGCATGCCGAAGAAGCCGAGCGCAGACATCTCGCCGATCGCCTCGGCCGGGTAACGGTGCTCGCGGCTCCACTGTTCGGCGAAGGGCTTCAAGCGCTCCCGGGCGAACTGCCGGGCCATCTCGGCGATCGCGCATTGATCCTCATTGGGCAACATGGGCGCCTCCTCAGACCAGTTCGACGGCCATGGCGGTGGCTTCGCCGCCGCCGATGCAGATCGCCGCCACGCCGCGGCGCAGGCCACGGGCGCGCAAAGCCGAAAGCAGCGTCACCAGGATTCGCGCGCCCGAAGCACCGATGGGATGCCCGAGCGCACAGGCGCCACCGTTGACGTTGACCTTGGCGTGGTCCAGGCCCAGCTCGCGCATGGCGGCCATGGCAACCACGGCGAAGGCCTCGTTGATCTCGAACAGATCGACCTCCTCGACCGCCCAACCAGTGCGCTCCATCAGCTTGCGGATCGCCCCGATCGGCGCGGTGGTGAACAGATTCGGCGCATCGGCGTAGGCCGCGTGACCGTGGATCACCGCCTGCGGCTGCAGGCCCCAGCGCTCGGCCTCGGAGCGGCGCATCAGTAGCAGCGCAGCGGCGCCGTCGGAGATCGAACTGGAATTGGCCGCGGTCACCGTGCCGCCCTCGCGGAAGGCCGGTTTGAGGCTGGGAATCTTCTCCGGCATCGCCTTGGGCGGCTGCTCGTCGTCACGAATCTGCCGCTGCTGTTTACCCTGGGTGACCTCCAGCGTGACGATCTCCTCGGCGAAACGCCCCTCGGCTATGGCCGACTGGGCGCGGCGCAGCGATTCCAGCGCGTAGCCGTCCTGCTGCTCGCGGCTGAAGCCGAAGGTGTCGGCGCATTCCTCGGCGAAAGTGCCCATCAGCCGGCCTTTGTCGAACGAATCTTCCAGGCCATCGAGGAACATGTGGTCGAGTACCCGGCCGTGGCCCATGCGGTAGCCCCCGCGGGCGCGGTCGAGCAGGTACGGTGCGTTGCTCATGCTTTCCATGCCGCCAGCGACAACGATATCGGCGCTGCCGGCGAGCAGCTGATCGTGGGCCATGATCACCGTCTGCATGCCCGAACCGCACATCTTGTTCACCGTGGTGCAGGTGGTGGCGCGGGTCAGTCCGGCGCTCAATGCCGCCTGCCGTGCCGGTGCCTGCCCCTGGCCGGCAGGTAGCACACAGCCCATCAGCACGTCCTGCACGTTCTCGGCCGGCAGCCCGCTGCGTTCCACCGTGGCGCGGATGGCGGCAGCGCCGAGTTGCCAGGCGGTCATGCCCTGCAGGTCGCCCTGAAAGCCGCCCATGGGCGTGCGTGCGCTGCTGACGATTACAATCGGATCATCTTTCATCTCTACTTCCTTCATTTGGCGGCCATGCGCAAGGCACCGTCGAGGCGGATCACCTCGCCGTTGAGCATGCTGTTCTCGAAGATGTGCCGCACCAGCGCGGCGTATTCGGCCGGATGCCCCAGACGTGGCGGGAATGGCACGCCGGCAGCCAGCGAGTCGCGGATTTCCTGGGTCATGCCGGCCATCATCGGCGTCTCGAATACGCCGGGGGCGATGGTCATTACCCGGATGCCGAAGCGCGCCAGCTCGCGGGCGGCCGGCAATGTCAGGCTGACCACACCGCCCTTGGACGCGGCATAGGCGGTCTGGCCGATCTGCCCATCGAAGGCGGCGATCGAGGCCGTATTGATGATCGCGCCACGCTCGCCGCCTTCGTCCGGCGCGTTCTCGGCCATCGCCTCGGCGGCCAGCCGCAGCATGTTGAAGCTGCCGATCAGGTTGATGCCGACGATGCGGCTGAAGCTGTCCAGACTGTGCGGCCCGTTGCGGCCGAGGACCTTTTCGCCGCCGGCGACGCCGGCGCAGTTGACCAGCCCGTGCAGCGCACCGAAGTGCTCGCGCGCAGCGCTGACAGCATGGCGGGCGGCCGTCTCGTCGCGGATGTCGGCGACCACACTGAACGCGTTCGCGCCCAGCGCGTGGGCAGTGGCCTGTGCGGCCGTTTCGTCGAGATCGACCAGAACCACCTTGCCGCCCGCCTCGACCAGCGCCTGCGCCGCTGCGGCGCCGAGGCCGGACGCGCCGCCGGTGATAAGGAATACATTGTCCTGAATCCGCATGGCGTTCTCCCGTGCTTGTTGTTATGGGGTTCGAAGCCGGGATCATCTTTGGACAGCGACGGGCGGGCGGCAATGGTCGATCTATTCAACCTGCCTGACCGTTTTGGCCAATGGCAAAAAGCGATTACAGGTCTGCCCCAGAGGACTGTGGGCAGAAGAGCTGGTGGGCTGAAGCCCACCCTACAAGTGCGGAGTTCAGCTGCGTATGGTGAGCTGAAGCATCGTGCAGGCGCGGCGCTCGGGGCTTGCAGGGTGGGCTTCAGCCCCCCAAACGCATGGTCAGCCGCGAGCCGGCGCGAGAATGAGGTTGCGGTAGTGGCCCGGATTGATACCCGTCCACTTGCGAAAGGCCTTGTAGAACGAGCTGACGTCGGCAAACCCCAGTCGCTCGGCGATCTCGCCATAGCTGACGTTGGCGTCGGCCAGCCACTCGGTGGCCATTTCCTGACGCAGGCCGTCCTTGATGGCCTGGTAAGGCTGCCCCGCTTCTGCCAGACGGCGACGCAGCGTCGAGGCCGACATGCACAGTGCCTGCGCCAGTGTCTCGCTGTCCGGCCAGCGCTCGGCGGGGAGGCTTCGCAGGTGCTGCTTGATGCGACTGGCCAGGCTGGAATGGTCCCGGTAGCGCACCAGAATGTTGGCCGGCGCCTCGGCAAGGAAACTGCGCAGTTCCGCCTCGCTGCGACGGATCGGCAGATCGAGCACCTCGGCAGCGAAGATGATGCGCGTCGAGGGACGCGCGAAGCGCAGGTTGTCGGAGAACATGACCCGGTAGTCGTCGGTGTACTCCGGCTCGGCGCAGCGCAGCTCCACCGCCAGCAAGGGAATGCGCCGCCCCACAAGCCAGCAGGCCAGCCCGTGCAGCAGCATCCAGTAGGTGAAGTAGCAGAACGCCCGGGCCGGCTCGGCGTTGCGCTCGCGCAACACCACTTCGGCAAGACTCTGGCTACGGATCAGCTTGCCGCGCAGGTTTTCCAGACCCAGGCTGAGAAATTCCAGCGCATGCACCAGAGCCTTCTCCAGCGTCGGCTGCTGCATGCAACTGCGGCTGAGAAAGACGAAGCTGCCCGAGCGCAGGCGTCGCGGGTCCATGCCGAAGAACTCGTCATCGAAGCGCCGTGCCAGACGCAGCCAGAGCTGCGAATAGTCGCGCACGTCCATGCGCCCATCGGGGTTTCGCAGGCAGCCGGGGTCGAGACCGATCTGTTCCAGCAGCTGCTCGGCGGTCAGCCCCGGTTGCAGGAAGCCCCGCAGAGCCTCGACCACCAGCCGCACGCTGATACTGTCGCGGCTGGCGGTGACCGCCTTGTCAGCCTTCAATTGCGCCTCGGTGATCATGCGGCTCGGCTTCCTCCATCGATGCCCGCCATGATCGGCCAGGCCGCCGCGTCTGTCAGCCCTCGCCTCACATCCAGCCGAGGGTGAGCGCCATTACCATCAGATAACGACCGGTCTTGGCCAGGCTGACGATCAGCAGGAAGCTCCACAGCGGCTCGCGCATCACCCCGGCCACCAGGGTCAGCGGATCGCCGATGATCGGCACCCAACTGAGCAGCAGGGTCCAGCGGCCGTAGCGGTGATAGCTGGCTTGCGCCCTCGCCAGCTGACGCTCATTGACCGGAAACCAGCGCTTGTGACGAAAGTGCTCGACATAACGGCCGAGCAGCCAGTTCGCCAGCGAGCCCAGCACGTTGCCCAGGCTCGCCAGCGCCACCAGCTCCCATGCGGCATAGCGTTCGCTCAGCAGCAGCCCGGCCAGCACGGCTTCGGACTGCATGGGCAGCAGGGTCGCAGCGCCGAAGGCTGCCAGGAACAGGCCGAGATAGCCGGAAAGCTCGAACATCCACCGCCCCGTAAAGCAGTCTCTGAGTGGTGCGGCAGTATGCTCGAAACGCGTCTGCGCTTACATCTCGTGAATGCGGCTGACCTGGCGCGCCAGGCGCATCGTCTCGTGCTCCTCGAGCTGCAGCAGGTCCTCGGCCAGGTTGCGCGCACCGTCGATCTCGGCCCGACGCGCGAGGGAGCGGTAGAGGTCGATGACCTGGTTGTGGATGGTGAAGATATCCAGCGATATCTCCTCCACGCTCATGGTGTCGTAGGCTTTGCAGGCCTGGTTGCGCAGCACCGGATTGCGCGTCAGGTAATCGTAGATCCAGGTGTGCAGCGCTTTCGGATCGGCATGTTTCTCGATCTTGTCGACCGTTTCGGCCAGCGCTCGCTCGTGATCGGCGATGTAGACCAGCAGCCACTTGGCACGGGTCTCTTCGTGCTTGTCGGAACAACGAGCCATGCAGCGGGCGAGCATGGCATGGGTATCGCGTGTCCAGTCGATCAGGTCTTCGAATCGCTCGATCTTCATCGCCAAGTCTCCCCTGTGTGGCGGCAAACAGCACGGCGCCGGTCGGCCTGCTGTCGCTCGAGTCTGTCCACGGCTCAGGCTCTTTGCCATGACCCTGGTTAAGAGATTAGCTCAGCCTGTCTCGGCGCGACCCGCAGCAGCGCCCAACCTTGCTACAGATCATTGCCGAGCGGACCCGCACGACCGACGATCTGGCCTTCATCAGCAGCCCCGCTCGCCACCAGCGGCGGGATTCATGGATGCATGCTCATGTTCCAGATCTTGCTGCGCAGCCTTCTGTTATTCCTGTTGGGCACAGCGGCTCCGACCTATGCCTTGGCCAACCCGCCGGTGCTGGAAGTGTTCGTACGCGACGGCTGTCCGCACTGCAGCGCGGCCAAGGATTTTCTCGTCGAACTGGCCGAACGTCACCCCCAGCTGGAGATTCGCCTCCGCGAGGTGGACCGTGACCCCTCGGCCCGCGCCGACTTGCTGCGACTATCTCGTGAAGCAGGTAGCTGGCCACCGGCAGTTCCAACCTTCGTGATCGGCGAGCGTCTGCTGGTCGGCTTCGATGATGCCGAGCACAGCGGCGCGCAGCTGATCGCGCTGCTCGAACAATCGGTGCCGCAACCCACCACATTGGAGAGCAGGCTGTTCGGCGACCTCAGCCTGGAACGTCTGGGCCTGCCGCTTTTCACCCTTGCGCATGGCGCTGATCGCCGGCACCTTCGTGCTGGTCAGCGGCGCGGTGTACTACCTGTTCATGGCCGCCTGGCTGAACCTGTTCCTGCTGGTCGGCCTGTCGTCCTGGTTGCTCGCTGGGTTGGCACTGTTGGCGGTGCTTATCGGCCTCATCAATCTGCGTGACGGCCTGCGGCCTGCCGGCGGCTTTGCGCTGTCGATACCGGCCGGCGCCAAACCCGGGCTCTATGCACGGATGCGTCGGATTCTGCAGAGCCAATCGCTATGGCCCGCTCTCGGCGGCGTCGCGGCGCTGGCTTTAGTGGTCAATTTCGTCGAGCTGCTGTGCACCGCCGGGCTGCCAGCGATCTACACCGCCATACTGGCACAGCAGCAACTGGGCGCGCTGGCCCATCATGCCTATCTCGGGCTCTACATCCTTGGCTATATCGCCGACGACGCGCTGATGGTAACCGTCGCGGTGCTCGCATTGAGCAGCCACAAGCTCACGCAACGATCCGGCGCGACGCTGAAGCTGGTCAGCGGCGCGGTAATGCTGGTGTTGGGAATCGTCATGCTGCTGCGGCCGGAATGGTTGCGCTAGCAGCCTGCGAGTGGGCGGCACATCTGCTTCATCCAGACACCGCCGCCCGGCGGCACGGCCTCAGCCGAACACCGTCACCGTCTGCCGGCTCAGGGCGATCAGCTCGCCGGATGGCGACCACAGCGCGGCGGCGCAATGGCCGTAACCGTCGCGGGCATGCTCGATCTCGGCGCGGTACATGCACCATTCATGGCTGTCGAGCACGGGCATCGGCTGGATGAACTCGATGGTCCAGGTCAGCGAGCTGCCCGGCGCGAAGCTCTTGAGGTGCGGCAGCACGGCGGGCGGCCAGGCATCCACCAGCGCCAGCAGGTGCGCCTCGGTCATCGGCTCGCGAGGAACATCGCCACGCTGGCGCACCCAGCCGCCCATCTGGCGGGAAGCGTTGCCGCTGAACGGCAAGCCACCGATGCCCCAGCGCATCGCCAGGTAGCGGGTGAACTCCGGCGTCACGCCCGGTACGTAGGGCAGCTCCTGGCAGGCTTCCACTGGCGGCATGGACGGACCGGGCTCGGCCGGCACATCGATCACCGAGCTACGCGGCGCGCCAAAGCTGCCCTGAACGATGGTGACCACCTGGCCGTCCTGCATCACCCGGCCGAGCATCTGGCTCACCGCCTTGCCCTCACGCAGCACTTCGGCCTCATAGCTTGCGGGCTTGTCCACTGCCAGCGGACCGACGAAGGTGATCGCCAGCGAGCGCAGCGGGCGCCCCTCCGGCACCTTGGCACGCATGCTCTCGAAGACCAGCGCTGCGACCAGGCCGCCGAAACCCGCACGCCCCTGCCCCCAACTGGCCGGCACGACCACGCTTTCGGGATTGTCACGCACCGCTTGCAGCAGCTCGCAAAGCTCCATATCCACCTCGTTATCGTTCGTTATGCGAGCGATGTTAAAGGGGCGCCGGAGAGGGTGCGAGCCTGCCTGGCAGAAGCGGCCGCATGAAATGCCGAATCATCCATGCCGGCAATGAACGAATGTCAGGAACGCCGCGACCGGGCAGCGAGACGCCAGGGCATGGCACGTCGGACAGTGGTCAGGGCACGCGACAGTTCGTCCCCCGCTCCGGGCTGCTGCGCATAGCGCTGTGCCTCGTACAGCCTGACGAAGGCGCGAATGGCTGGCGCCTGTTCGGGCATCTCGGCGGCAGCCCGCTCGGCGAAGCTGCGCGCGCCCTCGCCTTTGAAGCGGCGAATGCCCTGGCGCGCCAGCAGGCGTTCGAAGCGATCGAACTGGCGCTGCTGAACATCCTTTTCCCGCCGCCAGGGTTTGAACAGCACGAGCGCCAGTATTCCGGTCAGCAGCCCGAGCACGGCGACCAGGCCCAGACCGAGCGCCTGGCCGTCGAGCTTGCCGAACCAGCGCTGCAGCATCTGCGACTGCTGCTCATCCTGATAATTGAGGACCCAGCGCTGCCAGCCATAGTTGAGGCTGTCCCAGCGCAGCCGCAACGTGTTCATCCAGCCGACGTCGCGGAACCGCAGCAGCGACAGCGGCTCGTCGGCGAGAAAGCTCTGCTCGCGGGCCAGGGCCTGCTCCAGCCCCTGCTCGACGCGCTCGGGCGCCACCTGGAAAGTCGGGTCGACACTGACCCAACCGCGCTCGGCGACCCAGTATTCGACCCAGGCATGGGCATCGAACTGATGCACCGAAAGGTAGTTGCCTGCAGGATTGACCTCGCCGCCCTGGTAGCCGGCCACCACGCGCGCCGGGATGCCCGCCGCGCGCAGTACGAAGGTCATGGCGCCGGCATAGTGGGCACAGAAACCGCTGCGGGTCTGGAACAGGAAGTCATCGACGATATCGCTGCCCACCGGCGGTGGTTCCAGGGTGTAGTGATAGGGCTCGCGATTGAAATGCCGCAGCAGTGCATCCACCACTGCCTGCGGCTCCTGTGCGCTACGCCTGAGCTCGGCCGCCCAGGCGCGGCTGCGCGGGTTGCCCTGCTCCGGCAACTGCAGCGCCCGGACAAGGCTCTCCGGCGCATCGGTGGCCTCACGGCGGGCGTCCAGCCAGGATGTCACCTGGTACATCAGCGGCTTGGTCACCGGCTGGCGGCGCTGCAGGTGGAAATCGGTCATCAGTTGTGCCCCGCCCGACGCCACCTGCGCGACGTCCAGGGCGAACAGCCAGGGCTGGCCGCTGGGCTGCATGACCACGCTGTAGCTGAGCGGCTCGCCCAGCGCCTGCCACTCCGGTGCCTGCGGCACGTTGGATGCGTAGGACTGCGACCAGCGCCGGCCATCGAAACGCTCGAAGGTCACCGCGCGCCAGTAGAGCTGGTCGCGAGGGGGGATCTCGCCGTCGAAGCTGACACGAAAGGCCAGTTCCGCCGAGCGCCCCAACCGCGCGATATCGCCAGGCGCCATGTGGTCGGCCAGTCCGGTCGTACCCCTGTCACCGGCCTGCGGCAGCGACCACAGCGGTGGCAGGCGGGGAAAGAACAGAAACAGCACCAGCATCAGTGGCACGGCCTGCAACAGCAGCGCGCCGGCCAGCCGCACGGTCGGCCACGGCCGCGTCACCAGGCTGCTCTGCTGCAGGCCGATCATCGCGGCGAGCAATGCAGTGACCGGAAGGAGGCTGTAGAGCCCGGCGAGCAGGCTGTCCTCGAACAGGTAGCTGGTCACCACCGCGAAGAAGCCGAGAAAGATCAGCACCAGCGCATCGCGGCGGGTACTCATCTCCACCAGCTTGAGGATGAATGCGGCAATCAGCAGCACCACTCCGGCCTCGAGCCCAACCAGGCTGCCGCGGGAGAAGTACACGCCGAATCCCGCGCCGATCATCAGCAGCGCCTTGGTCCAGCTGCGCGGGTAACGCGCGCGCATGCGGAAGATCTGGATTCGCCAGCCGGCGCAGCCCAGCCACAGGCCGATGATCCACAGCGGCAGATGGGTGAGATGCGGCAGGATCACCAGCACCTGCGCCACCAGCAGCCAGATCAGGCTGTTGCGTGGAATACCCGGCTTCGCACTCATGCACCGCCCCCATCAGCCAGGCCGTGCAGCGCCAACGCACGCAGGCAGGCATCTCGATGCGCCTGGCCGCTGTCCGGGCCGAACAAGCCGGCCGGCAGCCGCAGCGCGAACGGCTGCTGCTTTTCGCTGAGGTCGATGACCCAGTGGCAGAGCACCGACAGTCGTTGCTCGGTATCGCCGGAAAGCGCGTCGAAATCCAGCAGCGGATCGTTACCGAGCAGGCTGGCGAAATCCTTGACCAGCAGGCCCTGGCCGCGCGAATAGGCCTTCCAGTGCAGGCGTCGACGCGGATCGCCCGGCTGCCAGGCGCGCAGGCCCTGATAGTCGTCGACGCCCGAGCCCCGCGTCAGCACGCCTTCATCCTCGCTCTCCGGCGCGCTGCCGCCCTGGGGCCGCTCGGCTGCCGACGGCTGCGGGTAGACCAGCGCGGCCAGCTCCAGGTCGATCCAGCTCCAGGCCACCAGCAGCCCCAGCGGGAAACGGCTCTCCACCCGCACCCGGCCCGGTCGCAACCAACCGCGGCGGCGGGTCGGCAGGCTCAGTTCGACTTCCACGGTGCCTCCGGCCGGAACGTCGACCAGGCGCAGCCCGCTCGCCGGCCAGCCCAGCGCAACGGCTTGATAGGCGCGTCCCTGGCTCTCCAGGCGGACGCGCAGCAAGGCCTGCTCACCGACGAACGCCGCGGTGGTGCCGCCGGCCTGCAGCACCAGCCCGGCCAGGTTGCGCCAGGTGTGCAGGATGGTGACCAGATAGAGGGAGCCGAGCAGGAATGTCAGCCCATAGGCCAGGCTGTTCTGGTAGTTGATCGCGGTAAGCAGCATCAGCAGCAGCGCCACCATGAACATCAGTCCCACCGCCGTCGGCATGATGAAGATTCGCCGCTGGTTCAGCCGCACGCTGGAAGCCGGCGGTATGCGCCGCAGCAGCCAGCGGTCGCGAAAGCGCGGCAGCAGCCTCACGCCGGACGCCCGCAGTACGGGGCGGACAGCTGCCTCACAGCGCCGGCACCTCGCGCAGCAGCCATTGCACCAGCGCACCACCGCCGTGACCGGTGGCATCCGCGCGCTCGCGCAGCCGGTGGCCGACCACGGTGGGCAGCACCGCCTGCACATCCTCCGGAATCACGTAGTCGCGTCCGTCGAGGAAGGCCCAGGCGCGGGCGGCCGCCAGCAAGGCCAGGCTGCCGCGCGGCGACAGCCCCCAGGCGAACTGCGGCTGAGTGCGCGTGGCCTCCACCAGACGCAGCACGTAATCGACAAGGGCATCGCTGACCCGCACATGGCCGACCGCATCCTGGATTGCCCGCAGTTCGTCGTGCTGCAGCAATGGCTCGAGTCGGGTCAGCAGATCGCGCCGGGATTCACCCAGCAACAGCGATTTTTCCGCCGCCTTGGCGGGGTAGCCCAGGGAGACGCGCATCAGGAAGCGATCAAGCTGCGATTCCGGCAACGCGAAGGTGCCGCCAGAGCTCACCGGGTTCTGCGTGGCGATGACGAAGAACGGCTCGGGCAACGGGCGCGTCGCCCCTTCGATGGTGACCTGGCCCTCCTCCATGGCTTCGAGCAGCGCGCTCTGGCTTTTCGGCGTGGCGCGATTTATCTCGTCGGCGAGCACCAGCTCAGCGAAGATCGGCCCGGGATGAAAGACGAACTGTCCGCTGTCCTTGTCGAACACCGAAGTGCCGAGAATGTCGCCAGGCAGCAGGTCGGAGGTGAACTGGATGCGCTGGAATTCCAGGCCCAGCACCTTGGCCAGGGCATGACTCAGGGTGGTCTTGCCCATCCCGGGCATGTCCTCCACCAGCAGGTGACCGCGGGCCAGCAGGCAGGCCATGGCCAGCCGGACCTGCGCCTCCTTGCCGAGCAATACTTCATTGACTGCTTGCAGGCAGGCGTCCAATCGGGTGCGCATAGACTCTCCTTGGTTCGTCCTCCAGCGATGCTACTTGCCGCAAGCAGCCAGGCAAAGCGCTGGAAACGCCCGGTGACGACTTTGTGATATGCAGCCGGAAGGTGTGCAACTGTGTGCTCAGCACAACGGCAAGCGATGCCGAAGGAATGCTAGGGGTGGGAGAGTCATGCGCAGAGCAGTGGCCACTGCTTCAGCCAGTTGCAGGTCTGGAACGGCCGGGCCTGCTTGCGCAAGCATAGCCGGCCCGAGCGGGCCGGCCTATGTTGGAGCTCAGCGTCCGGCGCGGGATTCGCGCAGATAGAAGCGCGCCTTCTGCGCCTTCTGCGTGCAACCGCGGAAGGCTTCGAACTGCTGCTGGGTCTTGGCGCCGGTCAGCAACGCCATGGCCTTGGAATAGCTCACGGTGCCGGCAAAGCCTTCGGCTTCCGCCAGGCTCTGCTCCTTCCATGCGGCATCCAGCTCCGCGGCACAGCTATCACGGTACGCGGTCTTGCCAGCACAACCGGCCAGCAGCACAACCAGCAAAGGCAAAGTCAGCCAGGTTTTCATCGCATCATCCCTCATGTGCCATTCAGGGTTACGGCGCGTTGCGCGCCTTACGGTTACGCAGATACTCGACCACGGACGGCTGGTCACCGGCGAACTCGATCCGCTCGGCCTTGCTTTCGCGCTGGTAGGCGTACATCGGGTCGTAGTATTCGCCCAGCAGCGCCTCGATCCAGGCGCGATGCAGATCGACCGCACCGCTGCGGGCCTGCTCCGCCAACGCCTGATCCATCAGCAGCGCCAGGCGCTGATAACGCTCCCCGCCGAGCCGCTTGTTGATATTGACCAGACTTTGCTGAAGACGCTCAGCGAATGCAGCGAAACCGTTCTCACCCTGTTCGGCGATGAACTCGGCGCACAGGTCGATCACGTAGTCCTTGAGGATGCGCTCGACCCGGCCTTGCAGGCTGTCTTCCAGCCAGATCAACGGAAACTGCTGCATGCCCTGGAACAGCGGCAGCGGGATGGAGCAGCGCCCGACCAGACGCGCCTCGTCCTCGAGCACGAAGCTTTCGATCCCCGCTGCACGCATCTTCAGCAGGCGGATCGCCAGGGCGTTCTCAAAATCGATCTGCGAGGGCTGCGGCGTGGCGCGCTTGCCGAAGCTGGAGCCGCGGTGATTGGCCAGCCCTTCGAGGTCCAGGCTGTTGCCCAGCTGGGCCAGCACCTCGGTCTTGCCGGTCCCGGTCATGCCGCCCACCAGCACGAACTCGCACTGCTCCACCGCCTGCTCAATGGTGTCGAGCAGGAAGTGACGCATCGCCTTGTAACCGCCAACCACGCGCGGATAGTCGATGCCCATCTCGTCCTTCAACCATTGCTGGACGATCTTCGAACGCAAACCACCTCGGAAGCAGTACAGGTAACCGTCCGGGTGGGCGCGGGCGAAATCGGCCCAGGCCTGCAGCCGCTCGGCCTTGGTCTTGCCGGAGACCAGCTGATGGCCCATCTCGATGGCGGCTTTCTGGCCGTGCTGCTTGTAGCAGGTGCCGACCTTCTGCCGCTCCACATCATTCATCAGCGGCAGATTGACCACGCCGGGAAAGGCCCCCTTGCCGAACTCCACCGGCGCACGGGCATCCATCATGGGAACGTCGTTGAGGAACAGCTCGCGATAATTCTCCGTGTCGCCGCGCATCAACGTACCTCGACCGCGTGGCTACGTGCGGCGACCAGCTGGCCGATCGGCTCCAGCGCAAGGCCGAGCTCGGCACAGGCCGCGAGGAACTCCGCCTCGCCCTCCGGCGCCACGGCGACCAACAGCCCGCCACTGGTCTGCGGATCGCAAAGCAGAGGTTTGTGGCGCTCGTCGAGCGTGGCGATGCGCTCACCGTAGCTATCGAAGTTGCGCTGGGTCCCGCCGGGCACGCAGCCCTGCTCCAGGTAGTACTCGATGCCGGGCAGGCGCGGTACGCGGTCGTACTCGATCTCGGCGGTCAGGCCGCTGCCATCGGCCATCTCCACCAGATGACCGAGCAGACCGAAGCCGGTGACGTCGGTCATGGCGCGTACGCCCTCGAGCTTGCCGAAACGGCTGCCGGCGGTGTTCAGCGTGCACATCCAATCGCGGGCCAATCCAACGTCCTCGGCGCGCAGCTTGGCCTTCTTCTCGGCGGTGGTGAGGATGCCGATGCCCAGCGGCTTGGTCAGGTACAGCTTGCAGCCGGCGGTAGCGGTGTCGTTACGCTTCATCTGGCGCTTGTTCACCAGGCCGGTGACGGCCAGCCCGAAGATCGGCTCGGGCGCATCGATCGAGTGCCCGCCGGCCAGCGGAATACCGGCGGCATCGCAGACGGCACGGCCCCCGGCGATCACTTCGCGGGCGACTTCCGGCGGCAGCACGTTGACCGGCCAACCGAGGATCGCGATGGCCATCAGCGGGTCGCCGCCCATGGCATAGATGTCGCTGATGGCATTGGTGGCGGCAATCCGGCCGAAGTCGAAGGGATCATCGACGATGGGCATGAAGAAGTCGGTGGTCGATACCACACCGCGCTCCTCGTCGATGCCATAGACCGCCGCGTCATCGCGCGAGGCGTTGCCGACCCACAGACGCGGATCGAGATTCTGCGCACCGCTGCCGGCAAGAATCACGTCCAGCACCTTGGGCGATATCTTGCAGCCGCAGCCGGCGCCGTGACTGTACTGGGTGAGGCGGATCGGTTCGCTCATCGGACTCTCTCGTGACACGTGCACAAACGGGCGGCGATTGTAGCAAAGGCAGCCACGCATTCGCCCTTGCAGGCTCGGCGGCCAGGCATGAAGCTATCGCCAATGCCACAGGGAGAACCGCATGAGCAAGAAGGTTGCACTGGTATTGGGATCCGGCGGTGCGCGGGGCTATGCGCACATCGGCGTGATCGAGGAGCTGGAAGCACGTGGCTACGAGATCGCCTGCATCGCCGGCTGTTCCATGGGCGCTGTGGTCGGCGGCATCTACGCGGCCGGCAAGCTCGACGAGTACAAGAGCTGGATCGAAAGCCTGGATTACCTGGATCTGCTGCGCCTGGTCGACCCCAGTTTCAGCCTCGGGGCGATCCGCGGCGAAAAGGTCTTCGGGCGCATCCGCGACATGGTCGGCAAGGTCTGCATCGAGGACCTGCCGATCCCCTTCACCGCCGTTGCCACCGACCTCACCAACCAGCAGGAAATCTGGTTCCAGGAAGGCAGCCTGGAGCTGGCGATGCGCGCCTCCGCCGCCATTCCCAGCCTGTTCACCCCGGTGATGCAGGGTAACCGCATGCTGGTCGACGGCGGCCTGCTCAATCCTCTGCCCATCGTCCCGGTGGTGTCGGCGCACTGCGACATGATCATCGCGGTCAACCTCAACGCCAACAACCACAAGCAGTACCCGCTGCCGGAGATCGAGCGCCCCGGACGCTTCGACACGATCATGAGTTCGATCAGTTCGCACCTGCCCTTCTGGCGCAAGGAGGAGACTGCCCTGGCCGAACTCGACGACATCCGCACCGGCGAGTTGCTGCGCGGCGATCAGCCGCCCGCAGCGCCGACCAGCCGCAGCGCTCCGAAATCCGCAGAAGGCGCGACCGTGGTCGACGTGACCGGGCCGGCGTCGCTGCTGGAGCTGATCAACCAGAGTTTCGATGTCATGCAGTCATCCCTGGCGCAGTACAAGATCGCCGGCTACCCGCCGAACGTGCTGGTCAACATCCCCAAGCGGGCCTGCCGCTTCTACGAGTTCTACAAGGCGCTCGAGCTGATCGAGCTCGGACGCATCGTCGCCCACGACGCGCTGGTGCGCTACGAAGAGGAGCAGTGAACGCGCCCCGTCGCTATGGGCCGATCGATTCGCGCGACTCGCCTGGCAGCTGTGTCGACTCGTGGGTCGGCATCTTCGGCACCTCCTTGATCAGCCAGTCGCCGAGCAGACTGTAGGCGACCGCGAGTAGCGTCGGACCGAGGAACAGTCCCATGAAGCCGAAGGCTAGGATGCCGCCGAATACCCCGAGCAGCACCACCACCAGCGGCAGGTTGCCGCCCCGGCTGATGAGATAGGGCTTGAGCACGTTGTCCACGCCGCTGATGACGAACATGCCCCAGATGCCGAGGAACACCGCCATGCCGTAGTCGCCCTGCCAGGCCAGCCAGGCGACTGCCGGCCCCCAGATCAGCGGGGGTACCATGATGAAACTGCAGGCGAAGGTCAGCAGCCCCAGTACCAGCGCACCAGGGATGCCGGCGATGAGAAAACCGACGTAGGCCAAAATCGCCTGCGCCGCGGCGGTCCCGATCACCCCGTTGACCACGCGCTGCACCGTTCCGGCCACTAACTCGAGGTAATGATCCGCGCGATCACCGATCAGCCGGTGCAGCAGACTGTGCACGAAGGCCGACAGGCGCGGGCCGTCGCGATAGAAGAAGAACACCAGCACCAGGCTCAGTGCCAATTCGAGCATGCCGCCGCCGATTCGCGCACTGCGCACCAGCAGCCAGTTGGCGACCTGACCGATGTAGGGGCGAATGCTGGCGATCAGCGCAGTTCCCTGCTCGTCTACCGTGTCCCAGAAGCTCACCAGCGAATCGCCGATCAACGGCAACTCACCGAGCCAGTCTGGCGCTGGCGGCAGTCCCTCAACCTGCAGGTCATGCAACAGCGCGTTGGCATCACGAATCTGGTCGGCGATATTGAAACCCAGCCATACCAGCGGCACGGCCACCAGCACCATCCAGCTGAAGGTGAGCAAGCCAGCGGCAAGCGTGGCGTTACCGTTCAGCCAGCGGGTCAGCAGGCGCATCAGCGGCCAGCTGGCGAAAGCCAGCACGGCAGCCCAGAACAAGGCGGAAGCAAATGGAGCCAGCACCCAGAGGCAGGCCGCCAGCAAGCCGACCAGCAGGATCTGCACAAGCAGGCGATCATTGTTGAGCATGGGAAGTTACTCTAGAGATTAGAGCCGACGCGTCCTCTCGTTTGCGGATGCGTCGGTAAAGTCGGCTATTGCAGCCGCAATGACCGATCAGCGCAATAGCCTGATGAGCAGGCCGGCCTGCTCGGAATCATCCACCTCGAGCCGTCCGGGGCGAATGCGTTCGACGATCAGCGCCTCGCGCCAGGCTACCGCACCGCGTCCGGCTAGGCTGATGCGCATGGTGCTGTCCAGGCGCAACATGCTGGCCAGGATGCCGCCCCACTCTGCCGTCGGCTCATCGGCAAGACGAGGCAATTGCAGCTCACCGGTGCTACGCAATTGCCGCAACAGGGTCGCCGCGGTAGGTAATACCTCACCCAGCGGTTGTTCCGGCCGAAGCTGCTCCACATGCAGGTAAGGTCGGCCATTGCCACGGGTAATACCGTAGAGCGCCACCAGGCTGCCATCGACCTCCGGCAAACGCGCCAACAGGTAGGCCTGCTGGCCCTCTGGCCCGTAAAGCATGGATTTGCCGAAGATGGCGTTGGCCCAGAGGCTGCTGGAACCACATTCGCGCCCTTCGCACCAGAAAAGCAGCTCAGCACCCTGGCGCAACAGTTCACCCCGGGCCTGGGTGAACGCTTCGATACCGGTGTGCGTAGCTGGTAGCAGGTAAGTGATGGCCGTAAGCTCGCCAGAAACGGTGACTTGTGCAGCCATACGCAGTTTGCCGCTGATGCGCCGGATCGAATCCTGCGGATAGACGCGCTCCTGCACCTGATCCTGCCGATAATCGACGATCTGAGCCTGAGCAAAACGGGAAAGCGCCTCCAGATCGGCACTGCCGGGTATATCGGCGGCCCCCGCTGCACCAGCGAACAGTAACGATGCCACTATCCATGCACTTCGCATAACACTCCTCAATGGACATGGGCACGAGACTGACATCGATGAATAGCCAGTCTGGAACAATGACGCCGGCCGAGGACCGATCAGCTCACAGCCCGCATGAACGCGCTGGCCGGCCAGCGCCGTTGCCAGCCTCACCACTTGCCAAAAACAAGTCAAGCGAGGCTTTACGAGAGAGTATTGCAGAGGTGTGCAGCTGCTACGCCTGAAAGAACGCGTTGAATAGCGAGGCGACCGCTTCGGCGCCGGCTTCGTCGTCCAGATGCAGATGATGCCCGCCGGGCAGTTCGCGAACGGCGAACGGTAGCCCCTGGACCATCGAACGCAGCTCTGGCTGGGTCATCAACCCGCCCTCTGCCAGCACCAGGCTGGCTGGACACGCCACCCGCTCGACGAACGCCAGGGCGTGGGCGCGTGTCAGGCGCATCGCCGAAGGCAACATAAGGCGCGCATCGGTGCGCCAGGTGTAACCTCCCGGCACCGGCATCAACCCGCGCTGAGCCAATAGCTGCGCGGCCTCGTGACTGACCGCACCAACGCCTTTCATACGCGCAGCAACGGCCTGATCAAAGGTGGCATAAACCGGCTTGCGTTTGTCATCTACCGCCAGCAGCGCCTCGATCGCCGCACCCAGCTTCTGCGGTGCTTCGTCCGCTTCGCCGGTGTAGGGAATCACGCCATCGATCAAGGCCAGCCGCTCGATCCGCTCGGGCAACGCACCGGCCAGCAGGACCGAGACGATCGCCCCCATGGAATGTCCGAGCAGGGAGAAACGCTTCCAGCCGAACTGCTCGGCGACTTGCAGCACGTCGTGGGCATAGTCCCAGATGTTGTAACTGGCCCCGACCGGACGATGGTCGGAATGGCCGTGACCTGGCAAATCGAGCGCAACGATGCGCAGCCCCTGCAAGCGCGGCGCAAGCCGGGTGAAGGTCGCCGCGTTGTCCAGCCAGCCGTGCAAGGCAATCACTGGCTGACCATCTTCAGGCCCGTACAGGTGGGCCGCCACCTCGAGGTGAGGCAGGCTCAGTCGGACCTCTTCGAACAGGACACTCATGCCGCCCCCTTGGATAGCTCCAGCTGCGCACCCCAGCGGCCGAGCAGCTCGCGCAATTTCTCGGCGGTCTGCTGCGGCCGCTCGAACGGGAACATGTGCCCACCGGGTAGCGTATGCGCTTCGCCACGCGCCATCAGCCGCAGCAGGTAGCCGTGATGCGGCAGCACCACGCGGCTTTCGCGGCCACGCACCATGGCCAGTGGAATCCTCAGTGCCGGCGGCCAGCCCGGCGTGAGATGCGGCACGCTGCGGTAGATGCTGATTTCGGTCTGCGGATCGAAGCGCAGGCGCATTCCCTGCCCTGTCGGCTCCAGCCCATGTTCGATATAGGCTTCGAGACATTCCGGGTCGAAGCTGCTGAACAAAGCCTTGCCGGCGAAGTAGGCACGCGCTTCCTCGGCGCTGGAAAACTGCTCGCGACGTCCAAGCGTACGGCCAGCCGGGGTCAGTCGGTCGATGAAGCCCAGGCGCTTGGCGGCCCAGATGACGGTCTGGTCGAACCAGGTCGGCAACGGTGAATCGAGCATGACCACCCCGTGATAGAAGTCGGGCCGCAACAATGCGGCGCGGTAGTGCAGCATGCCGCCGAAGGAATGGCCCACGCCCCAGACCGGCTCGCGCAGACGCTCGAGTTGCTCGAACAATTCCTCGAGCAGGTTGTTCCAGTTGTCATCCACCGGAAAGCGCGGATCGTGACCGTGACGATCCATGTGCGTGACCTGATATTCCGGCGCGAGCGCCTCGAACAGCTTGCGATAGGTCGCAGAAGGAAAGCCGTTGGCGTGGGCGAAGAAGATGCGTTGCGTCATGAAGAAAGTGTTGCCGGACGGACTGGATCGCCATTGTCCGGCAGGCCCCGGCAGGCAGCAATCGCCATAGTCCTGCCGAATGAAGGGCATTCAGGCCAATCAGCAGGCCGCAATGGCGACCCGCCGCGTGCTCAGTTCCTTTCCAGCGGCACGATTGCGACGGTCAGCCGGGAAATGCAGCTGGGCTTGCCGTCCTCACCACTCAGGCGGATATCCCAGACGTGCGTGGAGCGCCCTAGATGCACCGGTCGGCACACACCTGTGACGCGACCGCTGCGCAAGCCGCGCAGATGATTGGCGTTCACCTCGAGCCCGACGCAGTAGAACTTGCTGGTATCGATGCAGTGATAACTGGCCATGGAACCGAGGGTCTCGGCCAGGACGACCGAAGCACCACCATGCAAAAGGCCGTAAGGCTGATGGGTGCGGGCATCGACCGGCATGCTTGCCGTGATCGATGACTCGTCGAACGATTCGAAGCGGATATCCAGCAATTCGCTAATGGTGTTCTTGCGCGTGCTATGCAGTGCTTCCAGGTCGGGCTGACGGTGCCAGATGCTCAAGGGACGTGCTCCTGATGGTTATTGTCGTTGGCTCACCTCACACGGAGCGGCGAGGTGAGCAGCAGCAACCCTAACCAACGTCGTGCAGCGATACCAGTCGCATCAGCCCGCCGGCGATCGCCTCGCCTTCGAGCTCCGCCAGCGATGCAGTTGCCATCGGCAGCGGATCGCCGTAGTGGCCGTTGACCAGCCAACCGGCCAGGTTGCCGACGAAGGGCTGGTGGGTGACCAGGAGCAGATCGTGCTCGCCACGCGAATCGAGCGCTCTCAGGGCCTCCTGCAGATCCGACTCGGGCGTGGCCCAGTCCACGGTTTCGCGCCGGCCGCTGAAGCCCAGCGCCGCGCAGACCTCGTCCGCAGTCTGCTGCGCGCGCCGGTACGGGCTCACAAGGATCGTCTGCAGCGGTTTGCCTCGCAGAAAGGTGGCACTGCGCCGGACATCTCGACGCCCACCCTCGGTCAGATTGCGCTCGGCATCGGTGCGCGCGTTCGGCTCGGCGTGACCATGACGCAACAACCACAGCCTCATGGTGCCGGCCCCTCCTTCGGCTGCTCCGGCGCGGCGGGAGGTGCCGGCGGTGTCAGCTCGACGTCAGCCGGTCTCGGCGCCGGCCAGTCGGACAGCGGCCAGGGCTTTTGCTCGGTATTGAAAGTAGCGAAGCGTCCGATCTGCGCAACGTACTGACTGAGGCTGTCACCGAAGCCCTGCAGACTGGCGTCCGGGTGCCCCTTGACCAGACGCAGCACCAGCTGCAGGACCACCACGACCAGCAGCACCAGTTCGGCCAGTTGCCAGACGAAGAAGAAGATCAGCATCCAGACGGCTCGTAGAATCAAGGATTCCCGGTCCGTCGCCTGATTGGATTGGTTCATGGAGTCTCCTGGAGCTCGGTTCAGAATCCGTCGGTTGAAATGAAATCCACGTCGGTCTTGGGCTCACCACGCATCAGCATGGCGATGATCTGATCGAGCGTACGACCCTCGAACAGAATGGCGTGCAACCCCGCGACCAGCGGCATGTAGACCTGCAGTTCCTCGGCCTTGCATTTGAGCACCTTGATGGTGTTCACGCCTTCGGCAACTTCGCCCAGGCGGGAAACCGCCTCGTCCAGGCTTAGTCCTTCGCCAAGCGCATAGCCCACCTGGAAGTTGCGGCTCTTGGGTGAAGTACAGGTGACGATCAGGTCGCCGACACCGGCCAGGCCGAGAAAGGTCATGGGGTTGGCCCCCAGCTTCACCGCGAAGCGTGTCATTTCCGCCAGGGCCCGGGTAATCAGCATGCTGCGCGTGTTCTCGCCCATGCCCAGCGCGGCTGCCATGCCGGCCATGATCGCGTAGACGTTTTTCAGCGCCCCGCCCAATTCGACACCGAATCGATCGGAACTGGCGTAGACGCGGAAGGTACGACCATGCAGGACCTGCTGTACGCTGCGGCACAACGCCTCGTCCTGACTCGCCACGACGGTAGCGGTCAGCGCGTGTTCGGCCACTTCACGAGCCAGGTTCGGTCCAGACAGCACGCCGATACGAGCCTGTGGCGCAATCTGCTCGAGAATCTGGCTCATCAGCGTAAAACCGTCCGCCTCGATGCCCTTGGTGGTGCTGATCAGCATCTTGCCGCCCAGCTGCGCGGCGAACGGCTGCAACGCCTGGCGCAGGGCGCTGGAGGGCAGCGCGACGAAAACCAGCTCGCAAGCTTCAAGGGTCGACGCCAGATCCGTGGTCGGCTCCACCTGCGGCAGAACCTCGACGCCCTTCAGATATCGCGGGTTCTGCCGCTGCGTACGTATGCACTCGGCCTGCTGTGCATCGCGCATCCAGAGCAGGACGTGATGCCCGTTCTCGGCCAGCAGGTTGGCGATCGCGGTACCGAAACTGCCGCCGCCGAGTACCGCGATGGATTGCTGTTGTGTCATGTGGTTTCCGTTATGAGCCATTCGCGATGGCAGTGACGGGCATTATACGTTTCATGCTGGCGGCCACCAGCGCAAAGCCAAACCCCGCCAAATCATCGACTTAGCGCCGCGTCTGCACCGCTGAGATACGCATTTGCGAGCAATAGGCAACCGTCACTGCAACGATTGTCTATAGAGGACACGCTGTCGCAAGGTCCTCGTTAGCAGTTCAGGAGTGTTAAAGTAGCCGCCCAATTCTGTCTTTGCGCCCTTCGGCCACAGATATGGCATGAATGGCGTCGCTGTTGTCAGGCTGTGACTTTAGCCACAACGCGACAGTCTATGACTAGTCTTGATGATCAGGCCTCGAACTCGGGCCCGGTATGTAAGCAGCAAAGCCCTTCGCGGGGCCCATTGAGGAATACGCATGACCAAACAACACGCCTTTACTCGGGAAGACCTGCTTCGTTGCAGCCGCGGCGAACTCTTCGGTCCCGGTAATGCGCAACTGCCTGCGCCGAACATGCTGATGGTCGACCGTATCGTTCACATCAGCGAAGTGGGCGGCAAGTATGGCAAGGGCGAGCTGGTCGCCGAGCTGGATATCAACCCTGATCTCTGGTTCTTCGCCTGCCACTTCGAAGGCGATCCGGTCATGCCCGGCTGCCTGGGCCTCGATGCCATGTGGCAGCTGGTCGGCTTCTACCTCGGCTGGCAGGGCAACCCTGGCCGCGGCCGCGCCCTCGGCTCGGGCGAAGTGAAGTTCTTCGGTCAGGTGCTGCCGACCGCGAAGAAGGTCACCTACAACATCCACATCAAGCGCACCATCAACCGCTCGCTGATTCTCGGTATCGCCGACGGCACCGTTAGCGTTGATGGCCGCGAGATCTACAGTGCCGAAGGCTTGCGCGTCGGCCTGTTCACCTCTACCGACAGCTTTTGAAGGACATCCGCATGCGTCGCGTCGTGATCACTGGCCTGGGTATCGTTTCCTGCCTGGGCAATGACAAAGAGACCGTCTCCGGCAACCTGCGCGCCGGTCGCCCCGGCATTCGCTTCAACCAGTCCTATGCGGACATGGGGCTGCGCAGCCAGGTCTCGGGCTCCGTCAACCTGAACCTCGAAGAGCTGATCGACCGCAAGGTCCTGCGCTTCATGGGTGACGCCGCCGCCTACGCCTACCTGGCGATGGAGCAGGCCGTGAAGGACGCCGGCTTCAGCCTGGATGACATTTCCAACCCGCGCATCGGCCTGGTGGCCGGCTCGGGTGGGGCTTCCACCATCAACCAGATGGAAGCCATCGACATCCTGCGCGACAAGGGCGTCAAGCGCATCGGCCCATACCGCGTGCCGCGCACCATGAGCAGCACGGTATCCGCCTGCCTGGCCACGCCGTTCCGCATCAAGGGCATCAACTACTCCATCGCGTCGGCCTGCGCTACCAGCGCGCATTGCATCGGCCATGCCATGGAGCAGATCCAGATGGGCAAGCAGGACGTCGTCTTCGCCGGTGGTGGTGAAGAGGAGCACTGGAGCCAGAGCTGCCTGTTCGACGCCATGGGCGCCCTGTCCAGCCAGTACAACGAAACCCCGGAAAAGGCCTCGCGCGCCTACGATGCCAAGCGTGACGGATTCGTCATCGCCGGCGGCGGCGGCATGGTGGTGGTCGAAGAGCTGGAGCACGCCCTCAAGCGCGGCGCCAAGATCTACGCCGAGATCGTCGGCTACGGCGCCACTTCCGACGGCTACGACATGGTCGCACCGAGCGGTGAAGGCGCCCTGCGCTGCATGCAGCAGGCGATGTCCACCGTCGAGGGCTCGATCGACTACCTCAACACCCACGGCACCTCCACCCCGGTGGGCGACGTGGCCGAGATCAAGGCCGTACGCAACATGTTCGGCGACAAGGTCCCGACCATCAGCTCGACCAAGAGCCTGTCCGGCCACTCGCTGGGCGCCGCCGGCGTTCACGAAGCGATCTACTCGATGCTGATGATGGAAGGCAACTTCATCGCCGGCTCGGCCAACATCGACGAGTTGGACCCGGAAGTCGCCGACATGCCGATCCTTCGCGAAACCCGCGAGAACGCTCAGATCGACACGATCATGAGCAACAGCTTCGGGTTCGGCGGCACCAATGCCACGCTGGTACTGCGTCGCTACAAGGCCTGAGCCAGCAGCAAGCGACACATGAGAACGGCGCCCTAGGGCGCCGTTCTTGTTTCCGCGATCAGTTGATTCAGACGCGCCGCTCAGCACCCTCGTCGATATCGCCATGGGCGATACAGGAGGCTGCAGTGAACAGCACGTCAGTCGACGAGTTCAGCGCGGTTTCTGCCGAGTCCTGCACCACGCCGATGATGAAGCCGACCGCCACGACCTGCATCGCCAGGTCATTGGAGATCCCGAACAGGCTGCAGGCCAGCGGAATGAGCAGCAGCGAGCCGCCGGCGACACCCGAGGCCCCGCAGGCGCAGACCGCCGCCAACAGGCTCAGCAGCACCGCCGTGGCGATATCCACCTGAATGCCGAGAGTATTGACCGCAGCCAGCGTAAGCACCGTGATGGTGATTGCCGCCCCACCCATGTTGATTGTCGCACCCAGCGGGATGGACACCGAGTAGGTGTCCTTGTGCAACCCGAGACGCTGGCACAACTGCATGTTCACCGGAATATTGGCAGCCGAACTGCGCGTGAAGAAGGCCGTGATGCCACTCTCACGAAGACAGGTGAGTACCAGCGGATAGGGATTGCGGCGAATCTGCCAGAACACGATCAGCGGGTTCATCACCAGCGCCATGAACAGCATGGCGCCCACCAGCACGAGCAGCAGCCGGACATAGCCCAGCAGCACATCGAAGCCCGAATCGGCCAGCGTACCGGCGACCAGGCCGAACACACCGAGCGGCGCGAAGCGGATCACCACCTTGACGATCAGCGTGACGCCATCGGACAGGTCGCCAATCAGCCGCCGCGTGCTGTCCTGTGCATGGCGAAAGGCGAAGCCGAGACCGATTGCCCACGCCAGGATGCCGATGAAGTTGCCATTGAGCAGCGCACGCACCGGGTTGTCGACGATATTGAACAGCAGCGTATTGAGGACCGCTCCTACCCCGGACGGCGGTATCACGTCAGTTGCTTCGCTTACCAGCGTCAGCGAGGTCGGAAACAGGAAGCTCGCCAGCACCGCAACCGCCGCCGCACTCAGCGTACCCAGCGCGTAAAGCACGATGATGGGCCGTATGTGGGTGGGCTGACCGCGCTTGTGGTTGGCCAGTGACGAAGTCACCAACACGAATACCAGAACCGGCGCTACGGCCTTGAGCGCCTGAACGAACAGGTCGCCCAGCAGCGCGGCCGATTTGGCGGCAGCCGGCAGGAAGAGCGCCAGTAACGCTCCGACGACCAGTCCGATGACGATCTGGAGTACCAGACTGGTGCGACTGATGAAGCGGACGATTCGAGGCATATCGGACATAGGCGCATCTCGCAGCTGGGAAAGAACGACCCCGAACGGACCGTTCCTGCCATGGAAAAACGCGGGATGGTACGCCGCTGGACCGCCCATGCCCAGCATTGAGCTGTCACGGGTGGGCGAAGTAGTCGGCTCGAAGCGCTTGAAGAACAAAGGGCGCCCTGGCGAGCGCCCTCGGGATCAGACCTGGAAGCGTGCCACGAGATTGTTCAGGTCGATCGCCAGGCGTGCCAGCTCCTGACTGGCTGCACTGGTCTGGTTTGCACCCGCTGAAGATTGCAGCGACAGATCGCGAATGTTCACCAGATTGCGATCAACCTCTCGGGCGACCTGAGCCTGCTCCTCCGACGCACTGGCGATCACCAGGTTGCGCTCGCTGATCTGGCTGATCGCGCTGGCGATGCCATCGAGCGCCTCACCGGCTGCCCGCGCCAGCTCCAGCGTGGTCCTGGCGCGCTCATTGCTCGCCTGCATGGCATGCACCGCCTTGTCGGTGCCCTGATGTACATCGCCGATCATCTGTTCGATTTCTGCGGTCGACTGCTGTGTGCGGTGCGCCAGAGCCCTCACCTCATCGGCAACCACGGCGAACCCCCGTCCAGCATCACCGGCGCGCGCCGCTTCGATAGCCGCGTTGAGGGCCAGCAGGTTGGTCTGCTCCGCGATGGAGCGAATCACGTCCAGCACCTTGCTGATATCGCGCACCTGGCCTGCCAACCGCTCCACCTCGGTGGCCGTCTGGGTTACGTCGCCCGCCAGCAGGTCGATCGACTCGACCGTGCGGATGACCTGCTGCCGACCATGCTGCGCCGTCTCGTCGGACTCGCGCGAGGCTTCGGACGTCGCGACGGCATTGCGCGCCACCTCATCCACCGCGGTGGTCATTTCGTTGACTGCGGTGGCGGCCTGCTCGATCTCGTGGTTTTGCTGATGCAAGCCACGGGTAGAGTCTTCGGTCACGACGTTGAGCTCTTCCGCCGCCGAGGCCAACTGGTTGGATGAGTGGGAAATACCCTGGATGGTATCGCGAAGACTTTGCTGCATGGCCTGAAGCGCGACGAGCAGGCGCGCGGGCTCGTCATTGCCGACCACCCGAATGCTGCGGGTCAGATCGCCGCCCGCGATGACTTCGGCGACGCCGACAGCCTCGGCCAGCGGTTGAACGATGCTGCGGGTCAGCAATAGTGCCAGGATGATGGTCGCGATGACCGCCAGCACCATGGCGACCACTACACCCTGGAAAGCGCTAGCCGCGACTGCCATGGAGTTGGCGCTAGCCGCATCGGCGGCTTTACGCTTGATGTCGATAATGTCGCGCAAGGTCTCCGAAGTGACGCGCGCATGCTCGTTGAGCTCGCCTCGTGTGATCGCGATCGCCTCATCCGTACGTCCCTGCAACGCGAGATCTATCATCTGCCGCTGAAAGGTCTCGTAGCGGGCCAGGGATTGATCGAATGTCGCCAGCAGCGCTTTGCCCTGGGCGTCCTGAACCAGGCGATCCAAATCCTCGCGCTCTTGCGCCAGCGTTCTGCGGAGCGTCTGCAGGCCGTCTACACCGCTGCGCTGCTCTTGCTGGTCACCAATAAGCAGCCGCAAGGTTCCGGCACGGATACGTAGGAAATCCTGGTTTGCTTGACCCAACAACTGAATCGTTGGTAACAGATGCTGCCCGATTTCCTCAGTCTCATCCTCCATTGCCGAGATGCGCGTCAGCGCGAAAACGCCGAGCGCAAAGACCAGCAACGCCACGATGCCGAACCCCAAGCCAGCCCTCAGGGCAATCTTCATCTGTCTGAACATAACGCGACCTCATACGACTACGGTAATAACCGTATATCGGATGAGGTCACCGGTAACTTGACCCCTCTGGAGAAATATG